>JBDTNJ010000250.1:0-40848 GCA_039933825.1 Luteolibacter sp.
GCTTCATGATGAGCTGGTATTTCATCTCCGGATTCTTGAGCAGCTTGCTGGCGGTATTGCCGCAATGGAACATGCCGACCATGTCGCGGAGCGGATAGTCCTTGAGCGACTCGTGGAGATTGCCGGGAATGGAGTGATTGATATCGAGAACGGTGACCGTGTTGTCGCTAGCGTATTGGCCCATCAGCTCGGCAACAAGCGAGTAGGCGTCGTTTTCACAAGCTATCGGGAAACCCTTGTCCGCCATCCGGCCGTTGATGAAACAGGGGACGTGTTTGAGGGCAAATTCCTGTTCGGACCAGCATTGCGAAGCCGCGCCGGAGAGTTTCAAGCGGTCGCGGAAATTCCGGATCGCCTGCTCGTAATCGGATAGGCGTCCGACAAATTCCTCGTCGTTAGGAATGGATGGCATTTCCTCCTTCATGTCCGCGGCGATGGCCTTGGACTCCTTGATGAGCTTGATCTCGTTCTGAAGATCGAAGTGACCTAACTCCTCGATCTCGACGCCGATCGATTGGATCGACGCGATGTTATAATTGCAGGTTTCGAAATCGCGAGGGCGAGGGCCGAACAAGCCGATGGTCGCATTGCGCGTGCCTTTGACGACCTTGATGACTTTTTCGAAATGAGCGATTTCCTTCGCACCGTCTTCCGCGGAAATAACTGGAAGCTCTGGAATATGCACCCGGTCCTGGAGGTCGCGCTTGCGGATCGCCATCGCGGCGGAAAGCAGACCGCAAAGGGCGTCACCGCGTTTTTGCAGCATGTTCATGCCATTCTCTTCGGCGGCTGCTATCAGAAGAACCGGACCCGGGAAGGCTTTGACAAATGCGGCATCTTCGATTTCAGGAGAAAAGTTTCCGAGGAAAAGCACTGCTGCATCACAACCGGCGGCGATGAGCTGGGCAGCGGCGTCCGCAGCGTGGGTGCGGGTTTCGATGACCGCGCATTCTCCTTCGGGAAGCGTGACTTCGATGCCGAGCGCCTTGGTGGCAGCGACGAGTCTATCCGAACGCTCCGCAGCAAGCGGACGTGGGAAGCAGTTGCGGGATGCGGAGACGAAGCCGAGTTTGACGTCGGGCGAGTGTTGGCCGAGTGGTAGATACATGGTTGGGATTGGTTAGCCTTGGATGCCTTGGGCGAGATGGAAGTAGAGGTCCTGCTGGCGAAGCTCGTTTTTATAGGAGCGGAGACGGGTTTCCTCGTCGATCACGCTGAGTTCGATTTTGGCGATTTCGGAAAAATCCTCGAGATGCTCGCTGGTAAGTGCGTAAGAAAGCACCGTGTGGTGCGCGCCGCCGGCATAGATCCACGCGGCGGTGGCGGTTTTCAAATCTGGGAGCGGTTTCCACAAGACGCGGGCGACCGGGAGATTCGGCAGCTCGTTCTGCGGGGCAACGCAATCGACCTCGTTGACGAGGAAACGATGGCGGCTACCGAGATCGATGATGGAGCCATTGACGGCCTTGCCAGCCACGCAATCGAAGACCATACGGCAGGGATCTTCCTTGCCGCCGATGCCGAGAGCATGAATTTCGATCTTGGGAACTTCCGATGCGATGGACGGGCAGATTTCCAGCATGTGCGCGCCGAGGATGAGCGGGTTGGCTGGATCGAGATGATAGGTGTAATCCTCCATGAACGAGGTGCCGCCTTCGAGTCCGTGGGCCATGACTTTCATCACGCGGGTGAGCGCGGCGGTTTTCCAATCGCCTTCACCGGCGAATCCGTAGCCGTCTTCCATCAGGCGCTGCACAGCGAGGCCTGGCAGTTGTTTCATGCCGTGAAGGTCTTCGAAAGTGGTGGTGAACGCGGTGAAGCCGCCTTCTTCTAGCAGCGCGCGCAGGCCGATCTCGATGGCAGCGGAATCACGCAACGATTGGTGGCGGGCGGCGCCTTTTTTCAGCTCGGGAGCGACGCGGTATTTCTCTTCGTAAAGCGCGCAGAGAGCATCGACCTGCGCATCGGTGGCGGCGTTAATTTTCGCAACGAGATCGCCGATGCCATAGGTGTTCACCTCCCAACCGAAACGGATCTGCGCGGAAACCTTGTCGCCTTCCGTCACGGAAACGTAGCGCATGTTGTCGCCGATTCTAGCAAGTTTCAGCGTGCGCGAAGCAAACCATCCTCTCGCGGCGCGGGCCCAGGCGGCGAGCCGGTCATGGACTTCCTTGTCTTCCCAATGACCGACGACGGCCTTGCGCGGCAGGCGCAGACGGGCACCGATATGACCGAACTCGCGACCCCCGTGAGCGGTCTGGTTCAGGTTCATAAAATCCATGTCGATCGTCTCCCACGGGATGTCGCGGTTGAACTGGGTGTGAAGATCGGCCAGCGGCTTGCGGAGGATTTGCAGGCCCTCGATCCACATTTTCGCGGGGGAAAACGTGTGCATCCAGGCAATGATGCCGATGCAGTTAGGCGCGGAGTTCGCGTCGATGGCGAACTGCGTGATTTCACCGGCGGACTTGAGGACGGGCTTGAAAACGACCTTGTGTGGCAGCGTGCCGGCGGCGTTCAACGCGTCGACGACGACCTTCGCGTGCTCATCGACTTTTTTAAGCGCTTCCGGTCCGTAGAGATGTTGGGAACCGGTGACGAACCAGATTTCGAGGTGGTCGAATTTGTTGATGTCGGACATGAGATCAATTGGATTGTTGGGCTTTGAGCGTGAGCAGGTCCTTCATGACATGTCCGAGGCTAGCGTTGTTGGAAACACCGCCGAAGGAGTCGTGGAGATCGCGGTAGAGGGAGTAAAGCTGTTGATAAACCGCCTGGTTTTCGGGGATCGGCCGATAGGTGATTTCCTTGAGGGCGGTCATTGCAGCCTGTGCGGTTTTGAAATCCGGATGGGCACCCGCAACGACGGCCGCACCGATGGCGGAGCCGAGCGCACAGGATTGGGAGGAGCGGGACAGCCGCATTTCGCAACCGGTGACATCGGCATAGATCTGCATGAGCAGCG
This sequence comes from Luteolibacter sp., assembly GCA_039933825.1. Classification (GTDB taxonomy): domain Bacteria; phylum Verrucomicrobiota; class Verrucomicrobiia; order Verrucomicrobiales; family Akkermansiaceae; genus Luteolibacter. The sequence goes on from JBDTNJ010000250.1 coordinate 2,966, forward strand.
CGTTTTTCTCAGCAATGCCGCCGGAGCAGACGATGCGCTCGACAGGTACGCCGTATTCCTTGATGCGGTCCACGATGGCGCGTGCGCCGAAGGCGGTGGCCTCGATGAGAGCCCGATAGATTTCAGCCTTGGTGGTGTAGAGCGTTTGGCCGAGCAGCAGGCCGGTGAGACTTTGATCGACGAGGATGGTGCGATTGCCGTTGTTCCAATCGAGCGCTAACAAACCGGACTGGCCGGGTTTGAGTTTCGCAGCGTCATCGGTGAGCTTTCCGTGAAGGGAAACATCATCTAACACGCCTTCGACAAACCATTTGAAAATATCACCGACGGCGGATTGGCCGGCCTCGATCCCGAAGTAGCCGGGAAGGATGGCACCCTTCACGATTCCGCAGATGCCGGGGATGTCGGCGACGGTCCTATCAGCGGAAACGACCGCGCAATCGCAGGTGGAAGTGCCGATGACCTTGACTAGCGTGCCCTCATCCACGCCGCAGCCGATGGCACCGTAGTGCACGTCCATTTCACCGATGGCGATGGGGATTCCGGCGGGCAGGTCGAGTTTTTCCGCCCATTCGGCGCAGAGCTTTCCGGCGATGGCGGAGGCGTCGAAGGCTTCGTCGTAGAGGCGGTCGCGGAGGGCGGCGAGTTTCGGATCGAGCGTGGACAGGAATTCCTTATCCGGGAGGCCGCCCCAGTCGGGGGCGTAAAGGGCCTTGTGGCCGGCCATGCAAACGCCCCGGCGGACTTCGCGGGGATCGGAAACTCCGGCGAGCACGGCGGGGATGAAATCGGCGAGTTCGACCCACGAATAGGCGGCATCGAAGACGGTGGGGTCCACTTTGAGGCAGTGCCAGATTTTCGCCCAGAACCACTCGGAAGAATAGGTGCCGCCGATTTTCGCAAGGTATTGCGGGCGGAGTTTTCTTGCGATTTCGGTAATCGCCCCCGCCTCGGGGATGCTCGTGTGGTCTTTCCAGAGCCAGCAATGGGCGTTGAGATTTTCGGAAAAAACGGGGTCGTAAGCGAGCGGAACGTTCTGAGCGTCAACGGGCAGGGGACTCGACCCGGTGCCGTCCATGCCGATTCCGATCACTTGGTCCGTAGCGAACGAGGGCTCGGTCGCCTTTGCTTCGGCGATTGCGAGCAAGGTGGCCTTTTCGAGCGCGAAAACGTAATCCGCCGGATTCTGGCGGGCGAGGTGGTGGTCCGAGGAGTTGAGCAAAATCCCCTGATGGCCGGACGGATAATCGACGACCGCCGTGCCAATTTCGCGGCCATTGGTGCAATCGACCACGAGTGCTCGGGCTGAGTTGGTGCCGTAATCTAAACCAATGGTGAATGCCATAACGGTTGTTTTGTGAGCGGCCAGAGCCCCCTCGGAAAGAGCCAAATCGCATGACAGTAATCTTTCGGGCTGGACGATCATCGGAATTGGGTATTTAAGCGAAGCCTGATGTTGCAACCGACGATGGCAGACGTGGCCAAGGCCGCCGGATTTTCAAAGAACACGGTGAGTCTCGCCTTGCGTGGAAGTCCGCGGATTTCCGAGAAAACCCGACTACGAATAGAGGCAGTGGCGCTGAATTTGGGGTATCGCCTGAACCCTACGGTCGCCCACTTGATGGCGGAGTTGAGGCAAAACCGTTCGCCTGGATTTCAGGCGACGCTGGCGATGATCAATGCCCACGAAAACCGTGATGCCCTTTTCAAACACCCGACGATTCCGTCCTACGTGAACGGCTGCCGCAAGCGGGCCAAGCAGCTGGGTTATCAACTCGATGAGTTTTGGATGCATGAGCCGAACATGACGGCCGCGCGTTGGCTGTCCATTTTTCGGGCACGAAATATCCGCGGCATCGTGATTGTCGGCCTGATGCAACGGAATCGTTTACCGCAGCATCTCGCCCCGCTTTGGGAGGAATTTCCCGCGCTGGTCACCGGCTTGCGGACCCGCGAACCGGCGCTTTCATTTGCCTGCAGTGACCAGCACACACTCGCGCTGATCGCTTTCGAAAAAGCAATGGCGCTTGGATACAAGCGGCCGGCGCTGGTGTTGGACGGGGTGATTGACGATCTGATCGAAGGCCGCTTCACGGCGGGATTTCTTACGGGACAGGCCCGCTTTTTGCCAATCACGCAACGCACCCAGCCGTTTTACGAAGTCTCGGCCGCGCGGAGTGATCCGTCGCTTTTCGGGAAGTGGCTGGAGGAAAACAAGCCCGATGTCATTTTCACCCTTTATCATGAGGTTAAGCGCTGGATTCAGGACCTAGGGCTGCATGTGCCCGACGAAATCGGCCTGATCCAATACGAATGGCGGGCCGATCACGGGGCATGGGCCGGCATGGATCAGCGCAATGATCTCGTCGGTGAAGCGGCGGTGGACATGCTGGTTTCCATGATCCACCACAACGAGCGCGGTGTGCCGGAACATCCGCGCGCCACGATGATCGGCAGCCATTGGGTCGATGGGACGACGGTGAAAACGCTCGCCGCATCCGTGTGACGGCTGGAATACTGGATTTTCGCGATTTGGGATCGGGATTGCATTTTTGAAAAATCCGGCCTAAGTCCCCGCGTCCTACGTCTCAAGCACATGATCCAACTTCGAAACATCGCCCGATTCGCCGCCGCCGCCGCCATGCTATTGTTAGCGAGCTGCGCCAACCAAAAGGCTTCACCTTCCGTCACTAAGGGGGGCAAGTTCGTCAATCCCTTCCCGGCTGGCACCTATGATCATTTCAAGGCTGAGCCCACCTATCCGAAAACCTACGACGTTTGGAAAAACGACGAACTGCTCTCTCGCACCAATCCGGAAAATTCCTCCCTCAAGGTAAACTTGGAATTGCAACGCGCCTATCTTTATAACGGCGAAGAAATCGCCATGGACTATCCGATCTGTTCAGGCATCCCTGATCGCCCCACACCCACCGGCACTTTCTATATCCTTGAAAAAGTTGTGGATAAAAAATCCAACAAGTATGGTAAAATGCTAGATGCCTCCGGCGAGGTGGTCAATGGCAACGCCGACATGGGAATTGACCCCGTCCCTGAAGGCGGCCACTTCGAAGGTGCCTCGATGCGCTACTGGATGCGTCTCACCAATGATGGGGTGGGCCACCACATCGGCCCGGTAAAGCGCCACCCCGCCTCGCACGCTTGCGTTCGCGGACCGAGCGGCACCATTCCTCTCGTCTATTCGAAAGTGAAAACCGGCACCCGCGTTATTATTGAATGAGCCGGGCACGCACCCCATGATTTAAAAAGGCCCGGACGCATCCACGTTCGGGCCTTTTCATTTTAACAGATATCCCTTAACAGAATCACTCGTCTTCTTTGACGAACTTCTCGTGACCGTCTTTTTTCATTTCCTTCAAACTGGTGACGAGCTTGGCGACGTCTTCGAGCTTTCCGCTATTGAAGGCCTCCTCCACTTCGCAAAGGGAAATGAAGAGCTTGCCCATCATCTTGCGATACTCCACCGCGGCCTTGATCTTTTCCGGTCCTTCCGGCATGTCCTTGATCAGCGCCGGGACTTCCATTGCGGCCTTGAGAGCGCCTTGCTGCGCGTCCCGTGCTAGGGCCGCGCCTTTCACTGGATCGGTCTCTTTTCGGAATCCCTTGTAGGCATCCGACATGGACTCCATTTGTTTGCCCAGTGGCGTTTTATCTTTCTCCTCTGCGGATCGCGCGGAAATCATGGAGAGACCCAGCGCACAGCTCAATAGAAACACTTGTTTTTTCATACGCCTGCAATACGAGCCGAATCACCCCACTTTTCCAAACGGAAATTTTCCATTTATTTTTGTCAGGTTTCCCGCATCTTCCAGTGCTTGAAGTGCGAACTGAAAATTCCCCGATCAATCATCCGCCTTTGCCTCGTTGCCGTGCTGGTAGCGCTGCTTGCTTGGTTTGTCCTGCCGTTTGCATTTTCCCTGCCGCCCGGGCTTGGTTCGGAAAACGAAGCATCGCCCGTTTTCCTCGATCGCCATGGCACGCCGATCATGCACCTGACACTGCCGGATTCGTCGCGTGCCGCAAAATTCACGCTTGAAGATGTGCCGCCGGATCTCCTCGCCTGCACCCTCGCTGCCGAGGACAAGCGGTTTTACCAACACGGTGGAATCGACCTGCTGGCCACCAGCCGCGCGGCCTGGGACTTTCTGGCAAATCGCCGCGTCGTGTCCGGCGCGTCCACGATCACCCAGCAACTCGTTAAAATTTCCTCCCCGCCGGCCCGGCGTAATCCGCTCACCAAGATCCGCGAGTCTCTGGTTTCGCGGAGATTGGAGATGACCTGGTCGAAAAACCAGATCCTAACTGCCTATCTCAACCGCCTCGACTATGGCAACCTCCGCACTGGCAGCCTCGAGGCCGCGCGATTCTATTTTCAAAAACCCTTCGGCGATCTATCACTCGCCGAGTGCGCGCTCCTCGCCGGCCTGCCGCAAGCGCCATCGCGCCTCAACCCCATCCACCATCAAAATCGCGCGATCGAGCGCCGCAATTTGGTGCTCAACCGTCTTGCTTCATCGGGAAACTACGACGAACGCCGTATTTTCGCAGCCATCTCCGAAGGCCTAACAATCCGCCCGCTGCGGGAGTCCCAATCCGCCCCATGGTTGGCGAGCTCATTTCAAAATTCAAATCTCAAATCCAAAATCCCGACCACTCTCGATCTCCCGCTCCAGACCGACCTCGGTGCGATTGTCCGCGAAGAAGCTGGAAAGCTCAAAAGTGCCAATCTCCGCCACGCCGCAGTGGTCATCATTCACAACCCCACCGGAGAAATCCTCGCCCTCGTTTCCTCCGCAGATTGGAACGACCACCGTGGCGGCCAGTTCAACGGGGCACTCATGCCACGTTCGCCCGGTTCCACCCTCAAGCCATTCACCTATTTGCTGGCAATGGAACGGAACCATCGGATCCCGAGCTCCATCCTCGCCGATATCCCCACACCGTTCCGCACCCGGCAGGGCCTTGACCTGCCCGAAAACTACGACCGGACTTATCGTGGCCCGGTCACCCTCCGCACCGCGCTCGCCTGTTCCCTCAATGTTCCCGCCCTTCGCGAACTCAATGCCCTTGGCGGCCCGAAGCCACTTCATGATTTTCTAACTAGCATCGGGATCCGGACACTCGGGGATGATTCATCTGTTCATGGCCTCGGTCTCACGTTGGGAAACGCCCCGGTCACCTTGCTGGAGCTCACCAATGCTTACGCCACCCTCGCCCGTGGCGGCCAATATTTTTCACCTGTTCTTTTCCCGGCGGATCACGATCCTGCCCGGCGCTTGTTTGATGCCCGTTCCGCCTACCTCATCGCTAACATCCTTTCCGATCAGAGCGCCCGCGCCCCGTCCTTCCAGCCCGGTGGTCCACTCGATCTTCCCTTCCCCTGTGCGGTGAAAACAGGAACCTCCTCCGATTTCCACGACAATTGGTGCATTGGATTTACCCCGGAATTCACCGTCGGCGTCTGGGCGGGAAACTTTGAACAACAGCCGATGAAAGGTTTATCAGGCGTTGCCGGGGCCGGCCCCATTTTCCATCGCGCCATGCTGCGTCTCCATCAGTCGAGCGCACCGAGTTGGTTCATCCGCCCGCGTGACCTTGTTGACATTTGCATCGATAATAGAAATGGGAAACTCATCCCTGATGATTCCACAAATCCCCATCTTCGTCGCGAACTCGCGCCTCCTGATGGAATTCCGCCCGGCGCGACGTCCGCCGACTACGATGCATCCGGCAAGGCCCTGCTCGATCCCACCTTCGGCGAGTGGTTCTCCAGCCGCCACAACGTCCGCCGCAACGAGTTCGTGCTCGGCACCGCCCGGCCCGCGCTCGAAGCGCTCCGTATCATCAGCCCGGCGGACGACGCCACCTACCTGCTCGATCCGGAAATCCCATCCGGCTCCGATAAGCTCCGCCCGGTGACCAATCTTCCCGGCACCGCCTTGTGGCACTCGGACACGCTGCGCATCGAGCCCGCTACTCCCGAGCCGATCATCCATCTAACACCTGGCATCCACACCTTGACCGCCACCGACCCCCGGACCCGGGTTTCCCAAACCTTCACGCTGCGTGTAAAATCACTCTGAAAAGTCCCGGCAGTCCCAGCGGGAACACTTTCAACCGGGTGGAAAACCGACCCCATTTTCCAACGGGAAATCAGTTGCGGAGAAATCGGATGATCGTAACCTCATGCAATGAATTTAGAAATTCTCGCCCAACTCGCACCTGCCCCTCACGGCGGCATCTCGATGTCCTACATCCTTATCATCGGAATATCGATGCTAGCCAGTTATCTCATCAGCAGCACGTTGAAGCGCAGGTTCACGGAATACTCGCAAATCCCGATCCGCATGACCGGTGCCCAGGTTGCTGAAGCCATGCTCCGCCAGAACGGCATCAACGACGTCAAGGTCATCAGCGTCCCCGGCCAGCTCACCGATCACTACGACCCTACGACAAAAACCGTCAACCTCAGTGAGTCGGTCTATCACATGAACTCCGTTGCCGCTGCCGCAGTCGCCGCCCACGAATGCGGACATGCCGTGCAGCACCAGCAAGCCTACGTTTGGCTGGGTCTTCGTTCGAAAATGGTCCCCGCTGTGCAGTTTTCGAGTAAAATGCTCAACTACGTCATGATCCTCGGCTTCTTGGGAATCGGCTTCATGCCCAATCTCACCTTTCTCTGGATCTGGGTCGGTCTTTTCGCCATCACCACGCTGTTTACGATCGTTACCCTGCCGGTCGAATTCGATGCCAGCAACCGGGCCCTTGTGTGGCTGGAAAGCAGCGGCTTGGCCGCTTCGATGGAGCATGATAAGGCGAAAAACGCGCTCTTCTGGGCCGCCATGACCTACGTCGCCGCCGCCATCGGATCCATCGCTCAGCTCGCCTATTTCGTCATGATGGCACTTAACCGCAGGGACTGACTATTGCGAGCGGAATTCTAATGACAACACGATGGCAGCCCCTTGCCGGTGGGTTTGGGTTTCTCTCCATAAAAACCATCCGGAATCGTGCCGTGGAGGCGCATGGCTAACACAAGTGCGGTGATCAATGCCAAGCCCCGGCGGAGCCTCCCCATCGCGAGAGGCGTGAGCTTCTGCCGGATGCGGTGGAATTGATGCTGTGCGAGCCAAAGCAACGGCACGGTGCCAAGGCCGAAGGCCAGTGTGAATTCCGCACCCTTTGCCGCGGAACCTGCCAGAAGCGATGCCCCAAAAACCAGATAGAGCGGGCCGCAGGGGAGAAATGGAGTGAGCAGCCCCATCGCCGAGGCACCGCCGTAAGCGGAGAGCCTGCACGCCTTGAAGCGCGCGCGGGCGGTTAGTCGATTGAGAATCGCGGGACGGGGGACTTTTTTATCCAAACCGAGCGCCATGATGAGCAACACGCCCACCATCACCCACGGCAGCAGAACAGCAGGCGAGTTAAAAAACCATTTGAGCGGCTGCTGCCCCAGAGCGCCGCAGATGCCTCCGATGACGGAGTAGGAAACGAGGCGTGATCCGTGATAGAGAGAAGCGGCGGTCAGCCGCTCGCCCTCGGACTTTGCCAAGGTGCCGAGCCCACATGCGATCGGTCCGCACATGCCCGCACAGTGAAAACTGGTGGCAAGTCCGGCGACGAGGGCAGCAACAGTGGTCATCGGATAGAACTCAGTGTTTCACTTCAATCTGCTGCGGCGAGTATTTCACCGCCACGGAAATGAGGGCGGACCACGCTCCCAGCAGCACAATGAATGCGAGGACGACGTAGAGCCAGGGATTGCGGGTGATGAATGCGTTGATGGATTTCATGTCAGTTAGTCCTTATCTATTTCGTTTGCTTTTTCTTTTTCGTGGTTCTCGTCCTTGTGGATCGATTGAGGGTTGGGGCCGAGGAAGCGGGCGGTCTTTTTCAAGAGCACGTCGCCGTGATCCGCCCGTATTTCTAAAGTAATCTCGGAGATGCCGATGTAGTCCCTCAATGGGGCGATGACAACGCAGGTGCGGGAGATTTCGCTGAGCGGGGCGAGCGTGAACGTTTGTTCGGCACCACTGAGTTCGTAGCCTTTTGGTGTCTCGTTGCCGAGCCGGATGGTGATGTTGGCAGGTTGGTTGTGTTTGTTGAAAACCCGGACCTTGTAGATATTTCTAACTGAATTTTCATCACTGTAGAAGCCAGCGCCGCCGTTCCGGGAAATGGTGGCGATGAACGGGCTGGCTTTTTTTGAAGCCACCAGCGTCAGCACGCCAAGACCTAGCAGGGCCAGGGCGCAATATGCATAGACTCGTGGCCGGAGGTAGCGGCGTTTTTTCCCGGCGAAGCCATTGAAAGAATCATAACGGATCAGGCCCTTCGGACGTTCCACTTTCGTCATGATGTCATCGCAGGCATCGATACAGGCGGTACAGCCGATGCATTCCAGCTGGAGCCCGTTGCGGATGTCGATACCGGTCGGGCAGACTTGCACGCACCGGTGGCAGTCAATGCAATCCCCCTCGGCTTTTCCTTTGGCTCCCCGCGGCTCGCCGCGTTTTTCGTCGTAGCCTACGTTGAAGGTGTCATCATCAGTTAGAGCGCTCTGCAGGCGACCATAGGGACACATGATGATGCAGAATTGCTCGCGGAAATATCCGAAGCAGAACCATAGAACGAGGGTGAGGAAAAGCACGATTCCAAAGGCCGTCGCATGTTCCAGCGGGCCTTCATGCATGAAGCCATACAGGCGCTCCAATGAAACAAAGTAGGAAAGGAACACATGCGCGATAGCGGCGGCGATGATGGCGTAAAGCGAATGCTTCAGGACGCGCTTGAAAATTTTCCCAAGCGTCCACGGAGCGTTGGTCAGTGCGCGGCGGGCGGGCGCATCCCCATCGATCCAACGTTCGATCCTGCGATAGACGTGATCGAGGAACACGGTGTAAGGACAAGTCCATCCGCACCAGACCCGGCCTAACAGCGATGTGCCGAAAAACAAGATGAAGCCCAAGCCGCTGACAGCGAAGAACATTACCCATAGATCCTGAGGCACCATCGTTAGACCGAAGAGATGGAACATCCGGTTTTCCACATCGAGGAAAACCGCCGGGTTTCCGTTGATCGGAATCCATGGCAATGAAATGTAAATGGCGATCAGCAGCACGCCGACAAAACGTCTTGCCACGTTCCATGGTCCCTTCACATCGGCCGGATGCAGGATGTAGCGCGAACCATCGTCATTGATGGTGGTCACGGACACTAGGTTCGGTTTTTTGGGAGCAGCCATTGTGAACAGTTCATACCATCGCCCCGGTTGGCCTCGTCGGCTCCGCATCCCCTGCGCTAATCCGCGCAAGAGCTACGCTAAAATATGCGGAGTGATGAAAAAATCCGCAGTTTTGTCTCAGGATTGGGGTTTGGAAGCTCATGAAGGAAACGGATGCGGGCAGGAAAACCAGTCTATCCAACCTTGCCTCCGACCTTGGGCATGGCCGACCGAAAGACATACGAACCGGTCCTCTCGTCAAAATCCGCTGGTTTCCTCGTGGCGCTATCCAAAGCTTGCCAGCGGAAACTGATCGGGCTCCTCGATCAACTTTCCGGAAATCCATCCCAAATCTGGGACTACTCCCAGCCAGATGATACCGGAAGGAAAATACAATTCATCCCTGTCTGGGACCTGCTTGTTGCATGGACGGAGGGTGGACCTTGTTGTTCACCTTGCCAATAAAGGGAGAAAGGTTGGGTGGCACACGGAGCGGGCACTTTACTTGGAAACTGCGCCCGGCTGGCTGTTGTGATAGGTGTGGCAGACGGTGCAGCGGTGATCGATTCCTCCCTTGGGACTATGGCACTCCACGCAGGACTTGATCGAAGGCAGGTTGAGATCGCTCGTGAGTTCACTGTCCATCACTTTGTGGCAGTCCAGGCAGGTCAGTCCTTTCTGGTGCCTGTCGTGATTGAATTTCCCAAGCGTCATCCAACGGTCAGGCGTTGAGACCTTTTTGATTACGGGAGTCGCACTATCACTCTTGGGAGCCGACACTTCATGGCAGGTCGCGCAACCCGCGAATGGCGCACGGAGGCCGCCGGGGATCTCTCCCTTCATGTCCGCGAAGAATACCGCGCGCTCCAGGTTCTCACCGGATTGATAGAGTTTCTCGATGCCCGCGCGTTTCCCCCTCACGTAGTCACTGAGCTCATCCCGGCGCGTGATGCCCTCGTGGCTGCGGCCATACTCCTCGTATTGAATGTTGAGGCTGCGCAGGTAGGCACGGACGTAATAGGGATCGCCATGCGGCAGATAGATCCCGGGTTTGTTTTTTTCAGCGGGCGTGTTCGGATCGAACTGCAGGGCATGACATTCGACACAATTTTTCTCGTAGGTGATCGGCCGTTGGTATTCGCCCCTGCCATCGCGTTCGTGGCAGTCATTGCAATTAAGTATCCTTGGGATTTTCCCCGTTCGCAGGTGTAGCGAGTGGTTGAATTTCAGTGAATTTTCATCGCGGACACCGTCCCGTATCTGCTGGAACTCGGGATGATCGGTGTCAAACGCGGTGATCACTTCGGTATAGCCTTTTGTCGGCCGTTCGCGCGATTGGATCTTCAAGGTGGTGTTAGGATCTAACGATGAGAATGCGTGTGGATCGGTCTTCGCTCCGATTTTCCGCGATGCGGCCATGAGTTCGGCGGAACCGTGGCATGACGTGCAGGAAGAACTGTTCACTGCCGGCATGAGTCCGCTGCCCTGATGTTCCTTGTGGCATTCAGAGCACGCGAATTGAGTGATCATGTTAGGCTGGTGGAACTTCTTACCCTCGTGGCAGGCCAAGCAGTTCTCATCCATTGCAGAGGTTTCGAGCGGGCCTTTCTTGATCAATTTGGCCGGAGCGAGGCCATGTTTGAAGGCATCGAAGGCCTTGGCGTTCCACGATGCCGCATCCTGCCTTGCTCCCTCGTGACAAGCGGCACAGCGGCTGGCATCACCCGACGCCTTCGTGTGAAGGTTCACGAAAGCCGCACTTGCGTGAACATTGGATAGGGGCCCGGGGTTGATGAATTCATCCCGCATCCCACGGCTAAGACATACGAACAAGATGAGAAAACTGGAGATGATAGTGAACGCAACCACCCGCTTCCGGATCGACCGAAGGCTTCTGCGCGGTTGGCATTTGGGAATCGCATTGCAGCAGGTGCCATCGGGAAGAGGGCCGTTCTCGCACTTGCCACCGCCGGTTCGCGGGCGGGTGCAGGCCCAGTGACCCTTCACTTCTCCCGGTTTCACTTCCAACCGGGGCGCGCATTCATAGGTTGCCCTGCACTCTCCCTTGGGTGATGGCCCGATCCGGCAAGGGCAACCCTCGCAGAGATGCCCGCACTCCCAATTCAGATTGGGGCGCACATACTCCTTCGAGGGAAACACCGGTGACTGTGGATTCGCTTTCATGAAGAGGATCCTGAAAACGCGTGGACGAGGATGATATGCAGCACGCTAAAGATCAGCAGGGCATAGCTGAGAGGAATGTGCGCGAACAGCCACAACCGCAGAGCGGACTGTAGCGAATACTGGTAATCGAGCATGTGCTTCCGGGCGACCAGGTCTCTTAGTTTCTCCAGCATTTCACCTTCGCCTTTTTTGGCATATCTTCGAACTTCGTCAAACTGGGAAACGTGTGCGGCCTGTGGCGCGCGGGACTGCCGCAGGTGCGCCCACCGATTGCACGAATTGGTGAAAAACACCCCGAGTTTTTTCGTATAAAACTCCGCGATGACGGGCGATATCTGGCCATCCACGCCTGCCAATACAAGCGCTTCGGCTTCTTCGCGCAGGCTGGCCCTAGCATGGGGGATACGCTCGAAAGGAGTTTCATATCCGGCGACGGTTAGCTTCCGTGGAAACGTTCGGCTAATCCATAACCCGAGCACTCCCGTCACGAACACAATCACATAGCACCAGGCGAGCAGCTGATGAAAAGTCCCCGCAGGCCATGTCCACCCGATATGCACGAAAAACAACGCGCCGGAGAACACACCCACATAGAGATGAAGTTGCATCCAGAAGCTGGCACTACCGACGCGCAGGAAAGGAATCCGCTTGCGGAGGTTGAAGAATGTTAGAAACAGCATCGCCGCGAAAAGTACCCAGCCGCTCAGGTAGGCATGGTGCGGATACAAAGGAGCGTATTTGATATAGGCTGTCAGCAATCCGATGACTGCCAGAAGGGTCATCAAGGTGCTAACAAACCTCCTCCGGGTGAGATCTATTTCCTTTTCAGCCACTTTGTGAGGGAGGTTACATGGGTTAAATCCGTGCGGCTGAGAGCATCGTGTGGACAAGCGTTCAGACAGGCAGGGCCGCTTGTTTGTTCGACGCACAAGTCACACTTGGTGGCTTTCAGAATGGGTTGATACTCTTCATCCACCAGAAACTCGCCTTTGCTTGATCTGACCTCGACCATGCGGATTGAGTCATAGGGGCAATTCGCCGCACAGGTGCCGCATCCAATGCAGGTGGCGGGGTTGATGACGACTTCTCCTCCAAAGCTGCTACGGTGGATCGCTCCCGTAGGACACCCGATCATGCACACCGGGTCCACGCAATGCATGCAGGCGTTCGCAATCATTAGATTGTCAATCATCGGTCCATGCCGCAGGAAACGGGGATTCCCGTCGTGTGTTGAAGCGCACGCACGCACGCAATCGTCGCAGCGGGTACATCGGTCCATATCAATGACCATCGACTTCGTGCCATTGAAGAAACGATGCTCCGCCATGAACTCCATTACGCTGGCTGATGGCGCGCCGCCGTCGTCATCCGAAGGCGGGTGCGCCGGTTTTGAAACGCTTTGCGGAACGGGGCTGGATGGAAAATCTGTTTCCGAAAGTCCGCGGTTTGCGTATTTTTCGACCGAAGCCGTTGGGATGAATACTAGGTAAGCATATCCTAACGAGCGAAGGGTATACATGGAGTGCGGCTCTTGCTGGGGATCTCTCCAGTGGTTCGCGATTTCTTCGTAGCCGAACACACTGCCCGCGCCGATGTAATTCAAAGTGCGCTCGCCGTTGCCGTATTTCTGGCTTACGCGGCAGAATCCGGCGCTGATCATATAGATGCCATTGCCGTATTCGCCTTCCCGCACGATGACGGGCTCGTTCGCGGAAATCGTCTGGTCACCTTCTTTCGCCATCCTGAGGTAGGAGCCGGACCAGTTGTATTCACCGAAACTTTCCAGCTGTGCTTCTTCACACAGTCGCACATAGACGGATTCGTCCAAGTGGCTGAAAAGGGGGTGATGCCTCAGGAAAACCTTCAATGAGTTTTCTCGATAGGTTTTATCGATCTGCTGCTTCAGCGCGGCATCATAGCGCATGATGTCACGCAGTCCTTCCCAACTGAATTCTAGCAGGCGGGTCTGGCTGGTGGATGCCACCACGGTGGCGGTCCTCGGCATGCGGCTGAGCGCGGAAATTTCACCGAACAACTGGCCCATTTTCAACGAGGCGGTCATTGAATCGGCAACGATCTGCGGATAATCCTGTAAATAAATGGAGCCACTCGCCTTGTTGATCGAGCCTTTGATGTTGTCACTCGCGCGAGGGGATTTTTTACGCCATCCCTCAGGTTCCGGGTTGTTGTTCCACAATTGGGCGAGGCGTCCGATGAAGCTTTTTTTGACACTAGGTGCGCGACCTAGAAGCTGGGGATCGATGTCCGGACGCAGGATCACATCGACCTCGCCTTCGAGGACCAGGAAGGCCGAGGTTCCGTAATCGCCCTTACGCAACACGATCCCTCCGGCAGCATACTCGCGCACGGCGGTGTCCGCCCGCAAGATCCCGCGCAGTGGAGTGGCGGCGGGAAATGCGCTTTCATTCATGCTGGCGAACGGTTCCGTGGCCATCAGCATGTCAAGCGTGGCATCGCTCATCGCGGGATCCAGTGGATCATCCCACCGCTTCGGACGGGCCGCCTGGCGGGTGATGCTTGCTAGATTGTTGTCGGATTTTGCCATATGAGCGCCTCAGGCATCGATCACCATTTTCCCTTTTGGCCGGCAGATGCAGCTAAGGCAGGTGCCTTCTTCCGGGGCTGCGCCGGGTTCCAGAATGTATTCGACCTCGCCTTGTTTGATCGCGACAAGACAGGATCCGCAACTGCCCGCGCGACAACCTCCTTCAATGGTGGTGATTCCGTTATTTTCTGCAAACTCGAGGAGGTTCGCCATCGCGGGGTTCCACGGCACGGTTTTTCCGGAACGGGCGAACTCGATGGGTATGACCGTTTGATCGCTGGTCTCGGATTTGATTTCCGGCTCCTGCGGCCCGCTCTTCACGGTGGCCGGGCCAAAGGCTTCGAACCTCACATCTTTCTTCGGCACCCCCCATTCGTAAAGACCGTTTACGAGGGTATTCATAAAGGGGCCGGGACCGCACAAATAGTATTCGTAATTGCTTGAAGGCAAAATCTCCTTCATCAGATCAACGGTGACACGACCCTCGTGGCTAAACGCCTCGCCACGCACGTCCTTGGGAAGGGGACGGCTATAACAGATGTGGAGCCGCATGTTTGGGTTGGCTTTTTGCAGTTCGATAACCTCGTCACGGAACATGTGGTCAACGCTGTTGCGGCAGCCGAAGAAAAAGTAGATTTCCCTGTTATCTTTGATGTGGGTTAACAGACGGGCGATCGCCAGCATGGGCGTGATGCCGATGCCGCCGGAGATGAGGACCACGGGGCGATCGACTTCGACATCAAGGAAGAACCGGCCACTGGGAGCTTTCACATTGAGGATGTCGCCCTCCTTCACATGGTCACTGAAGTAGCTGGAAACAATGCCCGGTGGTATACCGGGTTCGTCCGCCGGCGGTAAGGCGCGCTTGATCGTGACCCTGTAATGGTCGTCACGAAGAGCGCCGTCCGAGAGGGAATAACAGCGGACCAGTGGCTTGTCGGCATTGGGGGGATGCAGCTCGAAAGTCAGATACTGCCCGGGTTTGAACGGTGGCAGCGGCCTGCCGTTGTGTGGAGTGAGGTAAAATGAGTAGGTGTCCTCGCACTCTTCCACTTTTTTGGAAACGGTGAACTTGCGGTATCCGCTCCAAGCGGATTCGGGTGCTTCCTGCGCCTTGCGATTCAGGATCACGATTTTTTGATGAAGCGCGTCGAGCTCGAGCCGGCTTCGTTTCGCCTCGAAACGATACCTGGCGGCAACCGCCCACCATTGAGTGGCAACGTACCCTAACATCAGGACACCACCAGCCACCCCGGTCGCAAGGATAGGGTTTGAAATAGCCGAATTGATCAAGATGTCGTGATTCACATGCTTAACGAAATTGATGCTTGAAACGGAAAACTCGAATCAACCTGCATCGAGGTCTTATTTATGGAGTTGCAGACTCCGGCACAAGCCGGGAACGACAGTTGCGGTATTTTTTTCCAATGGGTCATCGGAAGATGATTCGAGCCGGCTCGTTGCGAATGCCTGATCACCACGAGTGCCAGCCTCTTCGGACGATTGATCGACCGCAGGGTGCCTTGCTGTGAAGGACGCAGGTAGGTAATCCAGCGTTATTTGATTACTGATCCCTCCACGTCGATCTGAAGGGGCTCGGGGAGGGCCAACCATATTCGCTTGCCAGAGCCCCCTACGCGAACTTAAAAATCGCGCTAGGTGAGGAACGACAAGCTGCTTTCAACTGTGCTCTTAACTGTGGTGACCTGGGTCAGCCAATCGCAGTTCGGTGGAAGCGAGCCAACCGAGACGGAAAAGGTGCTCGGTTCCCAGACTTGCATGACGAGCGGATGCCATGGAGGAGCTGGTCCGGGGCGTGGAGCCTACAACATTTTCAGCCGTTTTGATCCGCATTTCAACGCCTCAGCAACCCTGACTAACGGGCGTGCCAAAGCGATGGCTAGACAGATTGGGGTCGAAAACGCCGCGGAATCGAAAAGCTGCACGATCTGCCACTCGCCAATGTCCCAGTTGTCCTCTTCCAGCTTGGCTGCACCTCCCCAGGGGCACTCTGCCGAAAGCGGAGTCTCCTGTGCCAGTTGCCATGGTCCTGCGGATAACTGGTTGCTTTCACATACCCGCTTGGATTACCCGAAAGACGCGCTTGCGCGGCTTGGCATGCGGCAGTTAGGTAACGCCTATCAGCGTGCTAACAATTGCGTCGCCTGTCACCAGAATCTCAGCGACGAGCTGGTGAAGGCGAAACATCCGGCCTTGGTCTTCGAGTTGGATGGCCTGCTGGTCGCCGAGCCCAAGCACTGGCGCGAAGAGGAGGGGTTTTCCAACATCAAAACATGGCTTGTGGGACAAGCCGTGGCTTTGCGGGAGGCTGCGGCGCAAGCCAATCGTGAACCGGGCGAACGCAGGACCGCCGAAATTGAGGCTATCAAAGCATTGTTGAATGCAACTGAGACCGGCTGGGATGACTCGCGCAAGGATCTGGTCCGCTCGGCTGATGAATATGCAAAGCGGATTTCCAGCGCGGCGATGGGTCGCGAGCAAAGTCGCGGGATGTTGGACAAGCTGATTGGCAACCGGACGCCATTTCAACCCGATGCATTTGGCAGGGTTGCCAAGGAATATCGCACGTGGTCCATAGGCTACTATGCAGAGCGCCTGACACTGGCGATTGATCGCCTGAACGAATCGCTTGTCGTATCCGGACAGCAAGCAATGATCGCGCAGGAACCGCTGAAGGAACTCTTCGACGCAGCCAAACCTCCGGAGAGCTTTGACGATGCTACTGTCGAAGAGTTCATCGATAAACTTGGTCGGGTAGCAAAATCGCCCCTCAAATCGGAGCAAAGTCGGTGATCGCCAAACCATGGAAATTTCAGCCCCATGATCGTTGGATTTTTCAAAACAGGCCGTCGCCTTTTGGTCGCCTCTTCGACCATCCTGTTGACGACCTGTTATGAGCCGCCGCACGAGAGGACTCCGGAATGGGATTTGGCAAGTGGCGAGAAGCGTCCGGATCGCCTAACCGCTCAGCAAACGTTAGCTGATGTCGTGCCGCAAAGCCCCGCGACTTTCTCTCCCGACCCGAGTTTGAATCCCGCGCAGGAACCCGCTCAGCCCGTTTTTAAAATCAAGGCGGAGACTACCATCGATAAAGAATCCTTGCTGCCACCGGGGCAATTCAACCCCGATCCTGGAATGGGAATGGATGGCGGCATCATAACGGCGGATTCAGGGGGATCCGGAGCCCCTACTGTGCCAGCGGTGAAGCCTCCGGGGAGCGGGCGTTTCTTCCAAGACGGTTCGGATTCGAGCGATAGCCGTTTTTTCAGCCGGGACGCAGGTAAGCCAAAGGAAATTTCCAAGTTCTTTCCGTCCATACCCGATGATTTGCAATTGCCGCGCCGGGGATTGGAGCAACGTCGGATCGACGCCGAATTGGTGCAAGGAGCGGATGAGGAGCGCTACGAGCCTGACGTCGATGGGTCGATGGTGTTACCGAGAAGAGGTGTTCGCTACGAGGACCACATTTTTGAGCACTGGCATGCGGGTGAGTACGAACCTTCCGAACCGCCGGCTAACAGCACTGCTGTTGCAGACCGCTACCTCATTGCGACGGGAGTGTGGAATCGCTATCTGGACGACAGCATAGCCGAAACCCCCTATGAGCGAAAGACGCCCTACCTCTGGCACCCCTACTATCAGAGCGTGCTCAAAGGAGATATTCCGATATACGGTCAGGATATTTTTGCTTCACTGACGCTGAAAAACACCACCGAATTTGAAGTTCACGAAGTTCCCGTCCCCTCGGGTGTCAGCACGGCGCGACCCAACAGTTCTGAATTTTACGGCAGGGGCGACCAAACCGTCGTCAATACCAACACCAGTCTGATTTTCGATCTCTTTAAGGGAGAGACGTCGTTCAAGCCCGTTGAATGGTTGTTCCGCATTCAGCCGGTTTTCAATACCAACTATATCTCAGGTCACGAGGCAAACGTTGTCTCGGCGGACCCGCGAGGGCTTGATCAATCGACGGCGCCCCCTCCCGACAATTCCGGAATCGTGAACCCCGGAGATATCGATGGGTTTCTCGATCCCCTGCTTTCCTCCGCCCATCATCCGAACGCAACCGATCGATTCGAGAACCGTGTCGGATTGCAGCAGTTCTTTTTTGAATCGCATTTGCTGGATCTTTCCGAGAATTACGATTTCGCGGCGGCGCGGGTCGGCATCCAGACCTTCAACGCGGATTTCCGCGGCCATGTGTTTTACGATTCCAACATGGGATACCGCCTATTTGGAAATCTGCAAAAGAACCGCATTCAGTACAATGTGGCCTTGTTCGATCTTTTCGAGAAGGAGTCCTTTTCAGAGCTGAATACCTTTGATGACCGCAACCAGAATGTTTTCGTCGCCAACCTCTACTATCAGGATTTTCTCACCGAAGGTTATACCACCGAACTCAGTTTTCTGGCCAACTGGGATAATGGCACCGGCAGCGGTTTGACTTACGACAGCGCGGGCAACATCGTCCGCCCCTCACCGATTGGCACCGTGGCCCCTCATGATTTGCAGGCCTATTATCTGGGCTGGAATGGCGAAGGCCACATCGGTCGCGCGAATATCAGCCATTCCCTCTATCACGTGTTCGGGCAGGATGATCTGAATGGGCTTGCAGGCCGCGCCGTTGACATCAGCGCATGGATGGCAGCCATGGAAGTTTCGGTGGATACCAATTGGATGCGCCATAAATTCACCTTGTTCTACGGATCGGGCGACGACGATGCTACTGACAACACCGCAACCGGATGGGACTCAATCGTGGATAATCCGAATTTTATAGGCCCCTTCAGTTATTGGCAGAATCAAGGGATGAATCTGGGTGGAACAGGGGTCGGATTGAAACAGCGTCTGAGCCTGATTCCCGAACTGAGATCCAACAAGTTCCTAGGTCAGTCCAATTTCGTCAACCCGGGCATCTTCATTGCCGGACTTGGTGAAGAATGGGATCTAACGCCAAGGTTGCGGGGGTTTGCCAATCTGAATTACCTTTTGTTCATGGAGACGAACGCCATCAAGACCGCGTTGGTCACTGACGATATTGATCGGGAAATTGGATGGGATATCAGCTTCGGGGTGGAATACAGACCCTTTCTTACGGACAACCTGAAACTCAACGCGGGATTCGGCATGCTTTTCCCGGGAGCAGGTTACAAAGACATCTACAGCAAGTCCTCAACCGGCGTGCCCGGTTACACTCCTGATAGTCCCAATGATGTGCCAACTTTCCTATCTAGCGGTTTCCTCTCTGCAACCATGACATTTTAACAATGAAGCGACCCACGATTTATCTACGCATCGCCTGCGCACTGGCCGCTTGTAGTGTGGCCTTGTCAGCCTATGCCCAGGAAACGGCTGAGGGCAATGGAAGTCTTTTCGGCCCGCCCATCGCCGCAACGGATTCTTCAGTGCCAAAGGGTGTGGCCATTCCGAAAACGAACAAGGTGGATCAATCCAAAGAGGCGGTGATGTTGAAAAGCCGCGGTTGCATCGCTTGTCATGGAAATTCGCACGATCCGCATGGAAGTGAATTTGTGCGCCTTGGGTGCACGGACTGCCACGGTGGCGATCCCACTCCGGGCCTGACGATGCGCCAGGCTCACCCGGCCCCGCGCAATCCCGTGTTTTTTGAAAGCTCAGCGAACCCGGACTCCAGCGATGTGCTGCTCAACCATGAGTCGCCGGAATTCATCCAGTTCGTGAATCCGGGGGACCTGCGGGTGGCTAAGAAAACCTGTGGCGATTGCCACGCAGAGTCTGTCGATCACGTCAGTCACAGCATGATGCGGCATGGTGCGATGCTGTGGGGCGCGGCGGCTTACAACAACGGATCATACCCGGTTAAAGATTCGATCTTCGGCCAGGCCTATGGTGCTAACGGAGTTCCCCTTGCTCTGCAAAGTCCAATCAAGGTCACGCCGGAAATGCAGAAGACCATGGGCATCGTGCAGGAGATATTTCCGCTACCGCGCTTCAACATCTCTCAAACGGGCAATATTTTCCGGATCTTCGAAAAAGGGGGAACCAAGCTGGGAGAACTCGGCAATCCCGATCCTTCCGAGCCACCGGGGAAACCGTTCCGCCGGTTAGGAGAGCGGGGGCTTGGCACACTTTCACGGGTCGATCCCGTCGTCATTGGAGCGCACAAAACACGCCTGCATGATCCGTTGCTAGACTTCTTTGGATCGAACAACCGCCCTGGTGATTATCGTTCGAGCGGTTGTACCGCATGCCACGTCGTTTATGCAAACGACCGGTCACCCTCGAATTCCGGTTGGTATAGCGCCTTTGGTAATCAAGGGCTGTCTTTCAATCCAGACCCGATGATTTCCAAAAAAGAGAAAGGCCATCCCATCGCCCACAAGTTCACCCGCAGCATTCCATCCAGCCAATGCATGACCTGCCACATGCACCAGGGCAATTTGTTCGTGAACCCCTTCCTCGGATATACTTGGTGGGATCAGGAATCGGACGCGGAGTTCATGTATCCGAAACAGCAGCACAATCCGACCGATGAGGAAATGGTGAAATCGCTGCTCAAGAATCCCGAAGCGGCGGCCGCTCGGGGCTTGTGGGGCGATGTCAATTTCCTTGAGAAAACCGCCGAGTTGAATCCAAAGCTCAAGGAAACTCAATTCGCCGACTATCATGGCCATGGTTGGGTGTTCCGCGCGGTGTTTAAAAAAGACCGAGAAGGAAACTTGCTGACCTTGAAGAATGAAAAGATTTCTAACGACGACAAAGACAAGTTCAAGAAAGCGGTGCATCTGAAAGACATCCACCTCGCGAAGGGAATGCAGTGCGTCGATTGTCATTTCCTCAACGACATGCATGGCAATGGTTTGCTCAATGTCGAGCCAAGGGCTGCGACCGCGATCACCTGCATCGACTGCCATGGAACAGTTAGCAATCACACGACCCTCGTCACTTCCGGAGTAGGTGGCACGCTCTCAGAGGACGGAAAAGTAAAGCCCGTCAATCTCCGCGAAAGCAATACCCCGTTCGGCCCTCGTTTCACCTGGAGCGAGGATGGCAAGAGGCTGATGCAACAGTCGTCGATGGAGAAGAACCTCCAATGGGAAATTCCGCAGACTCTCGATACGGTCACTCCAGGATCTGACCACTACAATGTCATGAGCGCCTACGCGAAAACCCTCAGACGCGACGGAAAAAATTGGGGAGCGGTTCCCGATGATCCGAAAAAATGTGGCAAGGATCTCGCCCACAGCAATGAGGCGATGGACTGCCAGACCTGCCACACCTCATGGGCGACGAGTTGCTTCGGCTGCCACATGCCCATGGAGGCGGATGTTAAAATGGCAGCTAACAAGTTTGAAGGGACCACTTCCAGAAATTTCAGCTCATACAATCCCCAAGTGGTGCGTGATGATGTCTTCATGCTAGGTCTCGATAGCACCGCCAAAGGCAAACGCCTCGCCGTTTTACGCTCGTCCAGCGCCGTAGTCGTAGGCTCGCAAGGAGCAAACCGTGAACAGTTTTATAGCCAACAACAGACCGTCTCCGCCGAGGGCTATTCGGGCCAAGCTTTCAACCCACACTTCGCGCACACCACCAGCGGCGTGGGCACGACGAAAAACTGCACGGATTGCCATATCTCGGAGGGAAATGATAACAACGCAATCATGACGCAGCTCCTCGGATTCGGCACGGGCACGGTCAACTTCTTCGGCAGATACGGCTATGTCGGCACTGACGAAGGACTGGATGGTGTCGTCTGGACCGAGCGCACTGAACCGCAGGCGGCGATTGGCAGCCACCTGCATCGAATTGCTTACCCAGATAACTACAAGGAACACCTAGCAAACCACTCGATTCTGAAAACCGCCTATGACAGTCATTCCAAAGGCGGCGCATTCGACCTTCAAGCTCGCGGTGAATATCTCTATGCGGCCCTCGGAAAAAATGGCTTCGGCGTTTTCGATATCGCGAACATCGATAACAAGAATTTCTCCGAGCGCATCACCACCTCGCCGGTATCACCCATCGGCCAAAACACCTTTATCAAAACCGCCTACGCCACTTCCGTCGCTTTGCCGAGCACGCTGATTAACGACCCCAATCGCAATCGACTGCCACAGAACGAGGAGCAACCCATCGCCGCCTATCATGGCTATGCGTTCGTGACCGATCTCGAAGAAGGCTTGATCGTGGTGGATGTGGCGACGCTGCTGGATGGCAATCCGGCTAACAATTTCATCAAACGCGCCGCAACCTTCAATCCCGACGGAGCCCTCAACGGCGCTCGCCATGCCTGGATGGCCGGACAATGGCTCTACATCACCACCTCTCGCGGCTTGGCCGTTGTCGATGCATCGGACCCGAAGTCCCCGGTCTTCACCGGCGGTTATTCAGGCTCATTCCTGCATGAAGCCCGCCAATCCACCGTGCAGTGGCATTACTGTTTTGTGACCGATGAGGAAGGCGTGAAAGTCTTCGATGTTACAAATCCCGCGAAACCCACCCCCATTTCCGGCGCGTCCGTTTCATTGGGAAATGCGGGAGGTCTTTATATTGCTAGAACGTATCTCTATGTCGCGGACGGCCCCTCCGGCCTAGCGATCATCGATGTGAAAAATCCAGAACGCCCCCGTCTGCTCAACCATTTCACCGCAGATGGAAAACTAACCGATGTTCGTGATGTGCAAATCGGCGCGGTCAACGCCTCGATGTATGCTCTCGTTGCCGACGGTCGCAATGGAATGCGCGTCTTGCAACTGATCTCACCGGAAAACGTTCCCGGCTACATGGGCTTCTCGCCGAAGCCCGAGCCGAAACTCATCGCAACCTATCCGACCGATGGTGCTGCAGTTAGCATTTCCCGTGGCCTCGACCGCGATCGCGCGGTGGACGAAAGCGGCAACCAAACTGCAGTCTTCGGGCGGCGTGGCTCCCGCCCGTTCAATCTCGATGAAATGAAAGCCTTCTTCCGCAAACCAAGTGCTGGAGAGCAAGGCGCGCGCAATGGTCCGATCTACAAAGTTGCCGATGTGAAACATGGCGAAGGTGACACGCTCCTCAATGCCTTTGGACAATCACTGACGCCCTCGATTCCATTCACGACTCCAAAATCAGCGGATCGAGAAGAACCAGCACCATACAGGGGGCGCTTGAGACAGCGGAGAGCGCCCGAGGGATTGCAATGGTGAAACAGCTTTCCGCCATCCTCCCAGTGACTCACTTTCACATTGTTTCCGAGTATCATGCGCAAACTATTCCTCCTCGTCCCTCTCTCACTCTGCGTCCTCAGTTCCTGCAACAAAGACGATGAGATCCGCACCTATAAGGTTGCCACTGATTCCACATCGGAAACTCCCGCGCCGCCTGCCGTCGATCCTCTGGCTGAGGCTCCGAAGGAAAATGGACCCCACGCGGCCCAGGCCGGGTCCGTAGTCTGGCAAGCCCCCGGGGATTGGAAACAGGAAGCCGCCGGTCAGTTTCTAATCGCGGCATACGCTCTACCGGGCGGCGGAAGGGTCACGGTTTCGAAGCTTGGCGGTGATGGCGGAGGTCTCGCCGCGAACATCAACCGCTGGCGTGGTCAACTGGGCTTCGAGCCGCTTGCTGAAAAAGACGTGGCTGGCCAGCCTCTCAAGATCGCTGAGTCCGACGAAGAGATGCTGCTCTTCAATCTAACTAAATCAGATTCGGCGGCAGACGCCCAGGGGATTCTTGGCGGTGTCCTTCCTCTTAAAACCGAAACCTGGTATTTTAAATTCTCCGGTCCTGTCAGTGTTCTGCGGAAATCCGAGGGAGTGTTCATGAGTTTCCTGCGCAGCATCCGCATTATGGGCAGCCAGAAGAACGCCCCTGCACCCGCTCCAAGCGACGGGAAAAAAATCCATGTGACGCCCCCCGATGGTTGGACAGCGAGCGAAGGCAGTTCCATGCGTGCCGCCAGCTTCAGCATCGCCGGACAGGACGGCACCTCAGCCGATGTCTCGGTCGTGCCGATCCCCGGCGAATCCGGCAGCGTTCTCGACAACGTCAATCGCTGGCGTTCCCAACTCCAACTTGCCCCCCTCGATTCCGCAGACGATCCGGCACTTGGGACAAAGGCGGAAAGTCCTGCCGGAGAAATTTTCGTCAGCCACATGACCAGCACCGAGCCGATCCTGAACGGGAAAAAAGCCGCACTCGCCTCCGCGATCCTCAAGCGCCCCGGCATGACCTGGTTTTTCAAAATCACCGGCGAAGCCTCCCTCGTCCAAGCGAACCTTGAAAAATTCGACAGCTTCGTCCGCTCCGCAATCTTTTGAGAAGATAGTTGAGGGTTGAGAGTTGATTGTTGATAGAAAGATCGAGATCAGAAAAATCCGCATTCATTCATCCCTCTTCACACTATCAACTATCAACTATCAACTATCAACATCATCTATCCTCCCGATCAATGGCTTTTCGACCTTTCAAATTCTTCAGCTCCCTGCGCCTAACTGTCACTCTGCTGGGTTTTGCCATGGTGTTGATCTTTGTCGCCACCATCACTCAGGTCGAGTTGGGCATCCATGAGGTGCAGGCGAAATTTTTTCGCTCATGGATCGCATGGTGGGATGTCATGCCCGGCGCGAAAAAGTTCTTCATCCCCATCCCGGGTGGGACTCTGCTCGGCATTCTCCTCATCATTAACCTCCTCGCCGCACATAGCGCGCGCTTCAAACTCCGCTGGAATAAGGCAGGTATGATCGTCATTCACTCCGGCATCCTGCTGATGTTGTTGGGGGAAATTTTCACCGGACTGCTCGGACGCGAAGCACAGATGGTCGTCAACGAAGGGCAAACGTTGAACTACTCCACCTTTCCCCGCGAGGTCGAACTCGTCGTCATCCGCCCCGACGCTGATGGTTTGGAAACCGTCACCGCCATCCCGCAGGCCCGGCTGAAAGATGGAGCGGAATTTCCATTAGGAGGATTCACCGTGACAATCCACAGCTACTATCCTAACAGCGAGATTCTCCCGGAATCCGAAGCCACGGAGAAGTTCGACAAGACCCGCGCCACCGAGGGACTCGGAAAAGGCTACGCCGTTCGCCGCAAGCCCCGCGAAACTGTGGACGATCGCCGCGATCTCACCACCGCCGTTGTCGATGTGATCCCGGATGGTGGAAAATCCCAAGGTCGCTGGCTGCTCTCGAATGCGTTCAAGGGCGAGCAATTCTTCGAGGCCGCCGGACGACCATGGAAAATGTCCATCCGGCCGCGCCGCCTCTATCATCCATTTTCCATCAAGCTCCTCGACTTCAGCCACGACCTATACCTCGGAACCGACGTCCCGAAAAATTTCTCCAGCAAAATCAAAATTCTCAATCCCGGCACCGGCGAGAACCGGGAGGATCTCATCTACATGAACCATCCGCTGCGCTACGGGGGCCTCACGTTCTATCAGGCCGGCTTCGAGAACAACGACACAACCACCATTTTCCAAGTCGTCCGCAACCCCGTCTGGAGCCTCCCCTACATTTCCTGCGCCATGGTAGGCCTTGGTCTGATTTGGGTCTTTTCCCAGCACCTGATCAAAGCCATCGCCCGGCGCAACAAGATTTCCCCCACACCATGAGCATTCTCCGGAAAACCACCGCGTGGCTCATTCCCGCGCTCTGCCTACTCTTCATCGCCAGCGCAGTGATCAAAGCCACGCGATCGTCCACGGGTCTTGATTTCAAAAACTTCGGAATGCTTCCCGTTGTCTCTAACGGCCGTGTCCAGCCTCTCGATTCCCTCGCCCGTAATGCGCTGCTTTCCATCCACGGTAAACAAGGCGTGCCCGGCGACGATGCCCCGGCCACCCCCGCCGCATGGCTGGCGGAACTCAATTTCAATCCTGCACTGGCCGATACCCGGAAAATTTTCCCCATTCATCACGACGATCTCCTCGGCCTAACCAAGCTCACCCGCGACGAAGAAAAATCCTATTCCTATTCCCAGCTCCTGCCTGCCTTCCCGGCCTTGCAGCCGGAGGCGAGACGGATCGGTGCCACCGATTCGAAAACCTGGTCCCCGTATGAGAATGCACTGATGCTCCTCACCCGAAACCTTACCCGCTACAACCAGCTCAAGCACGCTCTCGCTCTGCCCGGACAGGCTCACCTCGAATCGGAGTTCACTCTTTTTCTCACCGAGATAGGCGCGGCGCTGGCCGAGTCGGACAAACAAACCCGAGGTGAGAGATTCAATGAATCCACCATGGATAACGCCTCGTCGCGAGTGAGGATTGTGCTCGATTGGGCGACGATGACGGAAGTTTATACGACACCTTCCGGTAATGGCGCGGACGGCTGGAGGAAGCTGCCGGACTCCCTCACAGATTCCGTCGAAAAAGGAGCGCTACATCCCGCCACCCTCGCATACTCCCGGCTAGGAGATGCCTACCGCGCGAAGGACAGCACCGCTTTCAACTCCGCTCTCAAAGTCTATCGTGCCTGGCTTTTGGAAAACCGCCCGGACTCTTTGCGAAAATCCTCAGCGGAAACCCTCTTCAACGCCATCGCGCCTTTCTATCTTTCCATGGTTCTCTACGTGCTCGCGTTTCTCTGCGCCATTTTTTCCTGGCTCTGGTTAGAAGCTACTCTCCGGCAAGCCGCTTTTCGCGTACTGCTCATTGGGTTCACACTGCACACCCTCGGTCTATTGACCCGCATGATGCTGGAAGGCCGCCCGCCCGTGACCAACCTCTATTCCTCAGCCATCTTCATTGGCTGGGGAGCGATCATTCTCAGCTCGGTTCTTGAACTTTTCCACCGCAACGCGATCGGAACGGCAGTCGCCTCGGTCGTCGGCTTCACCACGCTGCTCATCGCCCACCACCTTTCTCTATCAGGCGACACTCTGGAAATGATGCGCGCCGTGCTTGACACGAATTTCTGGCTCGCTACTCATGTGGTGGTCATCACCCTCGGTTACGCGTCTACTTTCCTCGCCGGCACCATCGCCATTGTCTATCTGATTCGCCGTGTCTATGGTAAAATCCCTCAATCCACCGCCTCCTCGCTGCGTGGCATGGTTTATGGCGTGATCTGTTTCGCCACTCTCGCCAGCTTCGTCGGGACCGTTCTCGGCGGCATCTGGGCCGACCAGTCGTGGGGCCGCTTCTGGGGCTGGGACCCCAAGGAAAACGGCGCGCTGCTCATCGTCATTTGGAACGCCATCATCCTCCACGCCCGCTGGGGCGGCATGGTTCGCGAACGGGGCATGATGGTCATGGCTGTTTTCGGCAACATCGTCACCAGTTGGTCATGGTTCGGCACCAACATGCTCGGCATCGGCCTCCATTCCTACGGCTTTACGGACGCCGCCTTCTTCTGGCTCAGCATTTTCATGATCAGCCAGGTGCTTGTCATGGCTCTCGGACTGATCCGTGAACGCGGTCCGATGGTGCCCCCGGACCCGGTGGAATTGCCTGGGTAATCCAGCGCCGGGGGTTCCAGGTCAACGGGCAGAGGCTGAAATCGAATGATTACACCCATGCATGTTATGGCGCGAGGACACCAGAGGTGATGCCCAACCATGGCAATATTAGATAACGAACTCGCCAAAACAATCGAACATGCCTGACTGCGGACCCAAGCCGACTGGTAGAATGGCTTCCGCTGGAAATGATCGGTTATTTTCCCATATCCACTTCCCATTCGTAAACTCCGGCCGAGAAACCATCGGCTAGATCCAGCTCGATGCGCAGCGCCCGCGTGGTGACAGGCTGGATCCTCACCTTTACCGGATCCGCCTTGCGGATGGCATAGTCAGGCGCTCCTTGAGCAGGTTTCCAAGCACCGGCCGAGTTCTGATAGAATAGCCTCCATGACTTCGGTAGGCGGCACTCGCCTTTGCCGGTGTCATCGAACCATGAGATGGTGACGCCCTTGACAGTCACGGGTTTCTCAAACTCGTAGGAAATCCATTCCGTGCCGCCCTTGTGCGGCCAGAAGTCGAAGTTCGGCGCGAATCCGTCGGTGGCGTTGCGCGGCATTTGCTGGTCGTTGATACGGCTGGTGTCCATGTCGGCGCGGAAGAACGAAACTCCGACCTTCGCCTTCGAAGCTGCGTTGGGAGCGGATACGGGGCGGACGTGTTCCGCATCACGGCCGATCCAAACGGCCATCGGCGAGAGGCCACGGTTGTTCCATGAGGCGTAGGGAATGGCGGTAAGGCGGACGTCTTCCTCCCCAAGTCCGCCGCCGTCCTTGCGGAGGATACGTTTCGCGCCGGCGACTTCCAGCACGGTCACCCCGCCTAACAAATTTGCCTTGGCGACGGCGTTTACCCTAGCGGATGCGGGTAGAGTGATGTCAAACACCGAGCCGTTGTTGTCGATGCCCTCGAAAGCATAGACGACCGGGCCGCGTTCGAGAGCGATCTTGCCGCGGAGGGCGGCGACCTTCGGATTGGCGGCTACGCGGCGCACTGGCATGGGCAGGCCGAGTTCCACAACATCGCCGGAATTCCAAGTGCGGCCAATGCGGGCGAAGCCGTCCTTCAGGTCAGCTTTGACGGCGGTACCATTCACTCTGACGGTCCAAGTAGCAGGTGTGGGATCGTCATAAGTGTAGAGATCGCTCGGAAGCGGCCTGCCTCGCACCCAGCCCGGGATGCGCAGGCAGAGGGTGAAGATTTCGTTCTTCGCGGGAGAGACGGCCAGTTTGATGGAACCGTCCCACGGATAGTTGGTCTGTTGAGAAACCTTCACCGGTGTTCCCTTTACTTCGGCACTCGCATCGCCCTGGGCGTATAGATTCACGAATAGCTGATCATCCTTAACCGCATAGGCATAAGCTCCGAGCGAGGCCATCGTGCGCAGGACGTTCGGCGGGCAGCAAGCGCATCCGAACCAAGGGGCGCGCCCGGCATGGCCGTGGTTGTTGACCTCCCTGCCGTCGTATTCGAGCGGATTCGGATAGAAAAACCGGTCTCCCGAAAGCGACACGCCGCTGAGGAAGCCGTTGTAGAGCGAGCGTTCGAAGACATCCATGTATTTGGCGTCGCCCGTCATCAGGAACATGCGGTGGTTCCAGAACAGGAAAGCGATGGCGGCGCAGGTTTCGTTGTAACAATGGCTCTGGAGTTCATAGTCGTCGCCATACGCTTCACCTGACTCCCGCACGCCGCAGCCGCCAGTGAGGTGGAGTTTTTTACCGACGATATTGTCCCAGATGGCGGTGATGGCTTCGAGGTATCTTTTGTCCCCTTTCAGCGCGGCAACGTCCGCCATACCGCTGTAGAGATAGTTCGCCCGAACTGCGTGGCCGACGGCTTCGTGCTGGTCGATCACGGGTTTGTGGTTCTGGTTATATTCGCTGCCGCCGTGTCCGCGCGCGTCGAGAAAGAACGTTGCAAGATCGAGCCAGCGTGTGTCGCCGGTCTGCCGGTAGAGTTTTGCGAGACCCATCTCAATGACCTCGTGGCCCGGTGCGATCACCAGATCGCCCTTGCCGAAATCGTGCTGGAGGAGTTCCGCGCTTTTCAGGCAGATCTCGAGGAGGGTATTCGATTTCGTGGCCTGTTCATAAGCAGTTCCTGCTTCATACAGGTGGCCGATGTTATACAATTCGTGGCTGAGGATGGGATCCTTGAGCCATCGTTTCTGATCGATCCAGTCGTGCGCGGGCGAGTCCGGATGCATTGTCCGCCAGGTATAGATATATCCGTCGGGTTCCTGCGCCGCAGCGATCCGGGCGATGATCGCCTCTAGGCGCTTTTGCAATTCGGCGTCCGGCCTCACGCTCAAACAGAACGCCGCGCCTTCAAGGACTTTGAATACATCCGAATCGTCGAATGGGTATTGGGTCGGCGGAGTGTTCTGGAAATCAGTTTCGCCGGCGGCGCGGCGTTTCATCGTCTCGGTGGCGAGATCGAAGTTCAGCAGGCGCTTTGATGAATCGCACTGGGCGAGGGCGAAGGGCAGCGTTACCATGTTGTTGATTTCCTGCCTGTCGTGCCAAAGGCCCGCGGTGAAGCTTACATCCGTGAATGGCACGGGCTTTACTGGATAGTCTGCGGCCCCGAGCGATGGGGTTTCTAGCAGAAGTGCGATGGCAGGGATGAGGATCCGGTAGAGGGCGGGTTTGGGCGCATTACTCATGATTGATTTCTTACGTTTCCCTGGGTTCGGGTCTTTCCCATGATGGTTCCGGCCTCCTGGAACGTCACTTGGAAAATGGATGGTTTCATAAATACCGGAGTCGATTCAAGGCATTCGGGTCGAGGCGGCGAGGAGGACGAGGAGGACGAGGAGGACGAGGAATATTGATCGGCCAAAGAAGTCGCTCGACCCCCCTCATGGGACGCGATAGAAACCGGCATGAAATTGTTCTACGCGCTCGGTTTACTCACACTTCCGCTTCATGCTGCCGAACCGTCCGCCCATCCATCGGACACTTGGGAAATGACTTTGGAGAGTGGCTACCTCTGGAATATCGGCCACAACACCGAAATCAATTACGAGATCATCCCCACCCAACTCACCCTCCGTTCCCCGATCGTATGGACGCTTTGGGACGATGAGAAAGGCGCGAAAATCGTCATCAGAAACCGCTTCTCCGCGTTGTTCGAATCCATCACACACGGGCCGGAGAGCCACTACTTCGGGCTGGCTGGCGCGCCTTCGATCGAATACTGGTTCCCCTCGCAGGAAACCTCGCTTTATTTCTCCATCGGCGGCGGATTCGGATGGACTGATAGTTCTGGCGGAACGAATGGCCTAGGTCAGGATTTCACCTTTAACTGGTTCACCCAGTTCGGGATCCGTCAAAGAATCACGGAAAACGTCTCGCTGCTTGTAGGACCATATTTCATCCACCACTCGAACCTCGGCATGACCGATCCGAACCCGGGAATCGATGCGTTCGGCTTCACACTCGGCTGCGCTTGGAAATTCTGATCGACGACTGCGCCTTCCTCAGCCTCGAACCGACGGTTCGAATGATCGGGATTCCATTAGGAAAACAAAGGATGTGATATGCTTTTTACGGGCAGCTCCGGAAACAACTGTTGGGCCGGAGCAGAGGGCGGGAAGGCGGGAACGAGCGGGAACAAGGACAGCTGAGCGAGACGAGGGCACTAGGTTCATGGGTGGGATTTGGCGATGGTCTAATAGGAACCTAGCGGGAAAGCGCGCCGATAAGCTGCCTTGCTTCGGCGTAGTCCGGGCGGAGCTGGAGGGCGCGGGCGGCGGCGGCGAGGGCTTCCTGTTTCTCTCCGAGGCGGGCGTGGATGGTGGCAAGCGCGTAGGGGATGGATGCGTCGTTAGGATCGGCGGATTCGGCGTGGCGGAGGGCGGCGATGGCGGATTGAGTCTGATTCCCGGCGCTGCGGGCTAGGCCGAGGTTATACCAAGCGCGGGCATAGCCGGGGTCGAGCTGGACAGTTTTTTCGAGAGCGGCGGTGGACTCGGCGGTGGCACCGGTTTCGTTGAGAGCCAGCGCGAGATTGTAGGTGTAGTCGGCGTTTTGAGGATCAAGGCGCGCGGCTTCCCTCATGGCTTCGACGGCCCCTTGCGCATCACCACGGGTGCTGAGGAGGATGGCGAGATCATGGTGGAAGGGCGGGGAATTCGGGTCCCATTCGATGGCCTTGCGCATCTGGCGGATGGCGGCGGCGGAGTCGCCACGCAGCATGGCGAACTGGCCGAGTTGCATGCGGCCGCTGGGTTGGTCCGCATTGAGATCGAGCATGTGGACGAGCTCTTTGCCAGCGCGGGAATCAAGGTCGAGGGTTTCCACCAACGCCCATGCGGCGGCAATGCGAACGGAGCGGATGGAATCCTCCAGCAGCGGCTGGAGGACGCTGCGCACCTTTTCGTTTTTCCCCCGGATGGTCTCGCCTAGGGTGCGGATAGCGGCTTCACGGACGAGTGGACTTTCGTTGTTGGTTTGTGATAACAGCACGTCGATCACGGCGGGATCATTCACCCAGCGGGCAAGCAGGTGGCAGGCACTGGCTTTCCAAGCAGAGACTTCCTGGCTGGCTAACAATCTAATGAGCCCCTCGCGGGCGGCGGGCTCACCGTGGCGTGCGCTGGCCACTAGCAGAGCTCGGGTGCGTGAGGGGCGATCCGGTTTTTCACCGTAGAATGATTTGTAGGAGCTGATGGCCCAATCGGTGTCCTTGTCTGTATGGCAGCGATTGCAGGCATTCGGGACGGAGGCTTCCTTGGTAAGGCGTGGATCGGGAATGCTAAAACTGTGATCATGGCGTGGGTGCCGCTGCATGTAAGTGGTGATGGGCATGTGGCACGAGGTGCATTGATTACCCGCGCTATCAGGACCGTGGTGGCTGTGGACGGTGGGGTCAATAGCGGGAGCTGTTGGAAAATCTGGGCGTGGGGCGGTATGGCAGTTCATGCAGAGCTGGTTTCCAGGAGCGAGGCGGTTTCCAGTGTGCGGGTCATGACAATCGATGCAGCGGACACCGACGGCGTGCATGCGGCTGGATAGAAATGAGGTGAATTCGTAGTCCTCGTCGCGGATCTGGCCGTCGGGATGAAAAGTGTCGGTTTCATCGGTGACGGTGAGGCTGAAATGATCATAAAACGATTCACTAGGGATGAGATCGCCGGTCAGTTCAGAGCGGCGGGCATGGCAGGCGCCGCAGGTTTCCAGCATCTGGTAGCGCGTGAGTTTTTTCAGCGTCGGGTCTTTGCTTGCGCCGACCGGTGGCTTCTTCTGCCATTCAACGTGGTCCTTCATCGGTCCGTGGCAGGCCTCGCAGCCGACACTCATTTCTACCATCGACGTGTGATAACTATTGGTGCGCGGCTCGTAGTTCTTTCGCAGGCGGGTATTGTGACAGGCGGCGCACATGGCGTTCCAGTTCATTCCCTGGCCGGTCCAGTGGCCCCAATCGCCGGGGTTGCGCTCCTCATTACCATAAACGTCGAACCATTCGTTTTTCGCGGGATCTAGGCTAACATCGCAGGTCTGCATCCTGCCGCCGGGCGCGGGGATGAGGAACTGGAGCAGCGGGTTGTTGCCGATGACCCGGACGGGCTGATAGGCATGGCGCTGTTTATCGAGGCCAATAGTTAGGATTTTTGCGAGCCCGCGCGCATCGAGAAACGCCTCGGAGGTGTCGTTGCCGTGGACGAGCGTTTGTCTCGGCTCGAAGGCCCTGTTGTCCATTTCCGGGTTGAAGTTCCGCTCGGCCAAGCCATGGTTGGAGCGTTGCCATTTTTCAAACTCCGGCGCGTGACAGGCACGGCAACTTTCGGAGCCGGCGTAACGTGCGCGAACCTTGTCTTCGGGCTCGAGTATTGGCGCGTCCTGAAGGACAAGGCTGGCAGCCGTTTTTTTAACCGGTGCAGGCGCGGCAAAACGCCAAACACCCAGCCCAGCGGCAGTCAGAGCGAGGCCACCAAGCAGGAGACGGATGACGGTGATTTTTCCGCTGGGCACACGCCGAGCATTCATGCGGACAAGCGATTTTTCAAGCATTCCTCTTCTGTGAGGGCGCGGGTTTAACACGAGTGGTTCACTTGCCAAACGTGAAAGCGACGCCTTTATTGCCCCAAGCCTTGATGACGTCTTTTTCCAACTCCTCGAAGGTCCGACCGTCCAGCAGCAAATCGAGTGATTTTTCGGCGTCGTTCCCAGCCATGAGGGCTTTGAGGTAGTTCTTCATTCGTTTGGCATCCCCTTGGCCGTCGAGGTGGAGAAAATAGGTGGTAATCAGCAGGCCGCAGCCATAGTTGAGTTGGGCTTGTGCGGTGAAGCTGGCATAATCCTGCAGCATGAAGGTTTTGAGAGGGGCCATGCTGATTTTCGTGCCGAGAGCCCTGCCTCCTGTATCCTTGGCGCCGTATGCAGTGGTGTATTCGATGATGGCCTTCAAGTTTCCGCGCACGGTGTAGGTGCCGGAGCGATAGGGGGTGTTGGCAACGTATTCGGCGAGACCTTCGGTAAACCAACCCATCGCACCTATTCCAAAATAAGGTTCGGGCGTGAGTTGATGGGTGAGTTCATGCGGTAGGGTCTTGCTGCTCTTGGTGCGATCTAACATATATCCGCTACCCAGGGGGCGGACGCCGAGGCTCGTAAGTGGAACAAGAACCACCCCTTTGCCACCCATAAAAACGCCAGCAGTGGAAGGCGGGCCACCGGCAGCAACATAGTCATCAAAATTTTCAAACAGCACGATCTGGAGCTTGCCATCGGTCTTTCGCCCGCCATTGAGCCCGAGTGGCAGACTGCGGCAGAAGAGATGGGTGGCCTCGAACATCATGGCGAATCCTTTGACAACGGACTTTGATAGGCGGACATCGCAAACGTAACGGTAGTTGGCACTTTCGTAAACGAAGCGTTTTTTTCCCACATCTTCTTCGATCACGTTGATCTCAGGATCCTCGGTGAATCTGAGGGTTTCCGGCCATGGGGAGTCAAAATCGGGACTTTCGCGATCGCCCTTGGATTCGGTCGGCCTGGCAGGAGTTTCGCTCTTCAGTTTTTCACGGGAGGCATCGATATAGCTGCCGTCCTCGGCCGAGAGTTTGGTAAGAGGGAAGGGGACCTCACGGCCGTCTTTGAGTTTGAGTATCACGGTGCGATCATCGGCGCGGACGAAGGTGGCATCGATTTTCCGACCTTGAGTGTCGGTCCAAGAACGGGCTTCGAAAGCGCCCGCGAGGCCGGTAAGAATTGAGATGATGGTGAAAATACGCATGCGTGTGAGTTCGAACACAAGGGGTATTGAAAATTCAACACGGCGTCGAGCATGGGTTCCTTCGGAACGCAACCGGATCAGGGATAGAAATGAAAGATCCGGCGGCGCAAGTCGCTGCTTGGAAATTCTGGGATGAAGGTCATGTTGCCCCCGCCACCATGGAAGATATTGGAACGACTGGGAAAAATTCAGATGAATCGCCGATCCCGCCGACGCCCGGCTTGCGCCAGGATTTGGCGGTATTGATGAAGGTGCGGCTGAATTTTTTCGTATTGGTGACGACATTCTTCGGCTTCCTGCTGGCTTCACGCGGTGGCGACATGAATTGGATGAAGCTGCTACACACGATTCTCGGCGCAGCGGCGGCGGCGTTTGGCTCGGCGGCCTTCAATCAACTTATGGAAGTGGATCTGGATGCGCGGATGACGCGTACGGCAGATCGCCCGTTGCCATCGCGCCGCATGGATCCGCTGGTGGCTTTCGGGATCGGCTGGGTATTGTCCGCCATTGGCATCATCCATCTTGCAGTGCAGGTCGGGAATCTGGCGGCTTACCTTACGGCGGCAACGGTCGCGATCTATGTCTTTGTTTACACACCGCTGAAACGCGTGAGTTCGGCTAACACCTTGATCGGAGCCATCCCGGGTGCGATTCCACCGGTCATCGGTTGGGTTGGCGCGGGTGGCTCGATTGGCTGGGAAGCGTGGTTTTTGTTTGGCTTGTTGTTTTTCTGGCAGCTTCCTCATTTTATCGCGATCAACTGGTTGTGCCGCGACGAGTATGAATCGGTGGGCTACAAGATGTGGTCGAACGGTGATCTTACAGGGAAAAAGAGCGGGTTGCTCTCGGCGATGTTTGCCCTTTGTCTCGCGGTTTTTTCACTGATGCCGGCGTTCTTGGGTTTTGCCAATCTGTTATGGACCATCCTCGGGCCACTGTTGGCGTTCATGATGATGGCCCTCGCGTTGAAATTCTCACGCGATGGTGAGCGGGCATCCGCGCGGAAGCTGTTTTTCTTCACGCTGCTTTACCTGCCGGTTTCGCTGCTGGTGTTGGTTTTTGCATGGAAGCCCCTATGAAGGAGCTGATCGCATCTACCAGGCGGCTCGCGGCGGATTTGCGCGATCTTGAATTTTCACCGCCGGTGGCTTACGTCTATCGCACTTTAGATTATACTTGGGCGGGCCAGCAGGAATACTTGGAACGTTACGGAAAGGGAAAGAAGCGCATCGTTTTTCTTGGAATGAATCCAGGTCCATTTGGCATGGCGCAAACGGGAGTGCCTTTCGGCGAGGTCGCAGCAGTGCGCGATTGGATGGGTATCGAAACCGCCATCGGCAGGCCCACCCACGAACACCCGAAGCGCCCGATCGAAGGCTTTCAATGCCAACGCTCGGAAGTCAGCGGACGCCGCTTGTGGGGTTTGTTCGCGGAACGCTTCAGCACTGCGGATGCCTTTTTCAAAGACCACTTTGTTCTCAATTTCTGCCCGCTCGTATGGATGAGCGCAACCGGCGCGAATCTAACGCCTGACAAGCTTCCCGCATCCGAGATGGCACCGGTGGAACAAGCATGCTCGAAGCATCTTCAGGAAGTGATCACGCTCCTGAAGCCTGAGTGGCTGATCGGTGTTGGTGCCTTCGCGGAGGAACGCCTGCGTCGCGCGGCGATGGCCTGTGACAGCAAAGCCTTGGTTGGGCGCGTCCTGCATCCATCGCCGGCATCGCCTGCGGCAAACCGGGGCTGGTCGGAAGCCGCGAGCCGTCAGTTGGAGGAACTGGGAGTCTGGTAGGACTTCACTCCAAGCTCTTCAACAATTCCTTGATCAGGTGGGCATCATCCTCCCTGCCGTTTTGTTCGAGCGATTGATTCAAATTATTGAGCAGGCGCATGAGGATGGTGCCGGGATCTGCAGTCTGGCGGAGGACATTACGCTGCGCCTTGTTGAGCTCGGGGCTTTCTAGCAAAGTTGACTGAAGGTGGAGTTGACCACGGTCAAAACAATCGATGATGATCGGATAGCCGTCTTGAAAAATCCGACACATGAAATGGCCGGGGAAATTTACGCCCTCGACTTCGAGCCCGAGCCTTTTGGCGACGAGAATAAAAATCAGGCAGAGTCCGAGCGGGTTGGATTGGCCCTCCGCAATCGCCCAAGCGAGATCCGAGTTGCGCGGATCATAATAGGTCGATTGATTGCCGCGGAGGCGTGTGCCATCGAATAGAAAAGCGCGAAGTTCGTTCTCAGTGACAATGCCGTTCTCCTCTGCTTCTTCGGCGAGGAGATCAAGCGCATCCGCCAAGGGCTGGCGCAGCGCGATGCCGTCATGCAGGAAATCCGATAGCGTGCGCAGAAGTGATTCGAAAGATTCCCAATCCTCGCTGAGTGCCGAGGCTCCGCCGCTGGGGGCGATCCATTCGCGGGCGAGCGTTTCGCGGCGCCCCGGGCTGAGCATTTCCGTGAGGAGTTGTTTCTCCTCCCTGGTTAGAATACGCGGCTGGGTGGCGAGCCACTCGCTAATGTCCCCGCCACAGAGTGCGAAGCGTTCCGCGACGCGTTTGCGAACGGCGGGCGTCTCATCATCGAGGAGCCGGAGAAGAGCATCGAGTTCCTCGGGTGCAGGAGGCGCTGCGTTCATCGCAGAATTCAAAATGAATCGAGGAGTGGGAAATGAAATGGTGCGCGATACTGGTTTCGAACCAGTGACCCCCTCCGTGTCAGGGAGGTGCTCTACCACTGAGCTAACCGCGCATGGGTGATGCCCTAGTCGGGCTCGCGAAGCTAGGACGGAGCGACCAAGGGATGCAACCCCTTTTTTTGGCAAAAAAGAGGCGGGAGATCCGTAGATCTCCCGCCTTTGATATTCCTCAATGTGAAAGTGTGGGGAACGCTTGCCCGGAAGCGTCGCGATCCCGTCCACCCGGTGAGGAATTTGAATTACTTCTTCTTTGCAGTTTTTTTGGCGGCTTTTTTAGCGGCCTTTTTCGCTGGAGCGGCCTTCTTTGCAGGGGCGGCTTTCTTAGCGGCAGCTTTCTTTGCAGGAGCGGCTTTCTTGGCAGCAGCCTTCTTTGCAGGGGCAGCTTTCTTGGCAACCGTCTTCTTCACTGCCTTTTTGGCGGCCTTCTTGGCGCTCTTGGCAACTTTCTTCACCGCTTTTTTGGCTGCCTTTTTAGCAGGAGCCTTTTTGGCGGGGGCTTTGGGGGCCGCTTTTT
>JBDTNJ010000251.1:0-5618 GCA_039933825.1 Luteolibacter sp.
CGAAAGCGCGCTTGTCTCCCACCCCGCCGTCGCGGAAGCCGCAGTGGTCGGCCGCCCGGACGACATGAAAGGCCAGGCCGTCGCTGCATTCGTCACGCTGAAAACCAATTTCGAAGAATCCGAAGAACTCCGCACGGAACTGAGAAATCACGTCGGCAAAGTCATCGGTGCGATCGCCAAACCGGACGATCTCCATTTCGCCCCGGGCCTGCCCAAGACACGCTCGGGAAAAATCATGCGCCGTTTGTTGAAGGAGCTCGTCAGTACCGGAAAAGTTTCCGGAAATGTCACGACGCTCGAAGACATCAGTGTCATCGAATCGCTGCAGAGAACCATCGCTAGGTAAGTTTTACCCCATGACATCGTCCCGCTACTACATTGCCCGCTTTGCCCAGGCCTTCGGATACTTCCGTAGAAACCAGCGCATGGCCGACGCGGCAAGTGAGATGCACCTCCTTCGCGAGGCAGAGGCATACCTCGGCGCGGCCATTTGGGAAAAAGTCGAAAATATCGAAGAACTTTCCGTTGAATATTGGAACCTGCGGAAATTCATCAAGGAGCGTGAAATCGTCCGTGATAAACTGAATGCGTGCCAAGCCAGATTGGACCAAGCACACGAGGAGCGGGTGTTGGTCCTCAACAACAATCCTGAAATCCAACAAGACCTCATCGACCAACGGATCGCACTCCTTGTGGAACTCGAACAACTCGCCGTTCAGCGGGATGAAGTCATCGCAAATGCGCGGGAAGTCCGCCGGGCCTATGATGGCCTCAAGATGAAGTTCCAGGTCCTGACCAAGGAATCCTCCGGTACGACCTCCCAACAAGAGGAGATCGAAAAAGTGAAAATCGAGCTGACAAGTCTGAAGACAAGGTTTTCCGCGCTCAAGGACGAGCGGATTCGAATCGGACAGAAGATCGAGGCGGACGATGCCAAGGTCGATCTCGTCGAGGTTCAACTCAGCGAAAAGAAAAAAGACCGCATGATCAACGCTTCCGAAGCATTTCAAGTCATCGGTGATGGCAATAAGGAAATGTCCATTCTGCGTGCTGAATGTGGCGTGCTCGATACACAAATGCGCCAACTCTATGCCGAAATCGGCCGCTACGTCAGCCGTAACGCATTCCAGAATGCTCCATGCACGGCCGCCGCAGCATCTCAAAAGGGCCTCGTCGTCGTCATGCGTGCCATCCGCCGCTCGATCGCTCTGAATCACCGCCTGGCAGGCACGGCGTGATTACTTTCAGATAGAATTACACGGCTTTTTTCCGGGTCCGACGCCGGATGATTCCATACTTGGGCGCGAACAACAGCGAGATCACGAACCAGAGGGCCTGCACCAGCACGATGCACGCTCCGGTGGAACCGTCGATGTGATAGCTGATGAAAATTCCCGCCACGGTCGAACCCACGGCGGAGCACACTGCGGTCAGCAGCATCCGGTCGAGGCGGTCCGTCCAGAGGTGGGCGATGCTGCCGGGGGTCACCAACATGGCGACAACCAAGATGATGCCCACCGCCTGGAGCGAGACGACGATGGCGAGAGACAATAGGCCTAACAAAAGATAGTTGAGGAACCGATCCGGCAGCGCCATCACCCGCGCATGGCCGGGATCGAAACAAATCAGCAGCAGATCGCGGCGCAAAGCGAGCGTGACTCCGAGCACCACGCCTCCCAAGCCGAGCGTTTCCCAGACTTGAGAACGCGTAATGCCGAGGATATTTCCCACCAGAATATGATCGAGGTGCATGTCCGAAGTCGTGCGGCTAAAGAGCACCAGACCGAAGGCGAACAATCCGGTGAAGACGACCCCCATCACCGTGTCTTCTTTGATCCGGCTGTTCTGTTTGATGAATCCGGTGCCCACTGCGCAGAACAAACCGGCGGCGAATGCGCCGGTCGCGAGCGGCAGTCCGGCAATGTAAGCCAGCACGATTCCCGGCAGCACCGCGTGGGAAATCGCGTCGCCCATCAGCGACCAGCCTTTGAGGATCAGGAAACACGACAGCACCGCGCACATCGCGGCGACCATGATCCCGACCCACAGCGCGTCGCGCATGAAGGCATATTGGAGTGGCTCGAAAAACGTGGTCATGGCAAGGAAGTGCTGGCGTCGGAGCCAAGACGCATGCGGCGTTTCGAAGCGAGGATTCCGTGTTTCGGAGCGAAGACGAACGCGGCGAGGAAAACGAGCGTCTGGAACGTGACGATGCAGCCGCCGGTCGCGCCGTTGAAATAGTAACTGGCATACGCTCCTATCAGCGAGGTCGCTACTCCCATCGCAGACGACAGCCAGAGCATTTTCCCGAAGCGATCCGTTAGCAGGTAGGCGGTTGCTCCCGGCGTGATCAGCATCGCCACCACTAGGCAGGCACCCACTGCTTGCAAGGCCGCGACCGAGGTGGCGGCGAGCAGCGAGAGCAGCGTGACATGGAGAACCCCGACACGCAGCCCGAGCGTGCGGGCCTGGCCCGGGTCGAAACAAAAAAGCATCAGGTCCTTCCATTTCAAACCTAACACGATTAAGCTGATCATGCTGATCGCGATGACCTGCCAGATGTCGGAATCCGAAATGCCGAGGATGTTTCCCAACAGGATGACCCTGAGATCCACCCGAGCCGGAAACAGCGAGATCAGCAGAAGGCCAAGCGCGAAATAGGCGGTGAAGACGATACCGATGGTCGCGTCTTCCCGGATGCGGGTTTTCGCCCTGATGAATGCCATGGTTCCGGCGGCCAACAGTCCTGCAACGAAAGCACCGAGCGCGAACGGCAGGCCGAGGATGTAGGCGATCGCCACGCCGGGAACCACCGCATGGGACAAGGCGTCGCCCATCAGCGACCAGCCCTTGAGGGTGACGAACGATGATAGAAATCCGCATACCCCGCCGATGAGTGCGCTGACCCAGATGGCGCGCAGCATATAGTCGTATTGGAGCGGCGTCTGCAGGAAATGGAGGAGATCACTCATGCTCCTCCGATCGTTGTTTCAACAGCTCCTCATGCTCCTGGCGATCCTTGTATTCGAGGTGGCCGTCCTTACCGAAAACCAGCGGACTCTCGTCGTCCGTTAGGACACGGATCGCCTGGCAGTCGTGGTCCTGGATGGTGGATTGCTCGAACTGGAACTGCCGCAGCACGCCGCCGAAGGCAGCGGCCAGATTTTGCTCGGTGAAGACCCGGGACGTGGCACCGTAGGCAAGCACGGTGCGGTTGATAAGCACCACCTGATCGCAGAATTCAGGGACGCTGCCGAGGTTATGGGTGGAAACGAGGATGATGCAGCCGGACGCGCGGAGTTCCCGCAGCAGTTGGATGATCGCCTCCTCCGTTTTCACGTCCACGCCGGTGAACGGTTCGTCCAGCAGAATGACACGTCCACCCTGGGCCAGCGCGCGGGCGAGGAAGACGCGCTTTTTCTGTCCGCCGCTCAGCTCGCCGATCTGGCGATCCCTGAACTCCCACATCGAGACCCGTCGCAGGCTTTCCTCCACCTTCGCCTTGTCCACGGCTCGCGGGATGCGCAGGAAATTCATTTCACCGTAGCGACCCATCATCGCAACCTCCCAAACGCTAACAGGGAACTGCCAGTCCACTTCCTCCGCCTGCGGTACATAGGAGACGAGGTGCATTTTCAAGGCATTGCGGACGGGGTGGCCGTTGATCCTTACGCTGCCGGTCTTCGGTTTCACAAAGCCCATGATGCATTTGAAAAGCGTGGACTTGCCGCTGCCATTCACGCCCACCAGTGCGCAGATCGTTCCGCCATCGAGCTTGAATGACGCGTCGCTCAGCGCGAGGTGGCCGTTGGGATAGTACACCGAAACGTTATCAACATCGAGGCGCGGAAGATCTTGTCGGGCTGTCATTGCGGGTTGAGAAATCCTTTCACGATCGTGTCGGCGTTGGTTTCCAACAATTTCAGATAGGTCGGTGCCGGGCCGTCCGGGTCGGTCAGGGAATCCACGAAGAGCACCCCGCCGTAACGGGCTCCGGTTTCCTTAGCGACCTGGCGCGCGGGCTTGTCGCTCACGGTGCTTTCGGAGAAAACCACGGGTATTTTGTTCGATCTTATGCCGTCGATGACCTGCCGCACCTGCTGGGGAGTGCCTTGGGCGTCGGCATTGATTGGCCAGAGATAGAGCTGCCGGAGACCGTAGTTCGCGCAGAGGTAGGAAAACGCGCCCTCGCTGCTGACCAGCCAGCGCTGCTCTGCCGGAATCGCGGCGAGCTTTCGACTAACAGGTTCGTCCAGCGCCTTGATTTTTGCGATGTAGGCTGTGGCATTCGCTGTGTAAACCGCCTCGTTAGCCGGGTCCATTTTCAACAGCGCGCGGCGGATGTTTTCCACATAGATCACGGCATTCGCGGGCGACATCCAGGCGTGGGGATTCGGTTTCCCGGTATAGGGACCTTCGGTAATCCCCATGGGTGTCACGCCTTCGGTCAGCACCGCGCTGGGCACGTCCTTGACGTTGGTGAAGAATTTTTCGAACCACAGTTCGAGGTTCATGCCATTCCACAAAACGAGATCCGCGCCCTGTGCTTTCACGATGTCCTTCGGGGTGGGCTCGTAACCGTGAATCTCAGCACCGGGTTTGGTGATTGACTCCACCTCCGCCGCATCCCCCGCGACTTCGCGGGCCATGTCGGCGATGATGGTGAAGCTGGTGACGACGTGCTTTTTTCTGGATTCGGAGGATTTTTTCGTCCCATCACAACCGGCGGCGAACAAGACGCACAACCCGGTCGCGAGCAGGAGGATGCTTTTTCGGATGATGGGTCCCAGGACACCGAAATTCATGGGTTTACCTATGGCAGATTTCATATTTGGTCTAATTTAGAATTTTAGATGAGGCTAAAGTTCGGGTCAAAACTTCGTGCTGACTCCAAGAAATGGCGTGAAATCGGCGGATGATTTCGTGAGTCCGATGCGGACCCCACCATCGAGCTGCCAGGTAGCTGTCACAGCACAGGTCACTCCGGTATTGAAATAGGCTTCGCGATCCGCTTCCGATTCGGCGCTGAGCAGGCTGACCAGCTCCAGGAAAATGCCGGTGGTTTCCGTCAACTCATGGCTGGCCGTCGCCGAGGTCAGCAGCTCCGGTTGATATCCTCCTCCATCGTCATCCGCCGCCAGATCCACCTCTGCCATCACCGCACAGGACCATCCGAAGGGACCTTCGAATCCGTAGGGAATGATCAAGCCTCCTTCGATCTCACCGTTTCCGAGATCGTCGTTCGCCGTGGGTAGCTTGATGAACGGCATCAACGCGAGCGCCGTGGGACCAGCGTCATTGCCCCAAAGGTTGTGCTTCAGGCGGATTTCCACATCGCCGAAGCCTTCGTCACCGTCGCGGACGTGATTGTAAAACGGCATTACCACCTGCAGGTCAGTCGCAGGGTCAAGACCGACCTTCGCATTGAGTTCTCCTAGGGAAAATTCGTGATCGCGGTTCCAAGCCGCGATTTCCATTTCAAATTGATAGTGCCCGGCATCGACGGTGTAAGGACTCTCCGTGGTGTCCGGTCGGTCTGTACTGAGCGTCCGCAGCTCGGCCGCAGCACATGGCCAGCACCCTAAGGCAATCACAATTGGCGTAAGTATCAAAGAGTT
>JBDTNJ010000252.1:0-8054 GCA_039933825.1 Luteolibacter sp.
CCACACCGCCGGGAACGCGGATGCGAATCATGAAGGAGTAGGCCTTCTCCAGCTTATGCTTGCGGCGACCGGCGCGGATGTCGCGGTCGTCCTGCTGATAGGTTCCGTGGAATTTCAGGAGCTGCTGGTCATCCTCGGACATCGCCCCGGTTGATAGATCCGCCAGCCCGTCGGCGATGGTGCCGCGGAGGTAATTGCTGTCGATCTTGATGTATTCGTTGGCTGAGAGTTTTTTCTCGGACATGGGAATTGGAATTTAAAATTTAAAATTTCAGATTTGAGATCAATAGACGTCGCGTTGATAGCGTTTGGACTTCTTGAGGTCCTCGACGTAGGCCTCGGCGGCCTCGCGGGAGATACCTGCCTGTCTTTCGACGACGGTGATCAGAGCCTGATGGACGTCGTTTGCCATGCGGTTCGCATCACCGCAGACGTAGAAGTGGGCGCCCTCTTCAAGCCATTGATAGAGGTCCTGCGAACGCGCGATCATGCGGTCCTGGACATAGACTTTCTCCGGTTGATCGCGGGAGAAGGCCACGTCGAGGCGGGTGAGCGCTCCGTCCTTGAGGAAATCCTGCCATTCAAGCTGGTAGAGGAAATCGTAGGTGTAGTGTTGATCGCCAAAAAACAGCCAGTTCTTCCCGGTGCCACCGAGGGCGGCGCGGTGCTCGACGAAGGCACGGAATGGCGCGATGCCGGTGCCGGGACCGACCATGATCACTGGCGTGGCAGGGTCTGCGGGAAGGCGGAAATTCTTGTTCGGCTGGACGAAGACCTGCACGGAATCGCCCGATTTCACAAGGTCGGCGAGATAGGTCGAGCAAACTCCCTTGCGTTGACGGCCGTGGGCATCGTAACGGACTGCGGCCACAGTGAGGTGGACCTCGTCCGCGTGAGCCAGCGGGCTGGAAGCGATCGAATAGAGCCGCGGCGGCAGCCTGCGGAAGATGCCGGTGAGTTTCTCGGCGGAAAGCCCGTCCGGGGCATAGTCGAGGATCGCATCGATGATCTCGCGACCGGCGCTATATTCCTTCAGGCGGGCTTTCGCGTCGTCCGCTAACAAGGCGTGCAGGACCGTGGAATTCAGGGCGTCGGCGAGTTTGGTAAGGACAGCGCGGGACAAGGCGGTGATGTCGTAGTCCTCACGGAGAGCGTCCGCGAGCAGCTTGCGACCGACGTTTTTCACCTCCACCTCTTCGTTACCGGTGAGTTTGGCAGCTTCGAGGATCGCCTTGATGACATTGGGGGCATTTACCGGAAGGACGGCCAATGAATCGCCGGGTTCGTAGGAAAGCCCTGAACCCGCGAGCGAAAACTCCAGATGCAAGGTTTCCTTGGACGAGCGTTCGCCATTGAGAACGACATTATCGATCGTCTCAGCA
Organism: Luteolibacter sp.; assembly: GCA_039933825.1. Classification (GTDB taxonomy): domain Bacteria; phylum Verrucomicrobiota; class Verrucomicrobiia; order Verrucomicrobiales; family Akkermansiaceae; genus Luteolibacter. Next base: position 1,383 of record JBDTNJ010000252.1, read on the forward strand.
GGGAACGGGTTCTTTTTTCCATACTCACTGGCAGGCGAGACTGGTGCGGCAATGAAGGCAACCGGTTCCGCAGATACAGGAGCCAGCGCCGAAAGCGAGCCAGCGAGCCATGCAGCGTAGCCTTCTTCATAGTCCACATCGCAATCCTGGCGGGCAAAAACGCGGGCTGCACCGAGCGCTTCCAGGCGGACATCGATGTCTTTACCCGTCTGGCAGAACTTCTCGTAGGAAGTATCACCCAGTGCGCAGACAGAAAATCGGACGCCGGAAAGAGCCAGATCCGTGGACATGAATTCCTTGTAGAATGAAGTCGCGGTTTCCGGTGGCTCACCATCGCCCCAGGTCGAGATGATCACCAACAAATTGGTCGATTTGGCAAGATCCGCAGGGGAAATCTCGGACATGTTTTTCATGACCGCTTGGAAACCGCGCTTTTTGGCGTCTTTGACCGCGCGATCCGCCAAGGATTCGGAATTTCCTGACTCAGTTCCGTAAAGGACGGTCAATTTCCCTGCAGAAACCGGCGCTGCGGCCACGGGCGCGGCTGCGGAACCGGCTGCGAGAAAGCCGCTGAGCCAGCCGCGTTGCACCGGATCGAGGCCAGCAAGGAGCGAATCCAACGCTCGGCGCTGGTCAGATGTGAATGGGGCGTGCTCGGGAAGCATAATCCTTAGTTAATTACCTTGTTTTATGAGGTTTCGGCGAAAAAGTGGATGCAAAGCCCACAAAGCGCAACTTTTTTTTGCCGATTACCGCGAAATTCCTGATTCCAGAAGTGACGTTTCCGAGCGATGGCGGATGCGATCGTGACTTAGCCATCCAACCATTTCCAGTGCATCACGACCTCAATTTCCGGGTGGATGCTGTGGTGGACCGGGCAACTGCGGGCGGCACTTTCGAGAAGGTTGCGATCCGGATGCGAGCCAGGAAGCGGTACTTGGAGATCGAGCTCCAGCCGCTTGATCCGGCGCGGCTGGTCGTCAGTCATGAATTTGCGAACGGCCACGGTCATGCCCTCCACGGCGATTTCCTTCCGCTTGGCAACGATGCCAATCACCGTAGCCATGCAGGAACCAAGCGCGGTGGCGACCAGATCCGTAGGAGAAAACGCCAAGCCACGACCATTGTTATCCACTGGCGCATCGGTGACGAGCGTGTTTCCGGAAGGGCCGTGCACCGCGCTGCAATGCAGATCGCCTTCGTAAGAGAGTTTGATTTCAACCATGATCGCTTTGGATAACTTGTCGCGGAGGCATCATTCGACTTTTAGCGGCACCTTGGCAAGTACGACTCGGAAACCATAGATCCAATCTTGGAATTTCGGAGGCACGGCATTCCGCGCACCGGTAAAAAGATTTTCATACTGATAGGTATTCCAGCCTCCGCCACGCAGCACGCCCAATGGATTATTCCCCAGTTTGGAATATTCGTCGCCCACCCATTCCTGCACGTTTCCGCTGAGATCGAAAAGACCATAGGGATTCGGAGCAAACGAGCCGACTGGGGCAGCGTAGGCAAAGCCATCGTCGTAATCCGGAATGGTCTGCTCGATGGAAACTCCGGGAGTCCGGGACGCTGTCATATCGGCGAAATTCCCCACCGCACCTTCCCTCGGCCAGTCCGCGCCCCACGGATAGGTCCGCTCCTTGCGGGCATCCCGCCAACCGGGGCTGATCCCCTCCTCTTCCCGCAGGCCGGCCATCATGCTCCATTCCAAGTCGGTTGGCAGGCGATAGACATGGGACTTTGCGATCCGCTCGTCCTTCCGCTCGCGCTGGGTGAGCCACTCACAAAATGCCTGGGCATCTTCACGGGTGACATGCACCACCGGATAATCCGGGCCTTGCGGGTAATCCGGCAGCCGCGCAGCCTTATGGCCTGATTCCTTGACGAACAAGTCATAGTCGCGCACCCGGGTTTCCCAAATGGATGGCATCAGATCCTGTCCAACAGGGGCAAAACGCATTTTAATCCCGTTTTCCCAAGGCTTCCCGAAAACCACCCCCTGGTTCTTTTCCAAGGTCACACTCTCGGAGAAGGTTTCCCCGTCTCTCACCTGGATCTGCTTTGAAAGCGGTTTGTATCCCTCCAATACCAACAACAACTCAGCCTTGCCAGGCTTCACCTTCGGAATCAATAACGAACCATTAGTGGTTCCCACCAAGGGCCCGTTCATGTAGACGTCCGCTCCCGGCGGATTGCTGGTTAGATTGATTGCACCATAGTCGATCTCACGGACCATCACGCGAAACGGCTTCAAATCATCGCGGCGCGCACGCTCACTGAGTCCGGCGTTATCAAACGACGTGTCACGGATGCTCTGAACCTCGTGATCCTCAGTTAGATAACCTCCCCTTTTTCCACCAGCCATCATCCAGTTGCAAAACACATTCGCTTCTTCTGCTGATGTGAGGACCACGTCGGTTTCGGTCCCATTTTGGGAAAATTTCAGGTATTCCACCGTATCCGGCGATCGCTTCGCATTCTTAACAAACTGGGCCCACACCGACCTGGTCATGAAACCCGAACTGATATGTTCATTACCCGCTGGCTGATAGGAATTCCCCAATTGATCATTCCATGGTTCACCGACGAGTGGGGGTGAAAAATTCTCAAGAGTTCCCGAGAGCACCAACGGCTCGGACACCGCAGACAATGGAACCTTCCCTTGCAGAATGAACTCGCGAAATCCATTTTTCCGCATGGTGTAGTAATAATCCTCACCGACCTTTACCTGAATGACCTGGGTATTGGTGCGTCCTACATAGTCATCATTCGCATCGGTCACTTCGGCGCCTTCCGGGGCACTGAACAACCGCAGCATTCCCATCGGAAGTGGGGCCGGTGCCGGCACCGCACTCCACATGGTCACCCACTCGCTGTCCTTGATCATGGCCCACGTGGTCCAGGCAAAAAAACCTGCCAGAATCGAAGTGGTCACCCACACCGCAAGGCCGCTCTGGCGCCTGCGTTTCCCACGCTGCAGCCGCCGCAATGCGTCCGCCAGATCTGCGGCAGTGGAAATCTTCCGTTTCGAAATACGTGGCTCGCAAATGTCACAGATGATTTTATTGAGCTCCAACCAACGTTTTTTATCCACTCCGGAAGGTATATCTTCAGGCAGCTCGGGAAATGACATGCGGTCTTTTCCCGTGGCGATTTCATATAGCACCTTGCCCAGGCTATAGACATCCGCCTGCGCCGAGCCAGGACCCTCCGGCGGCACGAATCCCTCGGTGCCCACGAACGTCCGCTGCCCGCGGGCCGCGACCAGTCCGATGTCCGCCAGTTTGGCCCGGCCATTCACAAAAATCACGTTGGACGGCTTCACATCGCGATGCGCCAGCCCGCGTTCATGAAGGTGATCGAGGGCTTCGGCCAAGCGCAGTCCGACGTCGATACAGTCGCTCGTCTCCCACTGCACGCCACTTGCCTGATGATTGTCTGCCCGCAAGGTGCGCGGCTGGTATTCGATCGGATTGATATCCTGCCCGGACGTGACGTCGTCACCGAGTTCCATCACATAATAATAGAATGAAACGGTATCCGGACTGCGCCCGACATGAAGGATGTTCACCAATGCCGGGTGGTCCCGCGACATCGGTTCGAATTTCAGAATCCCCTCAAACTCCCTTTCAAACCCACGGGCATCTTCAAAATCCTCGCGCCAGACAACTTTCACCGCCCGCAATGCCCCGGTCACACCGCGCGCCAGCCACACCTCGCCATAGGCCCCGCCACCAATTTTCCGCAGAACCTCGTGATCGGGGACAATCGGGTCCGGACGGATCTTAGTCGCCATCGTCTTCGTCTTCGAGTTTGGCGAGTTCCCGCTTGAGCACGGAGCCCACGCGGTGCTTGGCCAAATAGACTTGCGCCATGCTCACGTTCAATTGGTCCTGCACTCGTTTCGCATCCCATTGTTTGATCACATAGCAGTCGAAAATCTGATACTGCTTGGGGGAAACCTGTGCTTTCACACGGGACAAGGCGGCGTCCGCCACGTTTTTTTTCCACTCCACGCTCCATAGCCGGGAAAGGACATCGCCGTTAGGATCCTCCACTCGGTCGATCACAGCGGTTTTGCGGTCATTCTCCCACTCGCCGGTGATCATGGCCGTGTCCTTCTTCCGTTTCCGGAACTGGTCGTTGATGCGCCAGCGTGTCATGTTCATCAGCCAGGTTTTGAACGATCCTTGTTCGGGATCGTAAAGCTTCTTTTTGCTCTGTTTGGCGATGGAAAGGATGGTCTCCTGCACACAGTCGAATGCCTCATCCTGGCGTAAACCCGCCTTCACCGCCACCGAGTAGATCAACCTCCAGTAGGTTTGATAAAATTCATCCCATGTCCGCTGATCCTCCCAATTGTCCAAACGGGCAATCAAACTCTTGCGGGTCTTGGCATAAGCTTGCACCAAAATCGCATCGCGCGGATCCACTTTTTCCTCTTCGTCCTCAGACATCGGGCACTGTTTACCCTATCCCAGGCCGGCTGTCTTTCATTGATTCGCTTTTTTCGCCAGCGACCGACCTGCGATAGGACAACGTTTACTAAGCATCGTTAAAAGATCGCTAAAACCGAAGGATCATGGATGTTATTTACATTTCTCTCCGAGTTGTTTTATCTTCCCGGCTCACCCCTCTCAACCGTGTCCCCGATTTCATCCATCGCGGACTCCCCCTACGGAACGAGCATGACCACCACCCAATCTCCCCTCAATCCATCGCAGGCCGTCGAGCGGATCCGCGAAATCATCGTCGGACGCCATCTCGAACGGCTTGAACACCGCGTCGCCCGGCTCGAATGCACCGGAAGCATGCCAGCCGCAGCTCCCCATGTGGAAGATCGGCTTTTTGCCAGCGAAGCGCGTCTTGAAGCACTCCAGGAAAATGTCAGCCGACTCGTCGATTCCACCCGCGAAGTGACCGAGCAGCGGTTTTCCCAATACCGGGAGGAAACCCAACGCCTCGCAGCCCAAATCCAGCAGGTCGCTGCCATGAAATCCAGCGAAGCCACATTTCCCGCGCTTGGCCAGTTGGAACGTAAGATCGGCACCTGGCTCACGGATTGGCAAAGCTCGTTTCACGGCCAATTGAACGATCGGGACCAACGTCTCGCCAGCCAACTCCGCCAAGAAGTGGCCACGCTTTGGGAAAACACCGAATCCCAGATAACGCGACTTCAGAGCCGCGTCATGGATCGGGACACGATTGAAGAACGCTTCAACCGCATCGCAACCGCCGCCCGCGCACTCGCCGAGTGCGCTTCCCCTTCAACCGCCCACCCCGGCTTCGCCACACGCTAATGTCCGCCCACCTCTCCCCCCACCCCAGCCCCGCGCAAGGACTCGCCGCACGCTTGGTGCTGCCGGCCTCATTGAACACCGTGCCTTTTCCCACCGCGCAGGGCAATCAAACACCGCGACCGGCGGTGTCGCCAATGCCTGCGCTGCCGGGGGCATCAACGCCAGCATCCGCAGCGTTTCCAACTTCATGGCCTTCTCCGCTATCCGTTTTACCCTCGCCCACTCCAGCACCCGTTCCTGTTAGTCCGATCCCCCATGGAGTGGTCCGGGAAATGCAGCGACCTGAAACGCCCGGTCCTCCGCAAGCCGACTCGGTCCACCTGCCGGATTTCACCGATGACGATCTTCGCGAAGCCTTCGGGCCGATCGTCGAGCATGCCGTCCGTAAAGCCGTCTATGCCCATGAAAACGGCATGGATACCTATCTTGAGCCGATGTTACGCGCCACCATCCGCCGCGCACTTTCCGAATATTCCCCGGCCTCGCGACCATTTCGTGCGCCCGCTGCGTTTGATCGGTTTGTCTGGCATCTCCAAGCGCTCTTCACCAGCCGGACTTACGAAGACATCCTATTTGATAAAACCCGTCGCTTTCAGGTAGAGGAGGTTTTCCTCGTTGATGTCTCCAGCCTCGCCCTCGTTTCGTTCGCCAGTTGCGATCCCGCCCGTCATGCATCGGCCAAGCGCGTCGGCAGCACGGTGCAGCGCATCGCGCTACAACTCCGCGGCGATGATGGAAGGATCCGGAGCACGATTGAACTCGCGGACCAGCGCAACGCCATTTCCAGCGAAGGCAAATACGTCACTTTGATCGCCGTGATCCGTGGCCGCCCTAACGAACTCGTCATCACCGATCTGGAATTCGCATTGCGTCGGATCGAGGACCGCTTCCGCGAGCATTTCCAACAGGAAGGCTCTCCCCTGCTCTACCCACTGCAGCCGTTTCTTGAAGATTGCCTGCTGATCCAGGCACCGGCGAGCGCGGCCTAACGAACACCCGCGACTAGGGACGAGGCGACTTCATCGAACCACGCCTCATCCGGCATGGCATACGGGCGGAAGGTTTCCAGTGTGGAGAAATGCTCGTTGTAAAACAGCGCGCGGTGAAGGCCCAGCGTAGTGGCGGCGGGAGAGTCGATCAGGTTAGAAGAATCGTTCGCACTCATCTGAAAAAGCACGCGCATTTCAAACTCCGCCATCAACTTGCGGGGAATCCACCGGCTCACGTTATTCCACGTATCCGTTGCAGCGAGCACGTGCATTCCGACTGGGCCGCCTTCGTCCAGCAGATTTGCCAACGCTTGTGACGGGCTGGCTCCAGCGGACGCGTCGTCGCGTTGTTGTCGAGATAGATGGACACTCTGAAT
>JBDTNJ010000253.1:0-3963 GCA_039933825.1 Luteolibacter sp.
ATCGAACGAATGAGACAACATTCAATTATCCACGGGAATTGTTATACGAGCCCTTGGCGGAGGGCTTTGGAAACCGCTTCAGTTTGCGAGCGCACTTCCAGCTTCCGATAGACCGCGCGAAGGTGCATGTCCACGGTGTGTTGGGAAATGGCGAGCTCATCGGCGATTTCCTTTTTGATGAGGCCTTTGACCAGGAAACCTAATACCTCTTCTTCGCGGTGGGTCAGAGCCTCAATCTGGCGGACCGGGCCGTGCCGGGAGAAGCCTTGCAGGATCATGCTGGCGATCGGAGCGCTGAGCGCGGATGCCCCATGGATCACATCGCGGATTCCGGAGAGAATTTCATCTGGATCCGCCGTTTTCAAAAGGTAACCGCAAGCACCGTTGCAGATGGCGCGATAGACCTTATCGCGGTCATCAGAGGCAGTTAGGATAAGGACTTTCACATCCGGCAGGAGCACCCGGAGGTCAGCGAGAACCTCCAAGCCGTCGCGGCGGGGCAAACCTAGATCGAGCAATAGCAGTTCGGGACGCTCATTGGTGAATTTGAGTTTATCGAACAGCTCGGCCGCACTGGAAAAATGGTGGGGGCAACTCATATCGTCCTCACCGCTGATGAGGCGGCGGATTTGTTTGGCGAAGACTTCGTGATCTTCGAGAATCCAGATGCAGGTGGTAGGGGGTGCTACAGCGATCATGATAGGGTGGGGTGGGCGTTGAGGAGAGAGCGTTTAACAAGAAGGCGGATTTGAGTGCCGCTCTCCTTGGATGATGCGATTTGCAGCAGGCCTTCCAGCACGCGGGCCCGGTCTTCAAGCTTGCGCACGGGAGCCGTGTTTTGAGTCTCATCCAGAGGGAGACCGATTCCGTTATCGAGAATTTCGAGTGCGAGCTTATCATCCTCATCCCATAGCCGGATGGAAACGCGATTGGCATGGGAATGCTTGAGCACGTTGTGAATCGCCTCCTTATAGAACAAGAACAAATGCCGTTTCGCGTCGAGTGATAGTTTGGCGGCTGTTTTGTTCGACTCGCAGTCGACCGTGAAATTGATCTCGCGCAGCAGGCGTCCCGCAGTTTCACGCATGCGCTCGACGAGGTCGCCAATCGAGTCCTGACGCCGCTCTAGCAGCCATACAATATCTCGCATGGCGAGCGAACTTTCACGGGCGATGGATTCAACCTCGCCAAGATCTTCAGCGACTTCTTCAGGACCGTGGAGCCGCACAAGATCTTTGCGGGCTGTCCGGGCGATGAGGGAAATGCTACCCAGATTGCTGCCGATGTCATCGTGCAGATCGGATGCGATTCGCTTCCGCAGTTGATCGAGCTGGTCCCTCGACATCAGCCTCCGGCGCTCGACTATGAAAACGGGGATCAAGAAGGTGAGACCAAGTATGACAGCGGATCCCCATGCGGCGTTGAGCTCGCTTTCCGAGGCTAACCGACTGTGCAAAGGTCTTAGTGCCGTCAGTTCTCGCTCCGTCCGCCCCCGCTCGGCGAGTTGATCCAACCAGGTGGAAACCTTGATGATTTGCATCTCCGAGGCGCATCCATCCGTGAGTGATGTGACTGCGGTGGTGTCGCCGCCATGTCTGCGCGTCACTTGGAGCCCTTCTGCCAGGTTTACTCCCTTTGACCAGACCTCGATTTCCGAGAGTGCCTGGACTTTCCGATCTCCTAGCAGATAGGGATGAGTCCCGGTGAGGCGAATGCTTCTGGCGGATTTTCCAGTCAGAGGAATCACCAGTGGCGTCATACTGCTTGCGCCGGGAAGGGGATTGTTCCATTCGTAAACGAGTTCTTCCTGCGAATTGTCAGAACTTTGGATGTGGACGGCGATCGATTCCGGAAAAACGGACGATTCAAAGGATTTACTGAGTTGATAGGGAAACACCACCACCCGGTCCAATGCGGCGTTTTCCCCCAGATCGATCGACCATGAAACAGGATCGTCATTACCAGCGACGTCCACTGAATCCCCGAGATTGTTGTTGGGTTTGACCATGTTCTGCCAAATTCCAAGAGGAGTCCTGCCATCGGTCAGTGCCGCTGGATACCAGATCCCTGTCGCATTCAAATCGCCGACACTGGTGACAGCTGCACCGAACGAGACGGGCTGGTCATTTGAAATTACCACAATCTCGGAAAGCCCGAAAAGATCACTCATTCCTTTGTTGTGTCCTTCCTGAACCGTCAAACGCACGTAGCGGGCGGAATCATGAGTTTTGAATGGCACGGGGTTCCCATCAGTCGAGGTGAATGCGGTCGTTCCTGAAGTGAAAAGAATGGTTCGTTGCGCAAAATCCTCCCGGTTGGACAGTTCGATCGTGAAACGTTTTGGGAAAATGCCCGGATCTTCTAAAAATTCCCGCTGAGCAGGAACGAGGAAAATGGAGTTGATTGGAAAAGAATCACCCAAATCCAATGTTACCGACGGGTCCGGACCGTCAACATTGCTTCGGCATCCGCGGTAACCCAAGCCCACTTTCATGGCGTGCTCACGATGCTGGGCAAGCGTCAGGAGACGATTGTCGAGCCAAGACACTTGATCTTCAGCTTTAACGAGTTGTGAGTCGAAAACGCGTGCGATTCGACCGATTGGATCACCCACCTGCGCAGGTGCTGCCGCCTCGACGCGGTGGGCAGAAAAGCATGCTACGAGCGACAGTGTGGCGCTGGAAAGACGGCGGGCATGACAACTTGCGAGCATATTCGGGTGAAGCAATACGTGTCGGATATTGTTGGTTTTTTAAAAAATATCAACCTTTTTTAATTAAAATCGAATTTGGATGGATTAAATCGCCCTATGTGACTAATAGTTAGTGCCTTGGCTGCCGTCTTTCCTGTCACTTTTGGCGCTAGGGCTGGGCGAGGAAGCCTTTGACGGCCTCGCGTTTCAGCCGGAGTTCCCGCCATTCATTGACGAGGCGGCTGGCTTCGATGATTCCACAGCCTGCCGGAAGTCTCAATTGCTGGTCATCCCACCAAATTCCACGGATGGCGACGATCGCGTCGAAGCGTCCTTCGTCCCAAAGTGCGAAAGGCGCGCCAAACTGCGGAGGGCAGGCGAGGCGTTCGCGCCATTCCAGTAATTTTCCGAGTGTTTCATCCGTCCTCGGCAGCGGGCCAAGTGCAGGCGTCGGGTGGAGCCTGCGGAGTAGGTCTTCTGCGGCCATAGGGGCATTCAAGTCCAACCCGATCGTCGTTAGGAAATGCACGATTGGCCCCAGATCAAGGATTTCACGGCCGAGTCGCTCGACATGTCCGAGGCCGAGCAGTTTGGAAACCAGCGTCTGGGCCACGTATTCGTGCTCGCGGATTTCTTTTTCATCCACCGCAAAGACCTCGCGGTCCTCACTGCGGGCCGTGCCGGCCAGCGCCATGGTTTCGAGGCGCTTTCCATCAAGGGAAAACAACAATTCCGGCGTGGCCCCTGCAAACCCTGAGTCATGATCGACCCATCCGTAAGAGTAAAGCGGCGCGGACTGGCGGGTCATCGCCGCACAGATCGATTTCCAGGGCGCGCCGCGGGCCGCCCCCTGTTCGGTGACCACTGGGACGGTCTTTTCAAAAATCCCACTGTGAATGCACGACATCACTTCTTGAAAAATCACGGAAAATGGCGCTGCATCCAGCGGTTTCCAATCACAGTTGAGCGGGTTGGCATCTGAAAACCGCGAGGCAAGCACGCTGGCGGTAATCCGCTCGGTTCGCTTGGGAATTTTCCACGCGGATTCCCCTTTCAGCGCGAAATCCTGCACGTAAAAGGCGACGCCGCCGACTGGAGCCTGGTTGGAATCCTCAAACGGTCCGTGGCCGACCACCACGCTGCCGTCCCGCCTCGCCAGCCAAGCCATTGATTCTGTGAAATGATCCATGAAACGTTGGGTGAGGATGATCGGGCAAACAAGGACCTACAAGCCGGATCCGGTAACTAGAATGCGTCTTTGACGTGATTCA
>JBDTNJ010000254.1:0-8109 GCA_039933825.1 Luteolibacter sp.
CGGAGTGCGTGCGCGGGCATGGCATGAAGGTGATGGTGACACTGCATCACTTCGTTTGGCCGGTGTGGCTGGAGCGGGATCACGGCGGGATGTTAGGTGGGCGGTTTCCGGAGTTTTTCAAGAGATATGCGGACCGGGTGGCTGCGGCGATGGGGGATGTGGTGGATTACTGGATTACTTTTAACGAGCCGAGCCAGCTGACCTTCGGCTACATCAAACCGTGGTGGCAAAACCGCTACTACATGCCACCGGGCCTGCCGCGTGGATCGGACGTGGATGCCGAAGCGGAGGCAGTGGGAAAACTTGTCCCTAACCTTTTTCTGGCGCACGCGAGGGCGAGGGTGGCGATCAAGGCACGGCACCCGGATGCGATGGTGGGCGTGAATCCGTTAGTGACGGGATTTCCGACCTGGTTACAGATGTTAGTGGATTGGGGAGCGTGTCATCGCGGGATGGCCGAAGCGCTTTTCAAATTCACGACAAGCGGGGCACTGGTGAGTGAAAAGGGTGATGTGGATCTGCTCATCGGTGGGGTGACTGCGGAGGATCACACGCGATTTGAAACGAGCGATCCCTATCTACGAACTGGCAAGGCGGTGCTGGTAGCCGCAGCCTATCAGGGAAATGATATTGAATCACTCGCGGGGAGAAAAGTGGGCGTCATCGGCATCGGAAATCAGCCTGCATCGTGGATTCGCGATCTGCCAGAAAGCAGTGTGAAGAAGCTTTTTCCCAACTACGACGACGCACGGATGGCGCTGCTAACAGGAGATCTGGACGCAGTGTATGGCGATGCATTTTTTCTGTTGCCGGAGGGTCTGGAGGTGCGCGGAAACCTGCGGTTCCTAGTGACAGGGCTGAGCGACGAAGCGTACGTGGTCGCTGCGCCGCACGGGCACGATGCGCTGCTGGCGCGAGTGAACAAGGTGGTGGCCGCCTTCCAGGGCGAAGTGGCCAAGGAGGTGGCGGAGCAGGAATCCCCGTCCGGCAGTCCGGTGCTGAAAAAGGCCAAGCGGCCGGTGTCACTGCGCGAGGTGTTGCGCGGGGCGGAAGAGCCGTTGGATGGATTTTCGGAGAGCCGCGACCTGCGGCGGGTGCGGCGGCGGGGGAAGATCCGAATTGGAATCCGGACGGATGCGCCGGGGGGCTTCGGCGGTGACGAAGGGTTGGAAATGCGGCTGGCGCGGATGATCGCCCATGAAATTTTGGGGGATGAGCGGTGCCTTGTCATAGTCCCGCTGGAGCCGAGCCACCGACTAACGGTACTGAAAACGAAGTCCGGCTGGCTGAACTGGGCATGGCGTTTCTGGGGGACGACGAGCCTCATCGGAAATGTGAACTGGTGGTATCTCGGGACAGCCGGTAAGCTGCCGGTGGAGCTTTGCCCGGAGGAGGCGATCGGCGCACAGGATTTCGTGGGGCTGGATTATTACTGGGGGCTGCCGACGTGGAAGTTAGGGAAATTCCGCTCGCTGGAAGATGCGGCGCACGGGCGGTTTCTCCATGCACCGGTGTGGCCGGAGGGGCTCTATCATGCATTGCGCAGGTTCCATCGCTGGTTTCCGGGGCAGGAGCTTTTCATCGTGGAAAATGGCAGCGTGCCGGTGGCGAACGGCGTTTCACGGACGGACTATATTCGTCTGCACATTGCCGAAGTGGAGCGGGCGATCGCTCATGGCGTGCCGGTGAAAGGGTATAATTTCTGGTCGATCACCTCAAACCGCGAGTGGGGACATGCGTTCGATCCGAATACGGACTTCGGCCTGTATTTCGTAAATCTGGACAAGGACCCGGAGCTGAAGCGGATAACAACGGATGAGGTGGAGGTCTATCGGGAGATCATTGGAACGGTTGAGAGTTGATGCGGGGGGATTTTGCGCTTAATACATGAGCTTTCCTATGGATTCCAAGCCCTCCACTCTTGATGCGTTGCGCATCGATCGATCGCAAACACCGCTCAAGTCCGGAGGTGGCGGGGTCTGGTGGATCGTCCTGATTTTTCTAATCGCTGGCGGTTTAGGGACTTGGTGGTTCACGCGTGCGAAGGGGATTTCGGTGAAAACGGCCGTCGTGCGGATGCAGGCTTCCAGCAGTGGCGGCGGACGAACACTTCTCAATGCCTCGGGCTACGTGACGACTCGGCTGGATGCCACGGTTTCCTCCAAGGTCACCGGCAAGGTCGCAGAGATTTTCGTCGAGGAAGGCATGAAGGTGGAAAAGGGCCAGGTGCTCGCGAAACTTGACCCGTCCAATGCCGAGTCGGGTCTCCGTCTGGCGATGGCCCAACTGGAATCAGCAAAGCTTAATTTGATAGAAACCGAACCGATGGTGAAGTACACCGAATCCGAAATGAATCGCTACGCAGCGCTGGAATCGACCCGGTCCGTTAGTAACTCGGATATCGCTAAATCTGCCATGGACGCCCGGACCCAACAGGCGAAACTCGAGCGGCTGCGCGCCGATGTGATCGTGGCTGAGCGGCAAGTGGACGATTGGAAGCTGCAGCTTGATGATACGATCATCCGGGCTCCGTTTGCCGGCGTGGTCACAACCAAGGATTCACAACCGGGTGAGATGATTTCGCCGATGTCGTCCGGCGGTTTCACCCGCACCGGGATTTGCACGCTGGTGGACATGGCTTCGTTAGAAATCGAAGTGGATGTTGGCGAAAGTTTCATCAACCGCGTGAAGGCAAACCAGCCGGTCGAAGCGACCCTCGACGCCTATCCCGAATGGAAGATCCCGTGTAAAGTCATTGCCATCATCCCAACGGCGGATCGCCAGAAAGCCACGGTGAAAGTGCGCGTGGCCTTTGAAAAAACCGACCCTCGGATACTCCCTCAGATGGGCGTGAAAGTGGCGTTCCAAAGCGATGAAACTGCCGAGCCCATCGCTGCGAAGTCGGTCTTTTCAGTTCCCAAGGAAGCGGTACAAAAGGACAATGGCCGCGACCTGGCATGGGTCGTGCGCGATGGCAAGGTCGAGCGCCGCGCAGTGACCGTCAGCAGTTCCAACGGCAATGAAACCATTCTTACGGCAGGGATTTCCTCAGGGGAAACGGTCGTTCTCAATCCACCTTCCACCCTCACCGATGGCGCAGCCGTCACCGTAGAAAATTCACGATGAACCCTTCTTCCGACACGCTCGTCCACATCAGCAACGTCACTAAAACCTTCAAGCGCGGCTCCGAGGAGATTCCCGTGCTATCAGGACTTGATCTTGATGTGAAGAATGGCGAATTCCTCGCGCTGATGGGTCCGTCAGGCTCGGGGAAATCCACCCTGCTTAACCTCATCGGCGGGCTCGACCGTCCGACTAGCGGAGATGTCCGGATCGGCTTGGACCGCGTGGACCAGCTATCCGACAAACAGCTCGCCGCTTGGCGCGCCCGGCACATCGGCTTCGTGTTCCAATTCTACAATCTCCTCCCCGCTCTATCCGCCGAACGTAACATCGAGCTGCCCCTGCTGCTCACTCATTTGAACAAAGCCGCCCGCCGCCAGCACGTGGCCGCCGCTCTTGATGCGGTGGGCCTGACGCATCGTGCGAAGCATTTTCCCCGCACTCTATCAGGTGGCGAGCAGCAGCGCGTTGGCATCGCCCGGGCCATCGTCACCGATCCCACGGTGTTGCTCTGCGACGAGCCCACCGGCGACCTCGACCGCAAGTCGGGTGATGAGATTCTCTCGCTCCTCCAACTGCTCAACAAGGATCAAGGAAAAACCATCATCATGGTCACCCACGATCCGCACGCCTCCGTCCGCGCGAGCCGCACGGTGTATCTCGACAAGGGCCAGCTCTCTACCAAACCGGAAGCCTGACGCATGAAATTTCTACCACTCGTATGGGCGGGTTTGAGGCGGAAAAAGCTCCGCACCGCGCTTACTTTTCTATCCATTTTCATCGCCTTCATCCTCTTCGCCTTTCTTGGTGCGATCGAAGAAGCGTTTAATGGTGGCGTGACGATGGCCGGGCAGGATCGTCTGATCACGCGACACAAGGTCTCGCTGATCCAGACGCTGCCGGAAAGTTACAAAAATCGCATCAAGTCGGTGGCTGGCGTTGATGCGGTTTGTGACCAAACATGGTTTGGTGGGATCTATCAGGATCCCAAAAACTTCTTCGCCACCATTCCGGTCGAGCCCGAGGTGTTCTTGGACATGTTCCCGGAATTCATCCTCAAGGAATCGGAGAAAAAGGCATGGCTAGCCACCCGGACCGGGGCCATTGTTGGTAAAACCATCGCGGATCGGTTCAAATGGAAAATTGGTGACCGTATTCCGATCCAGTCCCCGATCTGGGGCCAGCCTGCGGGGATGACGCAGTGGGAATTTGAAATCTGTGGCATTTTCGATGGCGCGAAGAAAGGCACCGACACGGGTGGGTTCTTTTTCCGCTATGATTACTTCGAGGAGGCGCGACAGAAGAACAAGGGCCAGGTCGGCTGGTACACCGTTAGGATTTCCAATCCTGATCAAGCCGCTCGAATCGCGGCGAAGATCGATGAGGAATTCGCGAACTCGCCTTACGAAACGAAAACCGAGGCGGAAGGTGCTTTCGCCGCAGGCTTCGCCCAACAAGTTGGCGATATCGCCTCGATCATCATGGCCGTCGTCGGTGCGGTGTTTTTCACGATTCTGCTAGTCGCTGGCAACACAATGGCGCAGTCGGTCAGAGAGCGCACCTCGGAACTGGGCGTTTTGAAGGCGCTGGGATTTTCAAATTTCCTCGTGTTGGTGATGGTCATGCTTGAATCTTGCCTGATCGCCATTCTCGGTGGATTTGGTGGCCTGGCCGCCGCATGGTTGATTGTTTCCTCGGGGAATCCGGTGCCCGGCCTGTTGCCGGTGTTCTATCTGCCAGCGCAGGATTTAATGGTTGGTGCCATGCTGGCAGTGGCACTTGGGATCATTGCGGGTGTCATCCCGGCGCTGCAGGCCATGCGTTTGAAAATTTCCGAAGCGCTCAGGCGCGGGGTCTAACTACCAATGTGGAGCGCATCCACCAACGGCCGTTTGACAATCAATCGATCAATAGCTGCGACCCCAGATGGCGC
The DNA here is from genome assembly GCA_039933825.1 of Luteolibacter sp. Taxonomy (GTDB): domain Bacteria; phylum Verrucomicrobiota; class Verrucomicrobiia; order Verrucomicrobiales; family Akkermansiaceae; genus Luteolibacter. The sequence continues at coordinate 5,057 of JBDTNJ010000254.1, forward strand.
GATTGGCGGTTTCCTGTCCAGTTAGGAAACATTTGCCTGCGGTTTCGGGTAGTATGGTGCCTTGGATCGGCAGGCAGCGGATGGTGATTTTGTGCTGCTTGGAGAGTTCCTCTTCTTGCTCGCGGGTGCCGGCCCATGGGGTGCAGAGCCAGCCGGGGTTTTCTGCGGTCCAATGGGCATGAAAGTCGGCAAGATCGGCGCAGGAAGTGATGTTCGCGTCGCGGAATGCTGTGGCGCGGGCCAGCAAGGCATTGTGGATTTCCGCGAGAATATCAGTCGCGCTTTGAATGAATTCCTGTTTGTCCGAAAATTGTTTTTCGGAAATAGCGTGGTCGCGGCGTTGGACGCAGACTTTGAGGGTCTCGATGTCGCGCGGGCCGATCTCGATCCGGAGGGGCACGCCTTTTTTGATCCATTCCCATTTTTTGACGCCGCCATTGAGGTCGCGGGCATCGACTTGGACGCGGAGCGGGTCGCCATGGAAACTCTGGTGGCGGAGGGTTTCGGCCAAGGCGTGGCAGGCGTCGAGCACGGCCTGTTTGGTATCCTCTTTAGGCGTGATCGGTAGAATAACGATCTGTTGAGTGGCCACGCGCGGCGGTAGGATGAGGCCATCATCGTCCGAGTGGGCCATGATGAGCGTGCCGATGAGCCGGGTGGAAGCGCCCCATGATGTGGTATGAGCATGCTGCACCGTGCCATCGCGGCCGGTGAACGAGATGTTTTGCGCCTTGGAGAAATTCTGGCCGAGGTAATGCGAGGTGCCGGCCTGGATGGCCTTTTTGTCCTGCACCATTGCTTCGACAGTGAGGGTCATATCGGCACCGGGGAAGCGCTCGTTCTCGGTTTTTTCGCCGGGAATGACCGGGATGGCAAGGTGCTCGCGAAGGAATTCCTCGTATTGGCCGTGCATCAAGCGGGTTTCGGCGATCGCCTCATCCTTGGTCTCGTGGGCGGTATGACCCTCCTGCCAGAGGAACTCGGCAGTGCGTAGGAAGAGCCTTGGACGCATTTCCCAACGCATCACGTTGGCCCATTGATTGATGAGCAGGGGCAAATCGCGGTAGGACTCGATCCAGCGGGCGAAGGCGGCACCGATGATGGTTTCTGAGGTTGGCCGGATGACATAGGGCTCGGCGAGTTCTCCGGATGGGATCATTTTGGTTTTGCCGGTGATTGGGTCTTTCACCACCTCGAGCCGGTGATGGGTGACTACGGCGCACTCGGTAGCGAAGCCCTCGGCGTGCTCGGCTTCCTTTTCCAAATAGGAAAGGGGAATGAGCAGCGGGAAATAAGCGTTTTGGTGGCCGGTCGCCTTGAAGCGGCGGTCGAGTTGCAGCTGGATGAGTTCCCAGATCCCATAGCCCCAGGGCTTGATGACCATGCAGCCGCGGGTTTCCGAGTTCTCAGCGAGATCAGCGGCTTTGATGACTTGCTGATACCATTCAGGGAAATCCAAGGCACGGGTGGGGGAGATGGCGGTCTTTTCTGCGGACATGGTGGCTGCACAAATAGGAATCATGGCCCGGAGGAAAGAGCATTAAAAATCTCAGGGGCGAGGGATTTTCCGCCAATTGAGCGCGATTTGGATTCAAAATAAATGCCAAGCCGGGGTTTGACAGACGGGTGGCAACTAGTCTTACTCGCCCCATAAGGTAATCAAACCCTGTGTCCGCATGAGCGAAAACGAAAACCAACCACCAGCTCCGTCCAAGCAAACGTCCAGCGTTCCTCTCAAAAAGGAAACCGTTCGTGTCACCTTGAAAGCGGCCGATGCGCCTCCGGCAGTTCCTTCTGCCACCGTGCCAATGGCCCCTCCTGTGAGACCACCCATTCCGGGTGGACCACCAACAGCCACGGTTCCTGGCGCACCAAGGCCAACATCGCCTGCTCCTACCATCCCACTTCGCACCGCTGGCCCGCCGACAATGGCACCTGCTCCTACGATTCGCTTGGCCACTTCCGCAGCACCGACGTCTCCCGGGCTTCCCGGTGCCCCACCAAGGGCAGCCGGTGGAGCACCGACCATCGCTCTTCCAAAGGCTACCGTTCAGCTCCAGCCTCCGACTCAACCACTCGGCACTTCATTTTCCGCGCCGTCCCAGTCAGGTCAGTTCAAAGTAGCCGACGACGACGAAGAAGAAGGCGGCAGTGACAAATTGGTCAATATTCTTTCGATCGTCGGTTTTGCCGCCGCGCTTGTCGTTCTCGGTCTTCAGTTGAAAACAGCCAACATCTGGATCAGTGCTGAAGATAATGCCAAGAAGGGCGAATGGGCGCAGCTCATGGAATAACCCTCGGAACCCCACACGATCATGATTCTTCCCATCATCAATACGCTCCTCGCAGCTGTCGTCCTGTACTTCGCCTTCGCCGCAAGTGGTCTCCCCTTGGGTTGATCCAGCGCACGGAGAATGACTTTTTCCGAGAGAGCCGCCCCGCATTCAGCAGGGCGGCTCTTGACGTTTCAGGAATCTCGTTCACTCTCTTCGCATGGCTTTGAAACTTACCGACGCAAATTTCCAAACTGAAGTAATCGACTCCGATCTGCCTGTCCTCGTGGACTTCTGGGCGGAGTGGTGCGGCCCTTGCAAAATGATCGGGCCCATTATTGACCAAGTCGCTACTGATCTCGACGGTCAGGCCAAGGTTGGCAAAGTCAACGTTGATGATGCCCGTGATCTCGCCGTCAAATACAACGTACGTTCGATTCCGCTGCTCTTGTTCTTCAAGAATGGTGAAGTGAAAGATCAGATCGTCGGTGCCAGCGTCACGAAGGACCAACTTAAGGCGAAGTTGCTTGCTCTCGCCTGATGGATCGACCCTTTAAACGGTTGTAATCCACTCATGTAGGTAATTTTTCGTACGACTCGTACGAATATCGCTTACATCACGTAGCGTGATCTACGCATATACACAATCTGCGTTTCACCCATAATCAGGCGGTTCACCGATTGTGTCCGCTAGTTTCCTCCCCCCGCGAAACTTTAAAGAAACGATCGGTGAATGTGGATTGCATAACACCATGACCCGTGTCGCTCGCCGAATCAAAA
>JBDTNJ010000255.1:0-3350 GCA_039933825.1 Luteolibacter sp.
CAACGTAAAAACGGAAGTGGTGAACCAGTCCTCTGTAGCAAAAAACTGCGGGCTCAAAACCGAGATCATCGATCCATCGGGCAAGATCGTGGCGACCATGAATTCGACCCAAATGATTCCACCTGGAAAGACGGTGACCTTCGACCAGACGAGCTCAGCACTTCCCAGCCCCGCGCTGTGGTCACCGGAAACCCCGGCACTCTATCGGACGGTGAGCACCGTATCGGACGGCGCGAAGCCGGCCGACAGCTATGAGACATCATTCGGTTTCCGCTCGATCGAATGGACGGCGGACAAAGGATTTTTCCTCAATGGCAAGCACCGCTACTTCAAAGGAGCGAACGTCCACCAGGACCACGCCGGATGGGGCGACGCGGTGACCGAGTCCGGCATGGCGCGCGATGTTAGGATGATGAAGGAAGCCGGCTTTGACCTCATCCGCGGATCACACTATCCGCACGCGCCGGGTTTCGTCCAGGCATGCGATGAACAGGGCATGCTATTCTGGTCCGAAAACGCGTTCTGGGGCACCGGCGGCTTCAAGGGTGACGGCTATTGGAACTGCAGCGCCTATCCGGTGGACGCCGCGGATGAAAAACCCTTCGAGGCGAGCGTGAAACAGCAACTGGCCGAGATGATCCGCATCCACCGCAACCACCCGAGCATCATCGTCTGGAGCATGAGCAATGAGCCGTTTTTCTCGGATAAAAAGGTGATGCCGAAGGTGCGCGAGTTTCTCAAGCAACTCATCGATGAAACACACAAGCTGGATCCCACCCGCCCGGCCGCCATCGGCGGTTGCCAGCGCGGCGAGTTCGACAAGCTGGGCGATATCGCAGGCTACAACGGCGACGGCGCACGCCTGTTCGTCAATCCCGGCATCGCGAGTGTGGTGAGTGAATACGGCTCCACCTTCGCGGATCGCCCAGGTAAATATGAACCGGGCTGGGGCGAACTCCCCTCCACTCCGGGCGCGGACAAGGGCAATCCGGATTCGTGGCGCATGCCATGGCGCAGTGGAGAGGTAATCTGGTGCGGATTCGACCATGGCAGCATTGCCGGCCGGAAGTTCGGCGCGATGGGCCTCGTCGACTATCAACGTCTGCCGAAACGCTCGTGGTATTGGTATCGCAATGAATATGCCAAGATTCCGCCGCCCGAGTGGCCGCAGCAAGGCACGGCAGCCAGCCTGAAACTCACGGCCGACAAAACGACGCTTGATCGAGTGGACGGCACGGACGATTCACACCTCATCGTCACGGTCGTCGGTTCCTCAGACGAACCACTCAGCAACTCCGTGCCCGTCACGCTCACCATCGAGTCGGGCCCGGGCGAGTTTCCCACCGGTCCGTCGATCACTTTCGCGCCTGATTCGGACATCTCTATCAGGGATGGCCAGGCCGCCATCGAGTTCCGATCGTATTATGCTGGCACGACGGTCATCCGCGCCAGCTCGCCGGGGCTCAACAACGCGACTCTAACTATCACCTCCAAGGGAGGCCCCGCTTACGTGGCCGGCACGACACCTCAGGTGAAACCGCGCACCTATCACCCTGTGACCGAACAGAGCGGCCAGGGCACTGCGGCGACCTACGGATCGCACAATCCGACACGGGCGAGCAGCGAAGCTCCCGACCACAGCGGCGGCCTTGCGAATGACGCACACACGGAAACATTCTGGCAGGCTGCGACCTCCACCCCGAACGCCTGGTGGGGAATCGATCTGGAGCGCATCGTCGCGATTCAGAAATTCTCCCTCACCTTTCCAGCAGAAGGAGACTGGCGCTATCGGATAGAAGTTTCCGATGACGGCAGCGAATGGAAGCCCGCCATTGACCGCACTGCATCCTCCCCGCCCGCGAAGTCCCGCACCGACCTCGCCGCGTCCGGAACTACAGGCCGCTTTGTGCGCGTCACCCTCACTGGTGTCCCTGCTGGCAAGCACGCCGCCATTTCCGAATTCTCCGCCACGGGCAAACTCGCTCAATAGAACGACCCCATGAAACTCCCGTGTTTCCTTCTCCGCTCCTCGCTCGTTGTCGCGTTTGCGGCCTTGGCCAGTGGATGCAGCAGGACGACGCGCTCGTCATCACGCCGCTTCCGGGCTCCACGCCCGCGGAAACCGTCGTCTTCAAGTTCCTCACAAAATAGACTTCCGCCATGCCAAAACAATTCCGCCTCTCCCTAATCAACCTTGGCCTTCCCGCCATGCTAGCGACGACGCTCCATGCCGCGCCGATTCCCGTGGATTCGTCCGTCGATCCATCCAGCCAACTCTGGTATGACAAGCCCGCGAGCCAATGGATCGAGGCGCTGCCTATCGGAAATGGCAGACTCGGTGCGATGGTGTTCGGCCAACCGGAAACCGAACGCCTCGCGCTCAATGACATCACCGTCTGGTCCGGCGGCCCACAGCCCGATGCGAACCGCCCGGACGGCTATCAGTTTCTGGCCGAAATCCGCAAGACGATCCGTGACGGACGCTACGACGAGGCGGTCAAACTCAGCAACGATCACCTCACCTGCAAGACCAACTACGACCAGAACAAATATCAGGAGTTAGGCGATCTCAACTTTAGGTTCCGCCTGCCCGCAGGACAACCCACCGGCTACCGGCGCTGGCTCGACCTCGATCAGGCGCTCGCCGGCGTGGAATTCCAAGTAGGGACCACCAAATACCATCGCGAATTTTTCTCAAGCGCGCCAGACAAAGTGCTCGTGCAGCGTGTCTCCGCCAGTATACCAAAGAGTGTTAGCTTCGAGCTGGTGCTCAAACGCGCCGAAAAAGCCCAGACCCGATTCGTCGCCCCCGACACTCTGGTCATGACCGGCAACACGGGCTCCTCACTCGACTATCAGGTCAACACCCGCGTCCAGACCAAGGGCGGAATAGTTAGGAATGACGGCGACAAACTCATCGTCGAAGGTGCGGACGAAGCCGTCATCCTGATCTCAGCTAACACCTCCTACGTAATGGACTTCAAGCAAGGCTACAAAGGCGCCAATCCCGCGCTCGCCAGCAAACAACTGGCCGAGGCCTCCGCGAAAAGTTACGAACAACTCAAGTCCGCCCACATCGCCGATCACCGGAAATACTTCCAACGCGTCAGGCTCGACCTCGGCACCACCGAAGCGGCGAAGAAACCCACCGACGAACGCGTGCGCGCTTATGGCGATGGAAAATCCGATCCCGCACTGGCCGCGCTGTTTTTCCAATACGGCCGCTACCTCCTCATCTCATGCAGCCGCGCGGACAACCCCGCCCCCGCGAACCTGCAAGGTCTCTGGGCAGAGGGGCTGAACACGCCATGGAACGGCGACTACACGATCAACATCAACTTCCAGATGAA
>JBDTNJ010000256.1:0-2885 GCA_039933825.1 Luteolibacter sp.
CCTGGATCTCATCAGTGGTCAACTGCTCCGGCAGTTCGAAACCGAAGGTCATGTCCAAGACCGGACCCTGGGGCCGGAGTTGCTCCCGATGGTCGGCGAAGGGGATCTGGTGCTGCGGGACATGGGTTATTTCGATGTCTCCGCATTTGCCGATGTGGAATCCAAGAAAGCCTTCTGGCTGAGCCGCCTCCATGGCCAGGCAAGCGCTCCATCGGATTACCAGCCGCATTCAGCTCCACGCCCTGATGCTTGCGGCGATGATCTTCTCCACGCTCGCAATCCGCATCAACCGACTCATCATCCAACAGATACCGGGACTGCAAGCCAGCGTGGAAAAACTTTTCGCTTGGTTGTCAGGCCGCTTGAAGATCATCCGGAGATTATCAGCAGAACTGCCCCACGACCCGAGACACATCTGTCGCTGCAAACGAAAACGGAAATCCCTCAAGCAAAACGGCAACGGCTTCAGACCTTAAATTGACGCCAATGGGCAAACGGTCTAATTACTAAGACGCGAGCGGCAAATGAGACGGCACACCAAGCCCGAAAAAGTCCACCAACTTCTCTTTGACCGACTCGGATTGACCCTGCCTCCCCCCCCTCGGAGAGCCACGGAAATGCCGTTAAGGTGGAGTCCCTTTGAAAAAATCAACGCAGTTTCAAAGCCAGAAGCCCAAAATCCCGCAGCATTGCGAAAGCTTGGCTAACAGGATGATTGGATTCAGGAAATCCACAAGTTCGGATCGACGGGATCGACGAGGAGCAACGGGATGGGCAAAAGCATCCCGTTGCCCACTACTCAATTGAGTGGTATATTTACCGGGGGGATATGCTTTGTGGGGAAGCGACTTCATTTTCCCGGCTCCCACTCGGCGGTTCCCCTAGGATTGGTGCTGGGCTTGAAATTCGGGTCTACGGCGGCGGATTCGATCGGGTGACCAGAGCCGTCGAACCGTGCATTATCCGGTGGAATCACTGAGGCCATGGCGGAAACTCCCTCCGTGCCATTGGGGGTGTGAAAATAGATCACGCGACGCTCCCCCTCCACCGGCCGGAAAGAATCAGAATACATGACTTGCCAGGCACCATTCCATTCGGAGGCAGCGAGTAGATAGATTTTGGATTCATGGATGGCCATCGGGAACAGCTTTTTCTGGTTGATTGTCATATCCCAAGTTTGGTCAGCAAGTCTGCACTTAAGGGCTTTGCCGGAAGCGTTGACCATATAGACGGAATCTGGTGGAAAGACATCGGCGATCAAGGGGATCATTTGGGCAGTCAGCTTGTTGTCCTTGTCAGGGGTAATGATCAGGGCGGCGCGACGCCAGCTGATTTGGAATGGAAGCGAAAGGATGGGAACTGGCGTAAGTTCCTTGGTCTTTGGGTCCTCAACTTCGTCACGATAAAGCACTAAAGGGGACGACCCGCTGTAAAGGTAGCAGGTGGGACTGCCATTTTGCAGTGGTATAGCCTTGAGTTTCGTACCGCTCTTGTATTTCAGTGGTCGGTCCATCCATGAACCCCAATAGATGACCTCGAAAAATAAGGTGGGCTTGTCTGTGGAACTGTCGGCCGCGGGAGTATCTAGGGCGGCCAGTCGAGTGGAGGCCACCAAGACTGCCAGAGTTATAAAGCCTAGACAGGTTAGTCTGGAGAACGGGATCATATTTCCGAGGAATTGAGCCAACGGAACGATTTGATCTCAAACCGACGTCCGAAGATAAAGTTGACCGGGTCGGCTGGCGTGATTTTTGCTTCAGCAGGTACCGAGGAGTTAATATAGGTTGGGACGCGTTGCACGAGCGCCTCACACCACGCGCGGCCCTCGACGGCACCGGTTTGTTCGTTGCGTTTCTCACCGTAGGCGCGGATACGGAAGGTATCTGAGCGCACATTGATGAATGAGCCGACGGACTGAAGCAAATCCCCCTGGCGTATGGCGCCGGGTGCACCTTCGGGTTCGACGGTGCCGTCTATGAATTGGCCGAGGAAATCATTATTGAGGCGACCACCGCTAAGTGAGGTTCCGCCCGGCGTCCCGTCTGGTAGTTTCTTTTGGTCTAGAGATTCCTGAAGTAAACCCAACTCCTTGCCTGCCGGCCTGTTGATAAATTCAGAGAGGCTGGAGAACGGACGGCCCATGATTTTTACCCGGTCCTTGATCCGCTGCACGATGCCTTTGGCCAAATCGGTCAATTGTGCGTCGCTTAATTTGATCGGTCCGCTCCAACGGGCGTCGCCACCCACCGAGGCAAAGCCTCCCGCAATCTGGTTGGTGATGAGGGTACGAGCGTAGCGGGCCGCAGGGTCGTTGCCCGTGGCGGGATCAAAGGTTATGAAGGAGTCCCCTGGGGTGGCCACCACGGACGCGGAGTTGGCCGTGCTGCCAAGTAAGGCTTTCCAAGCCTCCACCGAGGTGGAATTTAAGTTAAACATCCCTTCTACTAGCAGTTTGGAAGCGGCTTGATCGATGTTTTTCAGTGCGGCCAGAGCGGCGCTTTCACTTGAAAGTGGGCGCATGCGGGGATTCGCTAACTTGCCAGTGGCCAAATCACTGGCAGTTAAGTTTTTTGGAACTCCCGAAGCGAACCACCGATCCCAAATTTCCTCGTTGGCTTTGTAGCTCCAGTCATAGGTCACATCCCCGAGAGCAACGGCGGGATCACGGTAGGAGTTTCCAATGATGTAGGAAGGTTGGACGCTAGCAGCTTGTCCGAGTTTAGAAGAGTTTACGGAGGCTCCGATCCGATTGCCTGCCCGCAGTTGGCGATCGGGGCCGCCCAAGTTGACGTGCTGCAATTGTCCAGGCGAGAGAAGATCGCCTGTGGGTAGACCATAAAGCACGATCCGGGCTTGACCCAAGGGTGGGGCTTGTAGGGTGCCCC
>JBDTNJ010000257.1:0-4587 GCA_039933825.1 Luteolibacter sp.
ACCAGCGGACGGCTGGTTTCTTTCGGACTGATCTGGCTGGCGGTGGGGATTTACGCGGTGGATGCGGTTTTGAAAAAGGAACTGCCAGACCCGAAGTGACATCCGTTGCAAGCAATCCTTGCCCCGTCGCGCGGAGACGTTTACCCAACGTGCATGCAAGATGAAGTTCGCGCGCTGTTGATTCTCCAGGACCGTGACCGACGCTTATTGGCGCTGGCCAAAGATCTCGAAAAACTGCCCCAGGACGAGGCGCGGGCGAAAACGAAGCTTGCCGGAGACGAGGCGGCGTTGGCCAAAGCCCATCAAGCATTGCTCGATTGCGAACTGCGGGTGAAAAAGATCGACCTCGATGCCGAGACCCGCCGGACGACGATCAAACGGCTGAAATTGCAGCAATTTGAAACCCGCAAAAACGATGAGTTTCAGGCACTGGGCCATGAAATCGTGCGTTACGAAAAGGATCTCGATGATTTCGAGACCAAGGAACTCGAAGCGATGGACGAGGTGGATGCTTTCCGCAAAGCTCAAAAAGCAGCCGAAGCGGCCCTCGCGCACACTCGGAAGCTGGTGGAGGAGGACCTCGCTTCCATCGCGGAACGCCATGCACGGACTCAAGCCGATCGCGCCGAGGTCACCGCCGAGCGCGAAAAGCTCGTTCTGCTGGTGCCGGAGGACATCATTCCACTTTATAATCGTCTGATGAAAACCAAAGCCGGGCTGGCGATCGCTCCCTTGCGCGATGGCAAATGCGAGGGCTGCCATATGAAGCTCATCGCCTCTACGGTCATGAAAGCCCAGACAGGCAAGGAAATCACCCAGTGCGAGGACTGCGGACGCATTCTCTACGTGGAGGAATGATATCCGTTAGTAATTCACATACTCCTTGCGGCGCTCCTCGATGAGCACCAGCCAGTTCATCATGAAAATCGGCGGCAGGTCCGCCGGGTGGGTGATCGGCTTCAAATTGACGGTGATGTTGGACGAACTCAATGCCGTCCCACTGCTGTTTTTCGAGTCCAGAGGCCGCACCGGGTTGGCATCCGTATCACTGGCCAGTGAGCCGATCTGCCCACTAAAATTGATAGCTGGGGGATCCACTTCCACCCCGTAACGCTTCTCCGGAGCAAACAGCGAACACGGCGGATAGTAAGTGGCGGCGGTGCCGGTATATCCTGTCGGGATACCAATCGTTGGAGACGCGTCTTTAAAAAGTGTGGTGTTAAAATCATCACCAATATAAAGCCGGAGATTGGTGACGATGGAAAAGCCCTTCGTGAAGGTGGTGAGGTTATCACATTCCTTCAAAATCAAACCGTAATCGTTATCCGTGCAGGGGATCAAAGGCTTGGTCAAAAGAATGCTTCCTGTCGCGGCGGTGTAATCTACATTGACGACCAATGAACTGTTCACTGCGGTGCTATCCGCTCCTAACAGATTAAGAAATGCTGGGAAGCGCTTGGGGTAGACAGCGACACAGATTTTTCCCGAGGGCAGGGATTTCACTTCGAAAGGGTAACTGGGTTTGTAATAACCAGATTTGACAACTCCGACGATGGGGTCGCCGAAGCGGGTGTTATTGAAAGTGATGGAGCCGGTTTGTGCCGTTTGGGTGGCATACTTGTTGCTCGCGCCATAGTATAGATCCACCACAGCGGTGCCGAAGTTCACGGTTGCGTTTTCAGCCGCACAGTAAATATACCCAGCAGGCACCCCGGTGGCTGGACCTGTGCTGAGTGAGACGATCATGTTCGTGCGGACACCAGCCTTCAGATAGGAAAAACGGAATTCGGTCGGTGTGCTGTTGGTGGAACTCGTCTTTTTGGTGATATCCAGCTGCATCGCGCATTGCAGGGCACCCACGGAGTAATTGTTCCAAGTGGTCGAGGACAGCACGCTGGACTCGGTCGTGTGCGTGAGCCGGTCAAAGAAATCGGCCCCGCGGTTGATCGGGACGAAGGCGGCCCGCCCGCTTTCAGAAGCAAGCGAAACCGGAAAAAATGAGCCGGTAGTGAGCTGATAGGTTTCACGAACTCCCGGGGTGAACGGGCTGTCGGCGAAACTTTGTCCCCCCACCGTGGAATTGCCCGACAATGCCATGCTGCGGCGGCTGGACAAGGCGCTGATGGCGGTGGTCCCCGTCACGTCGGCTTTCCCGGCAAAGATGCCACCCGTGATGGTGGTGTTCTGCCAAGCATCACCCGAGGCATATTGGCCGAGCGACATGAAAGAAGATGCCGAGATCGCCAACTGTGAGGGAATTTCATAAATCGAGAGCACGTAATTGCGTTTCGAAAGCGCCAGCAACGTCTTGTCATTATCCGCGTCGGCGAGATCCACCGAAAAGGCCCACCAGTTGCGCTTGGCGACAAAAGCACTTCCCGGCGTGGCATACCCGAAATTGATCTGCGGATACTCCAGACGATTGAAATTCGGATAGGTGGTGGTGGAAACACCATATGCCACCGTATTATCACCATTCAACGTGGCGGAATTCAGATCGCTCTGCGCCAAGGCACCGTAGATCTTCTTAGATGAGATGATCGGATAGGTTAAATCGCTGGTGGCGGTCGCAGTGTCGCTCACGTTGAGCGCGGGAGGGTAGCCAGTTCCCAAACTGCGATTGTTGCCCACGGAGACATAACCGGTATCTGGCGGGATCGCCGCAAAAATCAAACTGGGAGTTCCTAACGCGGAGTCACCTGTGTTAGCGCTTCTGAGATTGGTAATGTTCAGCGAGGTGGCAAGGGCGCTGGAAATGGAGGTTCCCGCATTGGCCATCGCGAGGGACTCCGTGAAGATATTCTGCCAGCGCAGGGGATCGCTAACCGTGCTGCTGGCGCTGGAACCACTCTGCATCGCACGGATCGCCCGGTTCGGGGTGATTGCCACGATCGAGCGCAGGATCGTATCTTCCTTTTCAGCATAATCGACGCGCAGTTGCACATCCTTTTGCACATCCCTGCCAAGGATCGCCTTCTTATAGGCGTAGATCATCAACAGCGTGAGAATCGTTCCGGTGGTGATGACCAGCAGGTAGGAGATAAAGCCGGATTTCCAGCGTTTGCGGGGGGAGGTTTTCATTGCTGCATGGATCCGGAATAGGTGATGACCTCGCCAGCAGGTCCGGTCAGTGTCATCCGAAGGATACCCGCCGATGTTGAGAAAGCCACATTGCTCGCTTTCTTGGAAATGGCCCATTGGGGAGCACCCAGGACACCGCTGACCGGTACCACATAATAGTAAAGCGCGTTGCCGCTCCCGAGGTTGGCAAACGACAGAATCGAGGCGCGCACATTACCGTCAGGTTGGCGGAAATTCAGAACCACCACCGGCGACGAAGTCGTGCGGGGGCGCACGTTGGAAAGCGCATCGGCCAGATTATCATGCAGCCGAAAGCGGTCCGCTCTACCCACTAGGCGGCTGACATAGGTGCTGATGACCGGCGCTTCCTCCGTGAGGAAATTCTGAGCCTTGTAGATCTTTAAAAACGCCGTTTGCTGGTTGAACAACGCCAATACCATCGCGCAAACCGCCATCCCTACCATGATACCAACGGATAATTCGATCAGCGTGAAGCCTTTGCGCAGTTGATGAGAGCACGATTTCATTGGGATCGCACAACGGTTCGGGATTTGGCGTAATTCTTCTTGCCGATTTTATAGGTGAGCACGCTCTGAACCTTCCAGACTTTCATGGCTGCCGGGTTGCTCGTCACGGTGCCGGTTCCACCATCGATCGGGTAATTGTTAGTATCCGCAAAACGGGTGCGCACCACCGTGCCTGTGACAGCCACGTTGCCTGGCAGCCGACCGATTTCCACCGCCGTGGTGGTGGTCTTAGCAGGATAAACGGGCCACGGGGAATCATTTGCCAGAAGGTCCTCAAAGGGAATCCGCTCGGCATAGGCGCGTTCGTAGCCCATATAGGCGTCTGTGATCACCTGCCCCAGGACCCACTGTCTGGGGAGAAGGATATTGAGAGAGAGCTTGAACATGCAAAGTCCAAGCAACGTCAGCATCGAAAGGGACAACATCGCCTCGACCAAAACAAAGCCCCGGCGGAGTGATCGCGCCTTGCGAATCCGCCGGAAGCCATGGAAACTCCGGCCATGTGGAGGCGCTTTCGCAACTGGGCACTGGCGGTCGGAGGCCTCGGCTTGATGCTCGGCCAGGCGCACGGGCAAGCCGTGTTGGAGCCGCCCTTCGGTCTGCACTGGGGCGATTCTCCTGAGAAATTGATTACATGGGCCTCCCGACATTCGCTGGATGTTAACATTTCCCTGCCCGGAGATCAACCCGCAATGCGGATTCTTAAAATCGAGCCCAAAAAAGGTTTCCTGCCGGACAGCCAGGCGGGAGCGGTGGAGGGCCGTTTTCTCAGTGGAAAACTCTACGAACTGACGGTGCATTACACCGACCCGGAAGCCTCCGCTGATCTGATGGAGACCCGGTTCCACACGTTGCGCAAGCAGATCATCCAAGAGCAAGGCCCGCTCCTCACCAACCAGCAGCAAAGGGCTGTGGAGGATCAATTCGTGACGCGGACTCAATCGTTTCATCGGGAACCGGTAAAAGGTTTGTTCCTCCT
>JBDTNJ010000258.1:0-12135 GCA_039933825.1 Luteolibacter sp.
CGTGCGCTTTCGCGATGTTGTTGATGAGCTCCATGATGACGACGGTCTTGCCGACACCGGCACCACCGAACATGCCGCCTTTACCCCCCTTGAGGAGCGGGCAGATGAGGTCGATGACTTTGATGCCTGTTGGAAGGACTTCGGTGTTAGCCGATTGCTCCGTGAGAGTCGGTGCCGGGCGATGAATCGGGGAACGGAATGAAGCGTCCAAGAGAGGAACGTTTTCATCCACAAGGTCACCAGTGACATTGAAAATACGACCGAGAACTTGCGGGCCGACGGGCACGGAAATCGGCTTGCCGGTATCGACGAGGGCCATTCCGCGCTTGAGACCGTCCGTGGTGGACATGGCGACCGCGCGCACCCAGCCATCACCGAGGTGCTGCTGAACTTCGAGCACGAGCTTCGTATCCACGCCATTGAGGACGTATTGAATGTTCAACGCGTTATAAATCTCAGGCAGCGTACTGGCCTTGGAGAAGTCAGCGTCGATGACGGCGCCGATGATCTGGACGATGGTTCCTTGGTTGCTCATGGGTAGAAGTGAAGAAGTGATCAGTAATCAGTGATCAGATTGAATGACTCGGTGACGATTGAAGTGAGGCTGGTTTGACGAAGGCAAGAGCTGGTAGTGGAAATCTTCATCACTGATTACTGATCACTGATTACTTCTTCCACTCTAATTTATTCCATCGCCTTCATGGCGGTGGTGATTTCGAGAAGCTCGGAGGTGATGGCACCCTGGCGGAGTTTGTTGTATTCAAGCGTCAGTTCCTTGATGAACTTCTTCGCGTTGTCGGTGGCGGCCTTCATGGCGACCATCCGCGCGGAGTGCTCGGATGCGCGGGCTTCCATCAGTGATTGGAAGACTTTGAAGTTGATATATAAAGGCAGGATCGCGCTCAAAACATCGGCCGGCGATGGCTCGAAGAGGAAATCATTAGTGGCAGTGACCTCATGATGATCCGCTGGCGGCACGACCGGCAGAAGCTGAACCACTTCTGGCAACTGGCTGAGCGTGTTGACGAAACGGGTGTAGGCAACCGAAACCTTGTCGTAATTCCCATCAAGGAACTGACGCGAGAGCAAAGTGGAAATCGCTCGGGCGTCCGAAAACGGAACCGGGTCCTTCACCGAAAAATCAGCGATCACATTGCGGCCGAGCTTCTCCATGGCGATTCGCAGCTTGCGACCGACGGTGACATAATCGGCGTCCGGCGAAGATTGGGCGCGAATGGCACGGGCGAGGTTTGTATTGATCGGGCCGCAGAGGCCTTTGTCCGTCGAAATGACAAGGATGAGCTCGCGATTACCTGAGCGTTTTTCAAGCAGCGCGTGGGAAGCCTCGCTGAACCCCTCGCTGATGTCCTGAAGAACGCCATTGAGGTGTTTTGAATAAGCACGCCCGGCGATCGCCTGGTCCTGCGCCTTCTTCATCTTTGCCGCAGCGACAAGCTGCATCGCGCGGGTGATCTGCGCGGTGTTTTTAACCGACTTGATGCGTCGGCGGATGTCGCGGAGGTTGGCCATGTCTTATTTGTTAAAAGTTATTTGTTAAAAGTTAAACGGATGAGTCATTGGCGAAGCGGCTTTAAATAGATATCCTCTAACCAATAACTAATAACCTTATTTCCAACTCTTCTTGAAGTCTTCGACGCCTTGTTTGACGGCTTCGACCATTTCCTTATCCTTCTTGAGATCCGGCTTTTCGTTGCGGATCTTATCAAGAAGGTCACCTTTGCGGGTGTTGAAGAAATCACCGAGAGCTGCCTGGAAACGCTTCACATCGGAGACGGCGACATCGTCGAAGTAACCGTTCTGCATTGCGAAGAGATAGATGGACTCCATCTCCATGGCGAGCGGGCTGTATTGATTCTGCTTGAAGAGCTCGACGATACGGGCACCGCGATCGAGTTTCTTCTTGGTGGAGGCGTCGAGGTCAGAACCGAACTGGGCGAAGGCCTGGAGTTCTCGATACTGGGCGAGGTCGAGCTTGGTGGTGCCGGCAACCGACTTGATCGTCTTCGTTTGGCAGGCGGAACCCACGCGAGATACCGAAAGACCGACGGAGATCGCGGGGCGGATACCTTGATAGAAAAGGTCGGTTTCCAGATAGATCTGACCGTCGGTAATGGAAATCACGTTGGTCGGGATATAGGCGGAAACGTCGCCAGCCTGCGTTTCAATGATCGGCAACGCGGTAAGCGAACCACCACCCGCAGCTTCGGAAAGACGGGCAGAACGCTCGAGCAACCGGGAGTGTAGATAGAACACGTCACCTGGATAAGCTTCGCGACCGGATGGGCGGCGGAGAATCAGTGAAACCTGACGATAGGCGACGGCGTGCTTGGAAAGGTCATCGAATACGATCAAGCAATCCTTGCCCTGATCCATAAAGTATTCGGCGATGGCGCAACCGGCATACGGCGCGAGATACTGCATGGCCGCGGCGTCCGAAGCGGATGCGGAAACGATCGTG
Organism: Luteolibacter sp.; assembly: GCA_039933825.1. Taxonomy (GTDB): domain Bacteria; phylum Verrucomicrobiota; class Verrucomicrobiia; order Verrucomicrobiales; family Akkermansiaceae; genus Luteolibacter. Next base: position 2,480 of record JBDTNJ010000258.1, read on the forward strand.
GTGTATTCCATCGCACCGGCGTCATCGAGGATCTTCTGGATCCGGGCGACGTTGGAAAGCTTTTGGCCGATGGCGACGTAGATGCAATAGAGGGGCTTGTGATTGAGCAGTTTGCCATTTTCCGCAGCCTTGTTCTGTTGGGCTTGGGAAATGATGGTGTCCACGGCGATAGTGGTCTTGCCGGTGGAGCGGTCACCGATGATGAGCTCGCGTTGGCCACGGCCGACCGGGATCATCGCGTCAATGGACATGATACCGGTTTGCACGGGAACGGAAACGGACTTCCGCTTGATGATGCCCGGAGCGATTTTCTCCATCGGATAGAAAGCGGCGGCGGCGATCTCGCCCTTGCCGTCGATCGGAGCGCCGAGGGCGTTGACCACGCGGCCGAGCACGGCTTCGCCAACAGGAACGGAAAGAAGCTTGCCGGTCGTGCGGCACTCGTCGCCTTCCTTGACAGCGGCGTAGTCGCCAAGGAGCACCACGCCGACTTCGCTTTCTTCGAGGTTGAGCGCCATTCCGGTGACACCGCCACCGAATTCGATCATCTCGTTGAGCATCACATCGGAGAGACCTTCGACTTTAGCCACGCCGTCACCGACTTGGCGGACAGTGCCGACATTTGTTTTTGCGACGGAGGAAGTGATTCCGGCGATTTGTTGTTCGAGTTCCTGAAGGATGCTGCTCATAAGAAAAGTTTGCTAGTGATCGAGATTAGGGGTTCCGCAAGAGGTGTAAGTTAGAATGCTTCGGCGAGGCGGTCGAGGCGGCCTTTAACGGAGCCGTCGAAAACGTCGTTTCCAACGCGGATGCGAAGGCCGCCGATCAGGGCGGGTGTAGTTTGATAGGAGATGACGAGGTCGGGGCCGTATTGTTGGGCGAGCCCGGCGACAACGCGTTGTTGAGTTGCGGAATCCAGTCCCACAGCGCTCTCGACGGTCACCTGGCGACGCTCGATTTCGAGGCGGGTCAGGCGCTGGATTGCGACGAGGATGGCGCGATAGTCACGCGGCTTCGCTTCGATCAATCGGGAAATCACCGTGCGCAGTTTTGCCTCATCCAGGCGGCCATCCGTTTGGCAAAGTCCGAAGAGTCGGCGGGCGGAGGCGGCTGCGGCTTTGGAAATTTTCATAACGACGTAAAACGAGGAATGAATCAGCCTTCGACACTGGTGAGCGCAACTTCGTTAATGCGCTTCTGGTCGTCCGAAGTGAGAATTTTGCCAGTCACCTGGGAGGTGGTTGCGGCAACGAGGCGGCCGAACTCACGCTTCAATTCCAAACTGAGACGTTCGCGGTCTGCCTTTGCCGCAGCCTCGGCTTTGGAAATGATTTGCTTCGCTTGTGCGAGAGCTTCCTGAGCGCTTTGCTCGGAAAGTGTCGAAGCTCCGTGCATGGCCTCGTTGATGAGACGCACGGCTTCCTGATTGGCCTTGGCGATCGCTTCAGCGGCTGTTTTTTCAGCCTCGGCGAGCTGCTTCTCAATCTGCTGAAGCTTGTTCTCACCCTCGGCAATACGGCTGCGGCGTTGTTCGAGGATGGCTTGAACAGGGCCGAATGCGAATTTCTTCAGAATGAAAATCACCAGAATGAAATTAACCACCTGCGCAATAAAGAATGGCCCGTTCAGTCCGAAGGTCTTTTGGATGTTTTCCAAAACACCGGGATTTTCGGCGGCAACAGCAAGCAAGGTGATCATATCGTGAAAAATTTCGTGGAAAAGGATGTCGCACGCGCCGCATGGCAGCGCGTGCGACGATAAGACTTAGAAAGGTACGGCGAATGCTGAAAGGATGAAGATACCTTCAATCAGAGCAGCAAGAATAATCGAGATAACAAGGATCGGAGTCGCTGCACCGGGGTTACGACCGGTTGCTTCAGCGGCTTTCGATCCGAGGACGCCGATACCGATACCACCACCAAGGGCGGCGAGTGCTACTGCAAATGCTTTAGTGAACATAGTCTGTTTGTTTATTTAATGTTGTTTTTCCGGCAGCCCCCACATGCATGACATGGTCAGACTGATGAAAGGGTCAATGGTGTTCTTCTTCCCCGTGATCGCAGATCAGTTTGAGGAAAATCGCGCAGAGCAAAGTGAAAACGAGGGCTTGGACAAAGCCGACGAGAAGCTCCATGAAGTAGAATGGCAATGCCGGCAGGAAGGCCAAGCTTTTTGGAACCAGACTCATCAGCGCTTCCATAGTTTGCTCACCGCCATAGATGTTACCGAAAAGACGGAAGGTGAGCGCCACGGGACGGATCGCGATCGAGACCATTTCGAGCACACCCACGAAGAGGAACAGCGGAACCATAAAGGCGAGGATGAGACCCGAGAATTTACCCTTCGGCGCGAAAATATGGGCGACAAAGCCCTTCAGGTTGTTTTCCGTAAGCGCCCAGTAGAACCAGAGAACGGCGAAGCTTAAGGCCATCGCCGCCGTCATATTGATATCCGCATTCGCACCACGGAGCAGAGGAAGAAAACCGTGTTCGCCTTCACCCGTTGTCGTGTGCCAGCCAACGGTTCCCACTCCTGGAATCAGACCCAGATAGTTGCTCACCAGGATAAAGAAAAAGATCGAGCCGAAAAACCAGAACGTCCGTTTGGCAAGGTGTGCGCCCATCAGGCCAGCGAGGAAATCATAGAGTGACTCAATCGCCCATTCAGCGAAATTTTGCATACCGGCCGGCACCAATGCCATTTTTTTGGTGGCCATCCGGCAAAACAAAACGATCAAGCCGACCGCAAGCCAAACCATGATCATCGAGTTCGTGATGGGCAGAACTCCGCTGAGACGCTGTGCATCCAGTGGCAACGCCTCATGCCCACCATGCCCTTCCGCCGCGAAGGAGGAAAGCATTCCCAAAATCCAGAAACCCGATGTGGAGAGTAAAAAGCGCATGCAAGAAGCCCACTGACGCAGGGCGCGGGGTCTTTACTGGATCGCCGCCGCACTCCGCAAGTTCTATTTGTGAAAAATTTCACAAGCTCGCTAAAACACTTCATTTCAAGGGACTTCCATCACAATCGAAGCGATCATCAACGAACCTGTTCTCTGATCGCACGTTTTGTTTTTCACTCTGTTTTTCATTCCGGAATTCCCCGGGCGGAATTGAAACCCACTAACGCCCATCAAACAGGTGGGCCGCTTCCCTCCGTCTTCGGAGAGCAAACTCAACACGATCTAATCGCAATCAAGGACCCGACATGAATCTTAACCCTCCGGATTCCGGATCGTCCAACACCCGATCGCCCCTCCAAGTCAAGCCGTCACTTTAAAAAAATCCCTGTATTTTCAACAGATTTTCTCTTGCCAAGCCCCGACCACATTCGCACAAACGTCGCTGCCATGAATAAAGCTGAACTCATTGATGCCATCCAAGCCGCCCTCGGAAAAGACGCTACCAAGCGCGCTGCCGACGAAGCCCTCGAAGCCGTTCTCTCTTCCATCGCCAAAGGCGTAAAGAAGGACAAGAAAGTCCAAATCATCGGTTTTGGAACTTTCGAAGTCAAAAAGCGCGCTGCACGTCAGGGCCGTAACCCGAAGACTGGTGAAGCCATGAAAATCGCCGCATCCAAATCGGTCGGATTCAAGCCTTCGTCCGTGCTCAAGGGCAGCCTCTGATTGCCGGTAGGGGTCCCCACCTCTTTTATATATCATAAAAAACCAAAAAACCTCGGCCACCCGGCCGGGGTTTTCTTATTTACACCCCCGGCTTCCCGGTCTGGAAGCCTCGGCAGAATCAGACAAATCTTCTTGGCGTCCGGATACCGGCTCACTATCTGTTTCTTGCTGCACAATCAGGTCAGCCGCCCTCCACCCATGATCCACCCGATGAACTTGCTCCGAACACTCCTACTCGCTATTCTTACCATTTCTCCGCTCGCCGCCATCGCACAGGAAGCCACCCCTTTCGTTCCCGGTCCTCAGCAACATCAGCCGACTCCGGAAGAAACCGCACAGGCGGCCCAGGCAGGCGGAGCAGCTTGCGCCGCATGCGGCACCACTTTCATCATTATCATCGGGGTCATTTCACGCCCAGCTGCTCCCATTTCTCCCAGCAAGCGGTCCGCAAATTCGGCATGATTCGGGGGATCGGGCTCTCGATTGAACGGATCTCACGTTGTCGGTCTGATACCCCGACAGGCACTTCCGATCCTCTCTGATCTTCAATTCAATAGTCCATTTTTTCAATTCCGCTGGCAACTTGGCCCGACCTCCACTAAGGCCCGCCCAGACAACGCACACTTCCAGCCCCATGAAACCAAGAATCACCCTCGCAGAAACCCAGCTTCCTGACGGAAACACACTTGCGCTCCAAGAGCACGATGGCCGGAATTTCCTGCTCGTCCACGGTCAGCAAATCTGCGGACCTGCCACCCGCGCTGCCGAGGAAGAACTCGCCCGTCTCGCTTGCGCCCCATTTAGACCCGCGCGACAACCGAAGATTTTCTTCATGGGCCTCGGGCTCGGTCACTCCATTGCCGCTGTCGCCAAGGAACTGCCGCAGAAACGCGCCACTTTCATCGTTGCCGAGCCGCTCACCGCCATCCCCCAGTGGCACCGCACGTTTCTGCCGGATAGCCCGCTGGTCACCGATGCGCGCGTTCTGCTGGAAAACGATTGCAGCCCCAACGCGCTGATCCGCCAGGAAGGCTCGCTGCATGCCATCTTACTGCACCTCGATGCCTCTCCTACCGGCCCACGCAATCGCACTTGGGTGGATGAGCGCCGCTGGGTTTCCGCCGCTTATGAAGCTTTGCAGCAAGGCGGACTGCTCGCCATCGCCGGATCCCGTCATGTGCCCACCCTCTCGCGCCGCCTCCAAGGTTCCGGTTTTGAAGTGGCTGAATTTACCGTTCCCTCCTCTCCAAATGCGAAAAGACCACGATTCCTGCCTATCTGGCTCGCACGGAAAGGCAAAGCTGCGGATTGATTTCTGCTCGGACGCGTGCTTGACTGCGGGCAGTCCATGGCCCGTATCACTCCCTTACATCTCATTCCCGCCTTGATCGCCGCAGCATCCCACGCCGGAGAAATCACTGTCGAACAACGGCCCTTTTCCATTGAAAAAAATTTCAACGCCACCGCACTTCCTAGCGGCGACTGCGTTTTGATGAGGCTCAACCCGCAAACGTGGACAGATTATGAAATCGTCCAGATTGCCGATCACGGCAGCAAAGTAGCAAAAGGCGACACGCTGATCCGCTTCGATCCCGAGGCCATCGATAAGAAAATCGCCGACGTCCGCAGCGCCCATGCAGCCGCCACGCTCACCCTCGCCCAAGCCGAACTCGATTTCAAACTTCTCCAGGAAAATGTCCCTAACAAGCTTGAGTCGATCCGCCGCGCCGCCGGCATCGCCAAAGAGGAGAACAGCTACTTCACACAGACCCGCCGCAAGGCCACCGAGGAAAGCGCCGGGCAAAACCTCAAACGCAGCGAGCAAATCCTCTCCAACCAGCGCGAGGAACTCAAACAGCTCTCGAAAATGTACGAGGCGGACGATGTCACCGAAGACACCGAAGAAATCATCCTCATTCGCCAGCAGGACGCCGTCGCTGCTGCCGAGTTCGCCCTGCATATGGAGACCCTTGAACACAAGCGCACCCTCGATGTTTCCCTCCCGCGCGAAGGAAAAACCTTGGCCGATGCCGAGCGCGACACCGCCATCAGCCTCCAAAAAGCCGAGATCGAAATCCCCCGCGCCATCGAGCTCAAGAAGCTCGAAATCGAAGCCCTGAAAACCGCCCACCTGCGCGAAGCCCAAACTCTCGCAGAGCTGGAGGCCGACCGGGCCGAGTTCGAATTCAAAGCCCCGGCCGATGGATTCTTCTATTACGGGCCGATCGAAAACGGCAAATGGACCACCGGCGATCTCATCAAAACAGTGATCCCCCATGGGCGCCCCCCTGTTCACCGCGCATTGGCCACCTTTGTTCCGGCAAGTGCCAAACTCAACCTCATCTCCTTCGTTGATGAAGCCGCTTTCCGCGCTCTCAAACCCGACATAACAGGAACCGCCACCCTCGCAGGCCGCGAGGATGTGGAAATCCCGGTCAAAATCCTCAAACTTGCCATTTTTCCGGGCATAGACGGCACCTACCGCGCGGATTTCGCTGTCACTTGGCCGAAGGAATTCGCCCCGGCAGCCGGCACCACAGCGGAAGTCCGCGTGATTGCCTATCAGCAACCGGCCGCCATCGCCATCCCTAACAAGGCTCTCGCCTTCAACGCGGGTGGCTGGACCGTGGAAGTCAAACTCGCCGACGGAAAAACCGAGCGCCGTAGTGTCAAACGAGGCCGGGTATCCAAGGATGAAACCGAAATCCTCTCGGGTCTCGAAGTCGGGCAGGTCGTTCTCGTTCCTTGAATGAGAGACGGAAGACAGTAAGACACAAGACGCAAGAAAAGAGGACGCCGTGCATTTTGCAAACCCCCGCTTCCGCTCTTTTCTGGCTCTTCGTCTTGTGTCTTATGTCTTACTGTCTTGTGTCTCCTCCCGCGCAGCAGAAAATACACACCCTCTTCCTGCCGCCCTCGATGCCGCCATCACCCGTGGTGTGGATTTCCTGATTTCCCATCAGAATAACAACGGTTCCTGGGGCAGTGCCGCCCATACCAAGGACCTAAATATTTACGCTCCCCTCCCCGGCGCACACCAAGCCTACCGGGCGGGCGCTTCCGGCCTCGCCCTCTCCGGCCTGATCGATGCCGCCGATACACGAGCCGAAGTGAACGCCGCGATTGAAAAAGCCGCCGTGTGGACCGCCTCCGAGCTACCCAAACTCCGCCGCGCCGATCAGACCACCACCTACAATGTTTGGGGCCACGCCTACGGACTCCGCGCCATGTCCCGCCTCTATCAGCGCGAGACCAGCCCTGCTAAAAAAATCGAATGGGCTCGCCTCGCCCAAGATCAAGTCGATCTCGTCGACCGCTATGAAGACGTCAACGGCGGCTGGGGCTACCTCGATGTTTTCGACGGGCTCACCACCCAGAAACCTTCCGGCCTGCCCACGGCCTTCACTACCGCCACCGTGCTTCTAGCCATGGATCAGGCCCGCAGCGTCATGGGCGTGACATTGAATGAAAAACTCATCAAACACGCCCTCGCAGGCATCAACTATCAGCGGACACCGGACTTTTCCTACACCTACTCCTTCGCCCACCGGATGCGCCCGCGGGCCGATATCAACCGCCCCGCCGGTTCGCTCGCTCGCTCCCAATCCTGTAACGCCGCGCTCCGGGTCTTCGGAGAAAAGGCCGTCACCGACGAAGTCTTAACCACATGGGCCGACCGCTTCCTCGCCCGCGAGGGATTTCTCAGCAACGTCCGCAAGCGCCCGGTGCCGCATGAGGGCCAGTTCCGTATCGCCGGCTATTTCTACTACTACGGCATCTACTATTTTACCGAATCCGTAAAACTCCTCCCCAAGGCAAGCCACGCCGCCTACGCCGAAAAACTCGCGACTATTTTGCTAGAACGACAAGAAAAAGACGGCTCGTGGTGGGACTATCCGCTTTACGATTACCATCAGGCCTACGGCACCGGTTACGCCCTCATGGCCCTCGCGTGGTGCAGGGATGAGCTCAAGAAATAGGCCCGACAAGTCCGATATAACTCATGACCTATGACCACTCTTCCCGCCCCACCTGCCGCCACCGCCATTCTCTCGTTTGATTTTGACGGCACGCTGCATCATCCATCAGAATCTCCACCTGTCCCTGTCGCATTTTTCGAACTGATCCGCACGCTCCGCGAAGAACAGGGGGTGGTGTGGGGCATCAATACAGGGCGCTCGATGCCGCAAATGGTCGAGGGCTTCATTGAGAGCAGGTTTCCGTTCCTGCCGGACTGGGTGATCGCCCGCGAGCGTGAACTCTATTTCCCGAATGGATTCGGCCGCTGGCTGCCGGAAACGAAATGGAACAAACGTTGCGAAAAGGAAATCCAGGGGCTTTTCAAAAAGTCGAAAAAACTCCTCGCCCACCTTCGTCACTCGGTCGAGGAACATACCGGAGCCCAATGGATCGAAATGGACGGTGACCCCGCTGGCATCATCTCGCGCACTGAAGAGGAAATGGAATGGATCGTGGATCACATCACTCCGATCATCGAAACCGAGGCACATTTCTCGTGGCAGCGAAACTCGATCTACCTGCGCTTCGGCCACCGGGATTTCCAAAAAGGCAGCAGCCTCTGCCATGTCGCGAATCACTTCCAGCTTCCCGTCAGCCGACGCTTCGCCATCGGAGACAGCCACAATGACCTGGAAATGCTCGATCCCGCCAACGCGGGAATGACCGCCTGCCCCTCGAATGCCGTGACGGAAGTGAAACAAAAAATCCGCGCCATCGGCGGCTTCATTGCGCAAAGCGCTCACGGTCATGGAGCGATCGAGGCATTGCGGCACTATTTTTGCAAATGAGGGGCCCGGGATTCATTTTTAGGAACTTTATTATTTACAAATCCGAAGAATAGTTCTAATTTTTTACCAACTTCGCGCGAGCTTACAAGCAGACCCGGGTTCCGGGGGGAAACCAGTCTGCATCAGTTGTGCTACCCCACGCGTGAAGGGATATGTATAAGGCGCGGATTTCAGCAATGAATCCGCGCCTTTTCATTTCCCCAGCTTAACAGAAAATCCGACCAAGCCCCGGCGGTTTCTGCCCGGCAGAAGCGTATAGCAGCGGCCGCAGTGTTTCGATCAGTTTTCGGGCGGATAGGCTGTCCTGACAAAGAGCACGGATTAGACACACTCCTCCTGTTAGCTGGCCGTGTCCGAGATAGACATCATCGCCGTTGAGCCCATCCAAGATTTCCGCCGGCCAGTTTTCCGCAATTCCGCCGGCCGCATAAACCGAGAGGTAATGGGCGGCGGGAAATTTCGCTCGCAATGCCTCGAGGCTCTGATCATCCGGCCGTAGATGATAGCGCTCGCGGGCGATGAGTTTTCCATCGAGTGATAAATCCAGTTCCCAACGAAGTTCCTCGTACGCGAATGTTTCTCCCATCGCAACACGTCCTGGGGCGATCCAATCGAAAAACAACAAACTCGCGGTCGGGTGCAGCTGGATCTCCGTCTGCTGCACATAGCGTGCTCCGGCGTGTGGAATGAAGGGCTCAGGGATCCATTCGAGCGAGGCATTTTCCTCGATCCTGAATTTCTGCAAGCTCACTGCCGCCTTACCCGAACGTGTTCGATAGACCCGCGAGGCGGATGGTGTGCTAAGAACCAAGTGGGCTCCGGAAGCGACATGGATATTGGATTCCAAACGATCGCCATCGAAAAACCCGGCAGTGGGATTCACGATACTCTGAACGAGACGACCCTCATCGATATGGGATTTGCTCAGGTGGATGGGTGCGCGGAAACTCTGCTCGGAAATGAAAGGCATGCCATCCGCCCGGCACTCGCAGCGGAGATGCAGGTGACCGGAAAGGGAGGTGCCTGAGACTGGGAGCGCGGAATTCATTCCGCTCGAATCAATGGCGACGGGCGGAATCAATTCCGCGCTCCAGTTAGACAAACAGGTATTCATGTTTCAACCAGGCGAGGAGATCATCCTTTCCCTTTTCGGATTTCAAATCGGCGAAAAGGAACGGACGGGTTCCGCGCTGCATTTTCGCATCGCGGGCCATGACTTCGAG
>JBDTNJ010000259.1:0-7786 GCA_039933825.1 Luteolibacter sp.
CTCTAGGTAGGCCTCGTCAAAGCGGCCCAACGAAAAACTTTTCTCCCGGGCCGCATGTTGCGCCAGCCATTCGTCCGACAGGGCGCGGAGGGCGGGCATTTCCTGCTTCACCTGCTCCGGCATCCAGATTTCAAAATGCAGCCCCTCCCGTTCCGCTCGGTTTCGGGCCTTGCGCAGCTTTCTGGCAGCCGAGCTTTCCACATCGAAGTGAGTCAGTGCGACTCGCGCCTCCTCACCCAACTTGAAGAGCCGCATCCCCATATCCACGTAATGCGGGATACTGCCGGCTGAAATCTGATAGTAACAGACACGGAACCCCTCATCCTCAGCCTCCTCATTGAAGCTCCAAAGCAGATCATCCCATTCGTCCTCATCCCCCACCGGATCACCCATCACAATCCGCGACCGGCCTTGCTCGCCATACATCACGAACGAACGACCTGTCTCGCTGAAATGGAACATCTTGTCACCTAGCAGCGCGAGGTGGGATTGGCACTGCGGCGCGGAAAAAACGAGCTGCGTGATTTTTTCCCAAGCCTTTTTATCGATCACATCCCCCTCCCCCGAGGAGCGAGGAGGCGTCCTCCGAAGCCATTGCGCGAGCATCACGCCAATGAGCAGCACTGCGATACCTACCTGCCCGCGGAGGAACCGCGACGCATCCCCCTCGAACGAAAACTTCCACCACAGCTCACTCTGGTATTCGACATGGCGGCTGGTGAAAAATCCCAGCCACACGGAAACAGCCGTGAGCCCGCCCAATAGAATCCACCATTCCAAAGTGAAGCGCCGGGACCAGACCGCCGCATGACGGTGGAAATAATCGCCATAGGGCAGCAGACAGAGGAGCAGGAAACCGAGGATCATTGCCTCCTCATAGTCCACGCCCTTCAGCATCGAGAACACCACCCCGCTCGATGATAGAAAAATCGCCGCCCACCATGCGGCATGTACACGGCGTTGGAGCCCCCGTGCCACAATGATGAGAGCGACACCCGCGATGCTAGAGAGAAAGTGGGACGTTTCCACAAACGACAGTGGGATTCTCGCGATGAGCCAGTCGCGCCGCCCCGGCTCCATCGGGGTGTTAGCGGAAAGTAGCAGCACGAAGCCGCCGGCCAACGCCAGCAATGGACCGAGTCGAGGTCCCAACCTGCGCCAGACACCGCCGAGAATCCCAGCCCCTTGGCTGAAATGGCGGCGGTGTTCCCATAGCTCGCGCCCGCCCATCCATGCGGCCGCCGCGACGAACGGCATCAGATAGAAGAGCACCCGATAGGACAACAGGGCCGCCGCCAACCACGCGTGAGGCAGCGCGGAACCCACCAATTTCGTCACGGATAGCTCCAACACACCAACGCCACCCGGCACATGGCTGAGTGCGCTGAGAAACTGGGAAACGATCACAGCGCCCAGAAACCCTGCGGTGCCGATGCTACCCAGATCAGCGGGCATTAAAACACGAATGGCCATGCCCGCCATGATCCAGTCCAGTGCGGAAACGAAAATCGATCCAGCCAGCAAAGCCGTGGGAGGTAACGATTCCCCACGACCCTTCCGGCTGCGCCAGGCATTCAGCCCAATCACAACACCCACGCCCGCAATCAGCAGCATGGCAATCTCACGCACCAATATCGGATGCAGCAGTGGCAGAATTTCGGGTGCGATGAACAATAGCACGCCTGCCACCAGCGCATTTCCCGCCCATCCGGCGATCATCGCAAAGCCCGCCATCTTCGCCACCTCCCCGGCGGTGAGTCCCATCCCAGTGAACAGCCGCATGCGGACGCCGCCACCTCCCAGCAAAGTGCCTCCGGCATTCATACTGAAGGCCGCCGCGATATAAGAGCATCCTAGCGCTTTCCCGATAGGGATTTTTTTTCCCAGCCAACGCAGCGAGAACAGATCGATCGTCGCGTTGCTCAGATAACTCAGTGCGGTACAAGCAAGAGCCAAGGCCAGGTGTTGCCAACCGAGGCGGGAAAGCGCGTCATTCAGATCGTCCAGGTGGAACTCCGCCCACTCGCGATGCAGGGCGACCAATGCAAACCCCATCACCGCTAACCAAGCGGCGATCCCCATCCGCCACAACCATATCCGGAGCTGCGAGATTTCCTGCGGCTCCGATGGCTCCGCGGCGATGGAAACAGGCTCACTCATGGCAACTCAGCAACCTGCATGAAGACTGGATCAAGGCCATCCGCCCGAACGGCGGAATTTCCAGCCAAGGACCGGTGATCATGATGAACGGACGACATGTGGGCTGAATTACGATGAATATGCGCGAAATCCTACAGATTTATCAACACCAGTTGTATCGCCGTCAGAGCCGAGACTTACTTAAAAAATACTTGAGCCCCGGCACGACTCACTGCGCGCCATACTTCGCCAGCAGATCGACCGCCTTCTCCGCAGAGATGCCTTCGTGGAAATCATCGTTCACCATGCAGACCGGCGCACTGCCACATGAGGCGAGACACTCTGCAAACTCAACGGAGAATTTTCCGCACGGCGAAACCGTGACAGGGTGGTGATGCGAGTCACTGCCAGAACGGTCGATGCCTGTCAGTTCGCACAGCTTTTCCATTAGTTCGTAGGATCCACCCATTGCGCAAGAAAGCGTGCGGCAAACCCGGATGTGGAATTTTCCCGGAGCGGACTGGCGAAAACCCGGATAGAAAGTGACGACCTCCAACACCTTGATCGGCTCAAGATCCAGCTTGGTGGCGACCCACTCGATGGATGCCGCGGAAATGTAGCCAAACTTGTGCTGGACGATATGGAGCAGCGGCAGCGTGGCCGACCGCTTGTTCACCGGATAGTGGGAGATGCGCTCAGCGGCCTCCGCTTCAAGTTCCGGCGTCACGACGAACGGCGGATAGAATGGGCTGCCGGGAGTCTCGTGAGAGGCGATGGTTTCTTCGAGAGTGGATGAGGACATAGTGAAAGATGAGTTAGCCGCAAAAAAGCGCAGAAAGCACAAAAAAGAGGAAAGAAGCGGGAGTTAGTATGAGGGAAGTTCCTGTGAGAGGATGTATTTGCGGATTTCGAGTTTGGGTGCTCCGAAGTTGATGAGCAAACCGTGTTCCTTGCGACAAGCACGGAGATAACCGAGGAGTTGCGCGGTGTGCTCGGGAGCGATCGCCTTGGCAGCTTTGACCTCGATGACTAATTCACCTTCAATCATCAGATCGATGAGAAGATCCCCAAGCACGGTTCCGTCGGCATCAAAAACCTGGAGGGAGAGCTGCTGCTCGACGTTGATTGCCTGTTTCCTCAAACGATGCGCCATCCCGTTTTCATAAATCATTTCCTTATGACCATGACGTAAAAAGGAGTGCAGCGAAAATGCCGTTTCCCTTACTTTATCGCAGAGTTCGAAAATTGGATCTTTCGCGGTCATCAAAGCATCAATCTGTATCTTCAATTTTTGCGCCTTTTGCGCCTTTTTGCGGCTGGAAATTCTTTATCTATCACACTCGCCCATGACGAAGTCGAGCGAACCTAGGATTGCCGGAATATCGGAAACCATGTGTCCGGGCAGGAGCTTTGAGGTAATCGAAAGATTGCAGAACGAGGGACTGCGGATTTTCAGACGATACGGGACGCCGCCGCCTTTTGAGTGGATGTAGAAACCAAGTTCACCCTTGGGGTTTTCCGCCGCGAAATAAACTTCACCGGCCGGAGCGTCGATCCCTTGCGTAGAAACGATGAAGTGGTGGATGAGCTCTTCCATCGACATCATCACCTTCTCCTTGTTAGGAAGCATGCTTTTGGAATCCGCAAGATTGACCGGGCCTTCGGGCATGGTATCGAGAACTTGACGGCAAATGAGGATCGACTGCCGCATTTCCTCCATCCGGATCTGATAGCGGGCGTAACAATCGCCTTCATCGGCGATCGGCACATCAAACTGATATTTTTCGTAACCCAGATAGGGACTGTCCTTGCGAAGATCGCGGGCGACACCGGAAGCGCGAAGATTCGGCCCGGTCATGCCCCAGGCGATGGCGGATTCACGGCTGATCACGCCGACATCGACCATGCGATCGAGGAAGATCTTGTTTTTATCAAGCAGCTTGGAAATTTCACCGATGGTGACCAGGCACTCGTCGAGGAACTGACGGACCGAGGCTTCGAATCCAGCCGGCATGTCGCGAAGCTGACCGCCGACGCGTGTATAAGAAGTCGTGAAACGCGCGCCAGTGAGTTGTTCGCAAAGATTGTAAACCTTTTCGCGCTCGGTGAAGGTGTAGAGGAAAACCGTCATCGCACCAACGTCCATGGCACAAACGCCGACGCCCAGCATATGGGATGAAATACGTGCGAGCTCGCAGCAAAGCACGCGCAAGGCTTGGCCGCGAGGCGGCAGGGTCCAGCCCATCAGCTTTTCGACGGCACAGGCGTAGGCGACATTGTTCGCGAGAGGTGCGAGATAGTCCAAACGATCCGTGTAAGGCACGAACTGATTGTAGTGCATGTTTTCCGCGATCTTTTCATCGCCGCGATGCAGGAAACCGATATCCGGATCGGCAGAATCGATAATTTCGCCGTTCAGCTCGAGAATGAGGCGCAACACCCCATGAGTCGCCGGGTGGGATGGACCCATGTTGAGAACCATCCGCTCGCCAACGAGGTCATCCGTTTCCGCGTGGTAGCTGTCCGCAGCACGGGCGGCGCGGGCCATAGTGTCAGGGGCGTCGATTTCTTGGGTAGTGGTGCTCATGCCGAATTTGCCGGGCAAATAAGCGCCCAGAAATGTTCAATTCGCAAGGGCTTTGTGAAAATTTTCACAAGCTCCCCCGACCGTAGCGCTCACGAAACTGGCGGAGCAGGTCATCCACGCGATCCGTGTCTGGCGAAGCAGGTGGCGGCGTTGGCTCGGCAGGTGGGTTGTGCGCGGCGAAAACCGGCGGCTCGCCTGGCTGAAAGACTTGCGCTGGCTCAGCTCCGGAGGGTGCGGCAGTCGGCGTATAATTTTGTGATTGCGGTGCGGGAGCAGCAACAGCCGAGGGCTCGGTTGCAAATGCGGGTTGCGCCACATGGAACGGGGAATCAAGCTGGGGCTGATAGACAACGGTCGGTGCAGGAGCGGCTGGTTGTATGTCCTGCCAAGGCTGTGTCGAAAAAGTTGCCGCAGGCGGCTCCGGAGTGAAACCCTCCGGTGCTACTTGGAATGGAGATTCAGCGGGTGGCGGATTGAATTCAAATGCCGGAGCAGGCTCAGGCGAAAAAACCGGCGGGGCCGCTTGAAAGGGTGAATCCAAATGGGGCTGATAGGATGTCACCGGGTCCGGCTGAAACTGGGCTGCCGGCGCATCCTGCCAATTTTGAGCAGGGGTCGTTGCCGCATGGGGCTCGGGTATGAAAACCTCAGGAGCCGCTAGGAATGGAGATTCGGCGGGTGGCGGATTGAATTCAAATGCCGGGGCAGGCTCAGGCGAAGAAACCGGCGAGCCCACTTGAAACGGTGAATCGACTTGCGGCTGATAGGATGCCACCGGCTCAGGCTGAAACTGTGCAGCCGGTGCATGTTCGCTGCCATATGACGGGGCCGCTTGCTGCCAGTCTTGAGGGTCCATCGTTGCCTCATGTGGCTCCGGTGCATCAACTCGATGCGCCGCTAGGAACGGTGAATCCACAGCCGTTTCCGCCAAGGGAGGACTGGGAGAAAACTCAGGAGCGGGCCATGAATTGGACTCTTCCATTACGGGTGCTGCTTCAAGCACAGGCGGCACGGGGGCTGGCTCAGCGGCAGGCTCCAAAGCGGCGACCTGCTCAGTTACCGTGGTCGCATTCTCAGCACGTGGAATTTCAGTTACGGCTCTGATTTCCGCACGCTTCACTTCCGGCGTTGCAGCCAAGATTGCTGGCGGAGCTGAATCCATCGCTGTTGCCTTGAGCCAAGCCATTCCCGCCGCGCGGATCAAGCCGCGGGCGTGAGTCCCGGCAGAACCCACATCGATCCGTTCCAGCACCCGGCCCCCCAATCCAGGAACGCGAGAATCAAGCAGCGAAATCATCTCGGATTCTGTCAGCGGATCAAGTTCGATGACAACCTCCGAAAGTCGGTCCGCAAGGCCGCCGCTGAGGCGGGGCAGGAACGCGCTCTGCCAGATATCCTGATTGAGAGAGAGAATAACGTCCAAACGCTCCACCGATTGGCGAAGCGAGCCAAGAAACGCGGCCAACCTGAGGGCGGCGGTTTCATCGGCGGAAAATCCTTCGAGATCATCCGCCACTAGGACCACTCGCATCAGTAGGGAAAGCAGGCCGAGGAGGGCTTCCAGCCGTTCCATGGCCTCGTTGTCGGCTGGATTTCCGGCATGCACGCTCTCAGCCAGCGCTCTCACACGGCCTGAATTCTCGACCGGAGTGGCGGAAAATCTGAATAACGTTTCCACCCAGAATGCCACTTCGCGAACAGGGAGCTCGCAACGTTGCGCAAGTTCAAGACTCAATCGCTGGCCAAGCACCTCGAAATTCTCGCGCGCCCAGTGTGCGGTAACCGCGTTCGGATGATGGAAGTCAAACGTTTCTATCGGACGGTTGCGCAGAGCGGTGAGCGCACCTTCACGATCTTGGCATGGCACCTCACCAGATGCCACTAACGGCTGCAAGGCAATGGCAAACAAGCGCCGCGTCACCAAATCCAACACGCACAGACCACCCGATGCCGGCAGTGGACGCACAAGGCGACGTAAGGCATCATCGGTTACTGAAGCAGCATCAATCCGGCAACCGAATGCCGGATGAAGCGGTATGAACTCATGGGTCGATCCCAAGTAATGCTGGATTCGCGAGAGCAAATGAGTCTTGCCATGACCCGCACGAGGAGCGCGCAGCAGGATGCAACGGCCGGTTTTCTCCACCGGAACCGTCAGAATATCTGACAAGATTTCGTATGCCCGGCGATTGACCGATTCAGCGTGAGCAGCCGGGATGCGACCGAGTGTTTCGAAAAGCAATTGGAACGGATGATCGGTGGCCATGGGGGTATTCAATCGAATTGGGCGGAGATTGCATGCCTTTTTCGTGTTTCACAAGAACAGAGGGTGGAAAATCTTTGGCTTTCTCCGGGGGCTCTGCTTTTATTCGGCCATGAAGTCCTATCTTGTGATCACCTTGCTCGGCAAAGACCGCCCCGGTTTGGTCAATTCCCTCGCAGACACCATCGCCAAACATGGTGGAAACTGGCTCGAAAGCCGTATGGCCCGCCTCGCGGGACAATTCGCGGGCATTGCCCGGATCGAATGTCCGTCGGATGCCGCCGGAGCCCTGCTGCTCGAACTCCAATCCCCCGGCATTCCCGGCCTAACGGTCCATGCCGTTCACGAGGATGTTGTTGAATCCCTGCCCCGCCGCACGCTCATCGTCGATGTGATCGGCAATGATCGCCCCGGCATCGTGCGCGAACTCACCGCCGCCATCGCCCATGCAGGAGGAAACGTCGAAGAACTTACCACCGGACTCGAAAGCGCCCCGATGAGTGGCCACCCCATGTTTCGCGCCCATGGAATCGTCTCGATCCCGGAGGACACCGAGACAGATACCCTCACTGCCGCGATTGAAAGCCTGGGCGGGGATTTGACGGTGGATCTATCGATTTGATAGTTGGTGATTTCTAGTGGGACGCTTGCCGGGGAGATATTGCCAGATCATGCGGGCCAAGTGTAATGAAACTCCGCATGGCCCGGCCACACTGACCTGATCGAATCTATCATAATGGCGTCCTGCCGCTCGCTCGTCCCTGTCGACCACTTACCAAGAGAGTAGACCGCTGGCA
>JBDTNJ010000260.1:0-2881 GCA_039933825.1 Luteolibacter sp.
GCACCGACCGCGATGTCACCTCGCTTTCCCGCTTCTCCACCTCCAACGACAACTCCGTCACCACCAAGACCAACGAGCCCCTCGCCACCTCGAAAAACCGTGGCGAAGCCTTCCTGCTCGCCCGCTTCCACACCTTCACCGAGGGCTCCCAAGCCATCGTCGTCCCCGCCGATCTCAAATATACCCGTCCGGAAATCACCCCCTTCAATTACGTGGACACCCATGTCCTCGAAAAACTCAACAAACTCCGCATCATCCCTTCCGATCTCGCGGACGACGAATCCTTCCTCCGCCGCGTCTTCTTGGACATCGTCGGCCTCTCACCCACACCCGAGGAGCGGGAAAAATTCCTCGCCGACACCCGTCCGGACAAACGCGCTGCCCTCGTCGATGACCTGCTCTCCCGCAAGGAGTTCACCGAAATGTGGGTGATGAAATGGGCCGAGCTCATGCAGATCCGCACTTTCAATGCCGATGGCAAGAACGTCTCCTACAAGGCCGCGCTCAACTACTATCAGTGGCTGCGCGAACGCATCTCCGGGAACATGCCGTTCAACAAACTCGTCCAAGAACTCCTATCCGCCGAGGGCGGCACGTTCTCCAGTCCTGCTACGAATTTTTTCCAAATAGAACAGGACACCCTCAAGCTCACCGAAAACGTCGCCCAGGTCTTCATGGGAATGCGCATCCAGTGCGCCCAGTGCCACAACCATCCCTTCGACCGCTGGACGATGGATGACTACTACAGCTTTGCCGCGTTTTTCGCCCAGGTGAAACGCAAGCCCGCCGAGGACCCGCGAGAGCGCATCGTTTACGACGAGGGCGGGGAAATCCAGAACCCCGTCACCAAGAAGAACATGGTCCCCAAGTTCCTCGGCGGCCCCAGCCCGGATCTCAGCAAGCAGTCCCGCCGCGTCGCCGTCGCCGATTGGCTCGCCTCGCCTGAGAATCCGTGGTTCGCCAAAAACGTCGTCAACATCGTCTGGGCCCACTTCAACGGCGTTGGCATCGTCGATCCCGTCGATGACGTGCGCGTCTCCAATCCACCGTCGAATCCCGAGCTGCTCGACGCCCTCGCCGAGAAATTCGTTTCCTATAACTACGACTTCAAAAAGCTCGTCCACGACATCTGCACCTCCCGTACCTACCAGCTCTCCACCCGCACCAACGAGACCAACCTCACCGACACCCGGAACTTCTCCCACGCCATGATCCGCCGCGTCCGCGCTGAGGTTCTGTTGGACTGCATCTCCGAGGTCACCGGCACTCCCAACAAATTCAAAGGCCTGCCCCTCGGTGCCCGTGCCGTCCAGATCGCTGATGGGAACACTTCGAACTATTTCCTCACCACCTTCGGCCGCGCCACCCGCGCCACCGTCTGTTCCTGCGAGGTGAAAATGGAGCCTAACCTTTCCCAAGCTCTGCATCTGTTAAATGGCGACACCACCCAAAAACGTGTCCGCGATGGCAAGAAAATCGAAACCCTCCTCCAACAAAAGAAATCCCCTGCCGAAATCATCGACTCCCTCTACCTCACCGTCCTTTGCCGCCCCCCCACCGATATGGAAAAGGAAAAGCTGAACAGCGCCCTATCCGACCAAATGGAACCCGCCCAAATCAAGGAAACCCTCGAAGACATCTTCTGGGCCCTCCTGAACTCCAAGGAGTTCATCTTCAATCATTGAAATGTAGCGGCGCGCCTATTTATTGGCTTTTAGGGTGAATGGCTCATCGTGCTTGATTTTCATCAAAGAAGATGGCGTTTCTGTAGAGAACGAAAGGAGCTCAGTCCACCTTTCGATCAGAATTAACGGACCGAAATCCTAGACTACTGTGGGGGGCATCCCACCGTGGTGCCTATCACTTCCTTCTCGCCGGATTGTCCGGCGGGGTATGAGGTGGGATTGGTGGAAGAGGATAGGGCCGATTTTCCAGTCTCCCGTGCAGCCAATCTGCGGTGAAGCGGCTTCCAATGATCGCTCGGTCGTTGTCGATCTAGCAAAAAAGCGAGGCTGCTTTCGCGGCCTCGCTTTTAGGGTTGGGTTTTCTGAGGAGATCAGAATGGAATGTCGTCGTCTTCTTGGAAGTCATCCGCCGGAGCTGCGGACGCGCCTTGCGGTGGGCCGGAGCGTTGTTCCGGGGCGCGGGACGGTTGTTGGGAGTAGCCACCACCTCCTTGGGAGTTTCCGCCGCCCTGGCCGCCTTGTTGGCCGCTGGAGAGGAATTGGAGGGTTTCGCCGATGACTTTGAGTTTGCTGCGCTTTTTGCCCGTTTCCTTGTCGTCCCAGGTGTCCAAGCTCAGGCGGCCTTCGATGTAAACGGGCCTGCCTTTGGTGAGATATTGCTGGGCGAGCTCGGCTTGGCGTCCCCAGAGGGTGACTTCCACAAAGGTGGTGTCTTCCTGTTTTTGACCTTGCTCGTTGTTCCAGACCCGGTTGATGGCGAGACTGATTTCCGCCACCGCAGTGCCTTTTGGCGTGTGGCGTAGCTCGGGATCCCGGGTGAGATTGCCGATGAGCATGACTTTGTTGAGATTGGCCATGGGAAAAGGAGTTTGGGGGCTTCCGTCAGCGCGGACGGGGCAAAACTTAGGCGACGCGGGAGAAGTGCTGAAGGTGCACGTGGCCGTTGAGCTTCAGGCGTGCCTGGATCTTGGCGATGACGTCGGCCTCACCTTGGAAGGTGTAGTTCACGTAGTGGCCGGACTGAAGGTGGCGGGATTCGTAGGCGAATTCGCGGCGGCCGAGCTGGGCAACCTTCTCGATTTTTGCGCCTTCGGCTTGGAGTTCTTTGGAGATATCGCTGACGAGTTCGTCAACGGTGCCTTCGAGGGATTTGGTATTAAGGACGATCAGGCCTTGGTATTTGCGACTCATCGGAT
>JBDTNJ010000261.1:0-4098 GCA_039933825.1 Luteolibacter sp.
GGGAAAGTTCCAGCTCGTAGCCGACGAGCACCGTGGCATTCGGATAGTCCTTGGTCAGACGGATCAAATGATTGAAGGTGTCGATCGCCGAGTAATCGAACGGATAGGGTTTGCCTGCCCAGATCACTTGCACCGGGCGCTCGTTGTTATGGAGCAACTCACGGAACAAGCGCATGTCGCGGGCGATGAGATCGGGCCGCTTGTAACCGGCGAACCGGCGGGCCCAGACGATGGTCAACACGTCCGGCTTGAAAAGTTTTCCCGTCTGATCCGCCACAACGCGGAACAAACGCTCCTTGAGTTCACGCTTGCGGTGTTTCAGCTCTTCGATGTCGCCGCGGACGCGGGCGTGCTCAATACCGTGATCCGCCCAATATTTTTTATTCTGGGCATTGGTGACGTGGGTGATTTCACAAATGTTAGGTGAGTCCTTCCACATCTGCCGGGAGACTTCACCGTGGAGTTTTGAGACGCCATTGGCGATGCGGGCTAGACGGAGGGCGGCCAGCGAGTGATTGAACTCATCGCCCTCGATCCCGGTGATTGTGCGGACTTCCTGTTCCGGCACGTTTCCAAAAAACGAAAAATCGCGGAGCAGGTTGAAGCCGTGCTTTTCATTCCCCGCTTCTTCCGGCGTGTGGGTGGTGAAGATCAGGCGTTTTTTCACTTCCTCAAGGCTTTGGTGCTTCGCGTAAAGGTGGAAAGCGGCGGAAAGTCCGTGTGCCTCGTTAAGATGCCAGATCTCCGGATCGACGCCGAGTTCGTCTAGCAGCCGAGCTCCGCCGGCACCGAGGATGATGTATTGGGCGATGCGGCGGAGGTGATCCTGATCGTAAAGACGATGCGTGATCGCCCGGGAGAGCTCGTCATTTTCCTCCACATCGGTGCTGAGAAAAAACATCGGCACCGTGTTGAAAATATCGCCCGGCAAATACATCGCCTTCACCCATACCGGGTGGCCGTGCACGGGGACTGTGAAACGGATGCCGGTATCCTGCATGAAGGCGTATTCCTTTTTGCGGAACTGCACAGCCAGCTCGCGGTCTTCACCACGGGCCTGATTGTAGTAGCCGTAGGTCCAAAGAATGCCGATGCCGCAAAGGTTCTGACGCAGGGCTGCGGCGGAACGCATGTGCGAGCCCGCCAAGAAGCCCAAGCCGCCGGAATAGACTTTGAAACTTTGGTCGATCGCAAACTCGCAGGAGAAGTAAACCGCGCTTTTTGCGTATTCAGGGGCGATTTCGTAGTTGTGAGCGAACGGTTTTGGAAGAAAAGAGGAAGCCATGGTAAGTCGTTATGAAAATGGGGCAGGTGTGATCCTTGGAATGTGTAGGTCGGCGCGAATGGTGCTCGTTTCATACCAAATTTCAAGCATTTACGGTTCCTGCATTTCACTGAAAATCAATCGGTTGAATATCATTCTCTAAGACTCGTGAGTTTCGAGCGGACTTCTTGCAGCGGCTGTTCAATCCAGCGCCATGACGCCAGGGCCAGCCCCCAAGTGACCGCTGCATAGATAGCGATCCGGAAAAGCGCGCCCACTCCGGTCTCGCACGAGCCATTCCAAAGAAACCACATCAGCTTGCCCGTCACCAGCGGCGCGAGGTTGTGAAAAAGATAGATTCCATAGGAAACCTGACCGATCCGCTGCAACACACGATGCTCCAAAATCATTTTTGCGATCCCTGAAAATCCCACCGTCCCTGCCGCGATGAAACCGCAAAGCGCGATGGAAAGCAGTGTCTGTTGAAACGAACGAAGCCCGAAAGTCTGCCAGCCCATCGCATGCGCACCGAACACCGCGAGGTAGCTGAAAAACGCGGTCCAAGAGATCCACCGCAGTCCCGGACTCTCCAAGGACATACCTCGATGCACCGCCAGCGCCAGCAAGCCGCCGATGCCAAAATAATCAAGCGATGCCCACGTGAGCACCTGCGGCCATACCACCCAGGCCTGCAAGCTGTCATGGTAAAATCGCGCCAATGGTCCAAACGCCGAGAAAATCACCACCGCCACCACCAGCCAGCGGCGGGGCAGGAACCAGATGATGAAGGGCCAAACCAGATAGAACTGCTGCTGCATCGCCAGCGACCAGAAATGATTGGTCCCAGCCGGCCAATATCCGAGAAACGCCATGTGAATATTAGAAAGGTGCAGCGCATACCAGGCCATGCCCGCACCCAGCACATCCGGAGCCCGCACAATCCACGCTAGCGCCAGCGCGGCATAATACGGAGCGAGAATCCGCAGACCGCGCCGAATCTGATAGTTTTTCAACGCCTGCAGCTTCCACTGCCCGCCCCGCGCCTCGCTGCGGTCGCGCTCGCGCATGAGCGAACCGGTGATCAGGTAGCCAGTTAGAACGAGGAAAAAGAACAGGAATATCTCAAACGGAAAAATCCGCGGCCAGGTGGGCGGACACCAATGGTCCCAAGCGATCGCCATCATCGCAATCGCCCTCAGCCCGTCGAGTTGCGCGGCACGTCCTTTCACCCACCGCTTGAAACCATGATCCGGCGGCAGGTGCACGCATTTTCTGGTAAAACGCCGCCTTCGCATGGCGCCAGCTGGAATGACACCCGTGAAATGAATTTCGCACTCTGTATTGAGAAACCAGCTTTGACGCCGGGCGCATGAGGCTGCATGTTCCGCGCGTAATGGCTTTTGCGGATGTTTTTCCAGACCTTATGAAGTGCCCGACGCCCCTGATGCGGCGCTTCCAGCAACTTATTTCCGAGGAAACCGGCGGCCCCTTGGAGGAGCTGGCGCGCCGCAGCCAAGAGACGACCCGGCGGCATTTCGGGCGGACTATGCGGATGTTCGCGCCGCTTTATGTTTCCAACGAGTGCGTGAACAATTGTAGCTATTGCGGCTTTTCTCGCGACGCGGGGATTTTCCGCACCACCCTGACCGTGGACCAGGTGGTGCGCGAGGCGAAGCATCTGCACGGCCTAGGTTTTCGAAATGTGCTGCTCGTCGCCGGCGAGCATCCGAAGTTTGTTTCCGAAGGTTACCTTCAGGAATGCCTTGATGCGCTGAAAGTGTTCATCCCCACGCTGGCATTGGAAGTCGGGCCGATGGAGGACGATCAATACGCGGAAATCGTCGGTCACGGGGCGGAAGGGCTGGTGGTCTATCAAGAAACTTACCATCGCGAAACCTATCAGAAACTGCACACGGCGGGGCCGAAAAAGCATTTCGATTGGCGGCTGAATTGTCCGGAACGCGCGTATGCCGGCGGCTTTCGGAGGATCGGGATCGGAGCCTTATTCGGTCTCGCCAATTGGAAACACGAGGCATTGGCGATCTGCGCCCATCTTGAATATCTCTACAAGCACGGCTGGAAAGCCCAATACACCGTCTCTTTCCCGCGCATGCGCCCCTATGCGGGGAACTACGAATACGCGCCGGACCCGGAGCTTTATCTGCCGGATGAGGCCTTCGTGAGACTCATCGCTGTTTTCAGAATTCTATTTCCCCAGGTGGGCATCGTTGTTTCCACTCGTGAGCCTGCGCCGCTGCGGGATGCGATCGTGACGCTCGGGGTCACCCACATGTCTGCCGGAGCGCGCACGGAGCCGGGCGGTTACACAGGTGCTGGCAGCGATGACCTGCACCTCACGGTGAAAGGCCGACGCGTGGAACTGGAGGGAAAATCTGGCTGCGAAAAAGCCACCGAGCAATTTCAAATCCACGATACCCGCAGCCCGGCGGAAGTCGCTGCAATACTACGGGCGAAAAACCTGGATCCAGTTTGGAAGGATTGGGATGAGTCGCTGCTGGCGATTTCCTGAACTGTTCTCACAAGTGAATGGATCCGGGTGCTTACACGAGCGGCGTGCGGGGTGCCCGGAAAATTAAAATAAAATGAAATGTTGCTATTCCGTGTTGGAAAAGCCTATAGACACGTCGATTGAACAGCGAAAGGTTGTTTTCTCGCTCTTTGTTCGATCTGTGACGCCATGGTTCAGGAAAGTGCTTTATCATCAATGGCGTCATTAGAATAGAATTATATGGATATCTACGTGGGCAACCTGCCCTATACTGCTACTGAAGGCGATGTTTCCGAACTCTTCGCCGCTTTTGGACCTGTTGAAC
>JBDTNJ010000262.1:0-7442 GCA_039933825.1 Luteolibacter sp.
CGGTGCTTTCGCTGTAGTTGGTGCGGCGGCCACCCATATCGCCACGACCGAGGAAGACGGGACCGTCTCCTTCGCCGTATTCGACCATCCCGAGCTTGTCGCTCATGCCCCATTCGCAAACCATGTGGCGGGCGAGCGCGGTGGCTTGGCGGATATCACCGGAAGCTCCGTTGGAAACGTCATCGCTGTGGAAGCCTTCCGCAATCCGGCCACCCATGGTGACGATCAGGTTGGCGAG
Organism: Luteolibacter sp.; assembly: GCA_039933825.1. Classification (GTDB taxonomy): domain Bacteria; phylum Verrucomicrobiota; class Verrucomicrobiia; order Verrucomicrobiales; family Akkermansiaceae; genus Luteolibacter. The sequence continues at coordinate 239 of JBDTNJ010000262.1, forward strand.
TGCTTCCTTTTTCTGGGTGGAATACTTGTCGCCGTCCGGAAGATACATCGTCGCGCCGAGATATGGACCGCGCGGGATGATGGTCACCTTGTGGAGCGGGCTGGTATCCGGCAGCACCATGTTGAGATAGGCGTGGCCGGCTTCGTGCCAAGCGGTACCGGTTTTTTCCTTGTCGGACATGGCCAAGCTGCGGCGTTCGCGGCCCCAACGGACCTTGTCGCGGGCTTCTTCCATTTCGTCGAGCGTGACGGCGGAGAGGCCGCGGCGGGCGGCGAGCAGGGCGGACTCATTGATCAGGTTCGCAAGCTCGGCACCCGAGAAACCGGGGGTGCCACGGGCGATTTTGGATAGATCCACACCGGCGGCGAGTTTGATCTTCTTCACGTGGACGCGGAGGATTTCCTCGCGACCGTTCACATCGGGAAGGGAAATGGTGACCTGGCGGTCAAAACGACCGGGGCGGAGGAGTGCGGGGTCGAGCACATCGGGGCGGTTGGTGGCCGCGATGATGATGACGCCTTCCTGGGTGTCGAAGCCGTCCATCTCGACGAGAAGTTGATTGAGCGTTTGCTCGCGTTCGTCGTGACCGCCGCCCATGCCGTGGCCCCGGTGACGTCCGACCGCGTCAATTTCGTCGATGAAAATCAAACAAGGCGCATGTTTGCGACCTTGCTCGAACATGTCACGAACGCGGGATGCGCCGACACCGACAAACATTTCGACGAAGTCCGATCCGGAGATCGAGAAGAACGGCACGTCCGCCTCGCCGGCGATGGCGCGCGCGAGAAGGGTTTTGCCCGTTCCCGGTGAACCTACCATCAGCACGCCCTTGGGAATCGAGCCACCCAGCTTTTGGAACTTGCGGGGATCGCGGAGGAAATCGACGATTTCAAACAGCTCTTCCTTGGCTTCTTGGATACCGGCGACATCCTTGAATGTCACCTTGTTGCGATCCATGGTGAGCAGACGGGCCTTGCTTTTGCCGAATGACATCGCCCCGCGGCCTGCGGATTTCATTTGCTGGCGGAAGAGGAAGAATAGAATGCCGATGATCAGGAGGAAAGGAAGGAAAGTGAAGAGAGCACTCTTCAGGTAGTCCGTGGTGGGATCGTAGTTCGCATTCGTTTGCAGGAGTTTTTTCAAATCCTCGCCGAGGATGGGAACTGACACGGTGACGCTGAATTGAGCGATTTCCTGCGGCTTACCGGCTACGTCCTTTGGAACGACGAGGTTCGTGATGACCTCACGACGGCCGACGATGACCGCATCGGTGGAACCCGCCGTGGTGAGAATGCGGAGCGGATTGACGAGATCGTTGGTTTTGATCTGGTTGAGGGCGAGCGCTTTGCTGAATTCCGCGAGCGAGAGGGATTCGATGTTATCGCCTTCGATCGGTGACTCGGCCGGATTGGCGATTTGCTGCATGCGGATATTATCGCCGAGCATTTCGCGAATTTTATCCCCTTGGAGGCTGAGATTTACCAGCACGCGGAATTCCGACTGCTTTTTCTGAGGATCTTTCGGCTCAACCATCATGGGCGAAACCCAACCTGTGATTTTTGCGTCATAGGCGGTGTCCGAGGTGACTACCTTGAGTGGTTGCTTTGGATTTTCCAAAATCACGCGGCCTTGATCCCACGCCTGACGAAACTCCGGATAGCTGAGAATTTTGACCGATTTGCTCATGCCGGGGGCTAGATAAGCGACGCTTAGGACGACCATGGCCAAGGTAAGCAGTCCGAGCAGACGCCAATTAAAACCGTTGGCATCGCCGTTGGGGCGATTCGGATTGCTAGGAGGCGGAGTGGAGTTCGGTGAGTCGGACATGGTAAGCGTGAAGAACCCCGGGCGGCGGTGCCTGATGCGCCGGATGCCGTTCGGGAGTAAGGGAGATTACCGCAAGAGCATGAAAAGCAAACCTCTTTTTTGCACGAGTCTTGCGGGCGGGCGCAGGGTCTGCCAAGAAAGCCCGCGTGGAATCACCTCTGCCCCAAAAAGACTCATCGCTATCCGTGTTGCGGAGATTGCGGATATTGCGGTGGTTGCAGGCGGTTCCGGGAGTTGGGCGGCTGCGGGCATTGCGCCCGGGAGCGGATGCCCATGTGGGGGTTTTGGTTGATGCGTTCGCGGCATTTGCCACCCTAGACGATGAATTGAGCACGCTGGAGGCGGATCTGATCCTGGACATGCTGCGCAGTGCGTTTCCCGAAGTGGACCATGGTTGGTTAGGTCGGCGCTTGCAGCGGGCAGTGAGGAATCCACGGCCTTTGCAAGGGCTGGCGGCGGAGTTAAAGGACAGTTTCGACGATGCGGGGAAGTTGGCGCTGGGTCTGCAACTCTTCACCCTCGTCGATGCCGCCGGTCGCTCCGAGCGGAACCGGACGAGCTTTGAAATTTTCATGCGCCGCCTCGGCAGGCCTGACTACGGGGTGGCCATTCTGCGTGAGATGCGCGGCGATGCGGGCCAGCCGACTGACGAAGATCTGCCATTCGAGCGGTTGATTTTCGGCCGGGATGGCGCGGATGTCCTGCTACCACCGGCGGCGGGTGACCATGAATTCCGGGTCTATCGGGCGGGGGATTTGATTTTGGTGAGGAACACCGGATCTGCCCCCTTATGGATCCGCGGAAGGTCGGTGGAAACCGGGTCATTCCTGCGCATGCGAGAGCGCCAGCCGCTAGTGGTGCCGGGTTGGACCTTGAGTTATGAGGACCTGATGTTTTTCCTGAACGTGAAACGCACCGGCAATGCGCCATCGATCTATCTGGGGCAGAGTGAAAGCGGACTGAATGCCGAACGCACGCGCGGACGCCAAAGTGCGCTGCGCGTCCGCTTCGGTTTGGAGGCGGAAGTCGAAGCACTGCGCGATACCGACCTTCATGCTGGTAGCCGTGGGCCGCTCAAAAAGGGGGACATCGTGCACTGTCGGAATCATGAACGCTTGGGGGATGCCTCGGGTTTCAGCCTCTCGATCAATGATCTGCGGCGTAAGGCGACCCAGAAGGGGCGGCGCTTCCGCCTTGCGGGCGACAGGCAGGAGTATTTGGTTTCAAACGATGCTTCGGCGCTTTCCGCTGGGGATTTATTGTTGGGTCCTAAACTGTCGCCCAAGGCCGTGCTCTTTATCCGTTTCGATGCAGAGCGGGCTGAGGGTGAGTTAGAGATCCGGGAAAGCCATGGACCCATTCTGTTGGATGGAATTCCGGTCAAGGGAACGGTGATCCTGCACGATGGCGCGCTGATCCGTCTATCTGGAAGTCAGGCGGTTCGTTGCCGGTTCAGCGAGGGCTTTCTCGATGAGGAGCGGACCTTGATCGAGGCGCTACAGGTCGAGGATCTGATTCATGATTTCGTGCCGGACGCGCGGGCGCTGGACCACATCAACTTCGAGGTGAAGCGCGGTGAAATGCTCTGCATCATCGGCCCCAGCGGTAGTGGCAAGAGTACGTTGCTAGCGGTTCTATCAGGCCAGCGTGAGCCCACCCGCGGCAAGGTGAAGCTTAATGGGATTTCCCTTTACGAGCGGCGGGAGCAATTGGTTCCATTCATCGCCCACATGCCTCAGGAAGAGGCGCTCAATCCGCAACTGACGGTGCGAGAGCACCTGCGGCATGCGGTGACGATCCGCCGTCCCGCCTTGTCATTGGCCGAACATGAACGACGGGTGGATAGCATGTTAGCCGAGCTCGGCCTGCAATCGATCGCCCGCCGCCGGGTGGGAGCGCCGGGCGAGAAAACGATTTCCGGGGGTGAGCGCAGCCGCTTGAATCTGGGAGTCGATCTTGGCAGCCGGGCCGAGGTTTTCCTGTTTGATGAACCGATTTCGGGTCTTTCCTCGAAGGATTCCGAGCACGTCGCGGAAACCTTGCGATCACTGGCACGCGAGAAAATTGTCATCGCATCGTTGCACCGCCCGGGTGCGCCGGTTCTGCGTTTGTTCGACAAGGTTCTGCTGCTGGATAGCGGCGGGCGGCTTGCCTATTTCGGAACCCCGGCGGCAATGGTGGGTTACTTCCGGGATGCCTGTGAGGAACTGGCCATTTCCCATCCCTCCGTTTTGGCGAAATCACCGCTGGGTGCCGACTTTGTGTTTGATGTGCTGGAGACCCCTTTGAGTGCGATCGGTGGCGGATCTAACACCGGTGCCGCGCGGCGTTTTCCTTCGTCATTCTGGCAGGAGCGTTTCGAGAGTGTGGACCTGATGCGTTCGCTACAGCTCGGTGGCGGGACTGCTTCCGATCCGGGTGGGCTCAGCGAAAGCGAGCGCTCGCCGGTGCCGCCCAAGCCATCGCGGAGATTGCATGCGGTGATCGCGGTTTTCGCCACTCATTTCCTGCGATCCTTCCTCTCGAAAGTCCGCAATCGCGGGACGATTTACAGCACCTGCCTGGAAGCTCCTTTGCTCGCCGCACTGATTGCCATCACCCTGCGTTCGTCGCCGGAGGGTTCCTATCAGTTTTCCACCGCGCTGCATATTCCCGCCTATCTGTTTCTGAGCGCGACGGTGGCCATGTTCCTCGGGCTCACCAACTCGGCGACGGAGGTCTTGCGCGACCGTCCGATTCTCAGGCGCGAGCGGAACTGCCAACCCGGTGCCGGCTCCTATGTGGCGGCGAAGTTCGTGGCCTTGGGAATGGTCGCCGCTGTCCAGTGTCTCGTCTATCTGGTAGTTGGAAATTACTTTTTGGAAATCAAGGGAATGCTGCCCTATCTATGGATGTGGATGACGCTCACCGCCTGGACAGGCACCGCGATGGCGCTGGTGGTCTCCTCGGTGGTGCAGACCGAGCGCGCTGCGCTTACAGCTGTGCCGCTTTTGTTAGTTCCGCAGATGCTTTTGGCTGGAGCGCTGGTGCCATATAAGGAGATGAACCGCGGTCTGTTCATCAATCCCGCAGAAGTGAGGGAAAAGGGCGGTGCACCGGTGCCCGCTCTAATTATGCCCCTGCGCTATGCATACGAAGCAATGATCGTTTCCCAGGCGGTGCAAAATCCCTTTGAGGCCGAGCGCCTCCGACTCCAGCGCAGGATCGACAAGGTTAGGATCCTGAAAGCGCCGATGAATGCGGAGCAGGCGGAGCGTTTCGATCTGGTAAAGGAAGGTTTGCGGCGATTGTTAGCGTCCGGAGCGACAACTTCTGACGAGGCATTGGGCCTGATCAACCGCATCCGTCGGATCTCCACATCGGGGACAAGGATCGAAGTGGAGACGCTGAAAGTCTGGCCGGAAAACGACAGGGCCGTGCGGCCGGCTTCCGAGTTTTTTGTCAATGAACGGATTGACTTGTTAGTTCGTGAGGCGGAAACCTTCCGCAACGATTATCGCAACAAGGAGCCGCGGAATGTCTTTTACGCGCTCAGGAAGCCGTTGCCCTTTGCCTCGTCCAAGACACAGGATCCATTAGGAGCCTACGAAGAGCGCAATGATGATCTTGAAACCCACCGCTACTGCGGTTTCATCCTTGGTGCGATCGTCCTAGCATGCGGGGTGATTTCCACCATCATCATCTCACGGCAGAACCGCCGGACCCATTAGTTTTTTTAGTTGGGCGGTGCCGCGACTTGCGCGAGCGCGTCCATCACCGCCGCCACGGACGAGGGTGACAGCGAGTCCGGCACCACCGCGCCGAGCACGAGGCAGCCGTATGCGGTATCGACCGGAATCACCTCCAAGGTCGCCCCGGCACCGATTTTCACATGAACATTGCCGCCTGATGCGCCCTGCCGGCGGGAAGCCAGTGCTAGACTACGGGCGAGAAAATGCAAACGCCCGTGGCTGCTTTCGTCAAAGATAACAGCACCTTCGCGGTCGAGGATGAAAATGCCAGTCGCGGAAAATTGTTGGCGCATCCAATCACAAAAACGGGCGATCCTATCGAGAAACGGGCCACGTGCGATCGCCGGGCTGGCCACCTCCGTCGGGGCGGCGGTCACTGGCACTGCAGCAGGCGTGACGAAGGCCTGTTGGGGCGGTGGTAAAGGGGGAGGCATTGGCAGTGACGGACCATCAGTCGCGTAGCCGACAAATGTCTGGTCGAATCCGGCATCTTCGACCGCCATTGCCGGTTCGCGATGCGGCTTCATCAGTCCCTCGGCGAGGCGTCGGACTTCGATCGGGTCGAGCCATGGATAGATCGGGTCCATCATCCGCGAGGGGCATTGGGTTCAAGTTTCGCTTCAATTTCCGAGCGCAGTGAATCGAATACCGCTTGTGCGCCGGCACCATCCTCTAACACGCCTATCGGCAGTCCACGGGCGCTTGCCCTGACAAACAAGCCGTCGCGGGGGATCTGCGTTTGAAAAACCATTTCCGGTGGCAGCAACTGGCGGAGCGCTGCGGCGGCCTCGGTGCTTTCCGCTAGATCGTTCTGCACCATGGTCAGGCAAACGCCGAGCACGCTGAGACGGGGATTCATCACTCGCAGGCGGTTGAGTCCTTCCAGCAGTTTCGGCACGGAGCGGATGCCCAGTGGCTCTGCCTGTTGGGGAATCATGATGGCGTCGCTAGAGGCGATCACATCCCCGGTGACCCCGAAAAGTCCGGCGGCCGTATCGATCAGGCAAAGGTCGAAGCCACGCGCCGCAACGCTGCGCAGAAATGCCCGAACCCGTGCGAGATGGGCACCCATGCCGCCGCCACCGGCTTCGTAATCGCTGACTTGGCCGCTTGCCACGAGCGAGAAAGTCTCCAGCCGCGTTGGCACGATCAGGCGCTCAAGCGGGATGCCGGGGTCCGCCAGGTAATCGTAAAACCCCGCCAACAAGCGGGATTGACGGGTCAAGGACAGTCCGACCGAGCCTTGGGGATCGGCATCGACAAGAAGGGTTTTTACACCTGCGCGGGCGAATGCGTGGGCGAGATTGATGGAAAGCGTGGTTTTACCCACCCCTCCTTTTTGGCTGGAAACGGCGATACTGATCACAATGCGTGGGGAATTGTGACGTGAGGTTAGCTTCGGCTTGCCACATCGGAAGTCTTTTCTTCAAGATGCACTCAACAAGCGGAAGATGGTGGTGACCAGTTCCCAAGTGATTTATTATGAAAACTCGGATTTCTTTAGGTTCGTCCCTTGCGGTAGTGATCTTTTGCGGCGGTCTGTTCGGGACCAGCGCCTGTCAGAAGGGAGCCAAGAACAAGCCTGAGGTTCCCAAACCGGTGGTTCTGGTCGCTCCTGAGCTAAATACTAATGGCTTGGGATCGTT
>JBDTNJ010000263.1:0-2197 GCA_039933825.1 Luteolibacter sp.
TGGGATTTGCTTTCTGACGATTCCCGGTCCGTTGTCCTGAATCCCGACTTTGAAACGATTGGGACTCGTCGGCTCAACATGGACCCAGAGCTCCGGAATGATGCCCGCCTCTTCGCAGGCATCGAGGGAGTTGTCGACCGCTTCCTTCACCGCGGTCAGCAGCGCCTTGCGCGGATTGTCGAAGCCCAGCAGGTGACGGTTTTTGGCGAAGAACTCGCTGACCGAAATGTCGCGTTGGGTTGCGGCCATGGTCTCGGCGGTGGCGCGCCGTCGCGGCTTGTGTTCGTTGTCCTGCATAAACTCCGGATCACACTGTGTTGTTCCCCGGTGCCAGATCAGGTCCGGCGGCTCCATTGAGGATCGCCCCTCCTGGCCAGGAGGGGTGGCCCGAAGGGCCGGGGTGGTGGCTCAATCACCACCGATCAAAACTCTCTTGCCGAGCACGAACCACCACCCCGTCCCCGCCCTTCTGGCCAGGAGGGGCAATCACTACGAAGTCTTCCCAGACATAAACGGCCGGAACGCATCCACCAGCGCCCTGCCTTTCAGAATGCATTCCTCAAATTCGGATTCGGGATCGGAGAGCGCCACCACAGCGCCTCCGACCCCGATCGAAACTTTCCCACCGGAGAACACCGCGGTTCGAATCACGATATTGAGATCGGCAGAACCGTTCAGTCCAAGAAAACCAATCGCACCCGAATAGATTCCTCGTGCCGAAGTTTCGAGCTGATCGATCAGCTCCATGGTTCGAATCTTTGGCGCGCCGGTCATCGAGCCGCCAGGGAATGTACTGCGCAGGCAATCGATGGCGGAGGCATCGCGACGCAGCTGCCCGCGCACGGTGCTGACGAGCTGGTGGAGATTGGTGTAGGTCTCGACCTCCATCATCTGCGGCACGTGAACGCTACCGATTTCACAGACACGTCCCAGGTCGTTGCGCAACAGGTCGACGATCATCAGGTTCTCGGAGCGGGTCTTGACGTTGGTGCGCAGCGTCTCGCGCAGTTTTCGATCTTCAGTTTCATTCGCGCTGCGTTTCAGCGTGCCCTTGATGGGGCGGGATTCCACGTGTCCGCGCGTGTCGATCTTCAGAAATCTTTCGGGCGACGAGCAGGCAACGGAGACCTGGGGAAACTGCAGGAACGCCGACTGCGGCGCCGGATTGGAACGCCGCAGTCCGCGGTAGTAGTCGAGCGGAGGCACCGCGGTTGCCGCCGACATCTGATTGGTCAGACAAATTTCATAACTCTCGCCGGCGCGAATGAACTCCAGGCATTTCTGGATGCTGTCCAGATACTGGGCGTGGGTTTGATTGGGATGGAAAACGATATCGACATCTGGTGGCGTTGCCGGTGCCGCCGGTTGTGGCAGCGGTAACCTAGACTCCATGCGCTGCTGCATTTCATCGAACCAGGCGTCGGCTGCCTGCCTTTGATCGGAGGGCCCTGCGGCCACGAGGTAGACCGCGTTCTCCTGATGATCAAACGCAATCATGCGGTCGGCAAATATCAGGCAGGCGTCGGGGTGTTGCGAACGATGCGCCGCCCGGCCGCCACACTCTGCTTTTAATTCGTAGCCGAAGTAGCCGACAAATCCGCAGTTGAAGTCGAATGGCAGTTCCGCCGACGAACAACGCCGCTGTCGGAGTTCGGTTTGCAGATAATCGAACAGCGAAGTCTGCCGCAATTCGGTCTTGCCGTTGGAGTGAATCTCCAGTTGCTGACCTTCAGTGGAATAGGAAAGCCAGAGTCCGTGTGGACCATCAGCAGCGCCCATGAATGAAAAACGTCCCGCACTGGTCCCGGCGGAATCCAGCCAGAATGCGGAAGTCGACTCGCCATACAAGGAACAGAAGGTGGCTTCGGTCGACGGACAATCCGTAAGCTTGCGCGAGAACACGCTCCAGGTACTGGTTTCGGTGGTCTCTGGATATGAAATCACCGCATCGGAATTCAAGATGGGCACGGATCTTTGGTCTAGCTTCGCCAGACGCCGGAAATTTTCGAGCAGCTTCGCGCCGTGTTCCGTGGATATCGATTCGGGATGGAACTGCACACCCCAAATCGGGCGCTCCAGGTGTTCAAGAGCCATGGGGATTTCATCGCTGGTCCATGCGGTGACGCGAAGACCAGGAGGCAGAGGCGACCGCGCCATCAGGGAGTGGTAGCGCACTGCCGAAAATCCCTGGGGTATG
>JBDTNJ010000264.1:0-21266 GCA_039933825.1 Luteolibacter sp.
CGAGGCCGGAAAGTTGGAATCCTTCTCCCTGCGTGCCATCGCGCAAGGTCGTGTCGTAGAGAAATACAGGTTTGGTGCTCATCGGCAGGGGCGTGGAACTTAGTGGCCCCAGCGCCAATGGGCAAGGGAGAAGCGATGCATCCTCGCCGAGGGCTCCTTCATTAGGGAGGAGCCACCATTAAAACCTCAGCCACCGAAGATGATTTCACCGCCAAGACGCCAAGGAAGAGAAGTTTTGGAGGCCGGGACAGCCCTAATCGGCAATTCATTTTCTGAACTTGGCGCTCTTGGCGCTCTTGGCGTCTTGGCGGTTCAAAATTCTTCCAATCGTGTGAACGATGTCCCTTAATGATCCCTAATGGAAGGCCCCTGCATCGTCGCCCAGCCAGATCGCGTTCGAGAAAGGTGCGGGTGAAATGTTTCCGCCAATCCAAGTAACTCAGACGATCAATCATGGGTGAAATCATCCATTTAAGTTGGAGGATTTCAGGTTAAATTCTAGCTTTACTGGCCCTCTCTATCCCAACCAACCCGAAAGACGCCGCTACTGCCTCTGCGACTGGGACGACGAAGCCACGATAAACTGGAGCGCTATCCTAGAAGTCACCTACGGCGGCTAATTCGATCCATCATTCCGTAACAAAGTCCCAGCGCCCCGTTCGCCGCCCACAATAACGGCCGATTGGGCGTTTTGGTCAAAAGATACTCTCGCTACCCGCCTGCCTAGAGAGTTGAATACAGCCAAACAGTTCGTGAAATCCGCCATTACCATTTCCCACGCACTCTGCGTTAAATTTTTCCGCTCGCTGGCGCTATTATGCTTCATCACTGATGCCTTCCTGCAACCTTGCGCGGGGGCAGACCTTTCGGGTAGCCCTTTCATTCCGTTTGCCGAAATTGGCGCACGGGCCGCAGCAGCCAGCGACGGCCAAGGTGCCGGAATCTCGATCACACCAGATGGGGCATGCCTGCACACGGATTTCCAAAAACTCAGCGGCACAGTGACGGATCAGGGGCTTTGGCTAGAATCCGCAGAGCAAGGGGGCGGACGCCTGCAACTGGTCGCGAGTGCCATGGGGAGGGGCGACCTTATTGTCCCCCTTTCTTCAGAGGGTAAAGTCGCCGGAGGTGAAAAAACTATTACTTTCGCCCGGCCCGGCATTACCGAAGAATATTCTGCAAGGGTGGACGGCGTGCGGCAGGATTTCATGATAGCCCGGAAACCCTCGGGCGCAGGCAGATTCCAACTCGTGTTGGCGCTCTGCGGTGCGAAGGCGGAAAAAGCCGCGGATGGTGCGAAGCTAGTAATGGATGGCTCGGGGCGGGAACTGGTCTACAATCGCCTTCATGTGACTGACGCCGTCGGCCATGAGTTAGCGGCCACTTTGGACGTGTTGGCAGCGGACCGCCTCGCCATACTCGTGGATGACGCCGTAGCCACCTATCCCTTGCGTATCGATCCCACTTTCAGCGATGCAGACTGGGTGAGCATGAACTCTGGCATGGTTGGGGTGGATAATTCCGTAGAGGCAATCGTCACGGATGGCAGTGGTAATATCTACATCGGCGGCACTTTCACCTTCGCCGGGACCACTATCGCGAACCGTGTGGCGAAATGGAACGGCAGCGCTTGGCTGCCGCTGGGCACGGGAATGGATGGAGAGGTGACCTCTCTGGCAATGATTGGGACCAAGTTATATGTTGGGGGACGCTTTACTACGGCTGGCGCAGTTGCGGCGAAGTACATTGCGGTGTGGGACGGCGATGCATGGGCCGCCCTCGGCAGCGGGCTGATGGACAGCAGTGTAAATGCCTTGGCAGTGATGGGCACCGATCTCTATGCGGGCGGCTTTTTCACCAAGGTGGGAACAGTGACAAACACGAGTCGCATCGCGAAATGGGACGGCAGCACATGGTCCGCCCTCGGGACGGGGATCGTAGGCAGCGTCGAGTCGCTGGCGGTGAGCGGCACGAATCTTTACGCCGGAGGGCAGTTCGGATTTGCGGGGGGGGTGGCAGCCAAAAGCATTGCGAAATGGAACGGTAGCACATGGACGGCACTGGGTTCCGGCATCAACGGAAATTTCGTGTATGCTCTGGCGGTAAGCGGCAGTGATGTCTATGCAGCGGGGGATTTTACCACTGCAGGCGGCCTGACAGTAAATAACATCGCGAAGTGGAACGGCACAGTGTGGACGGAATTAGCCACGGGGATGAATTCCTACGTCAGAGCGCTGGCGGTGATCGGCAGCGATGTCTATGCGGGAGGAGATTTCAACTCGGCGGGTGGAGTTCCGGCCAGCCACATTGCGAAGTGGAATGGGAGCGCGTGGGCGGCACTAGGTTCCGAGGGAAATGGGAGCATAAGAGCCATCACTGTGGACGGCGGTGTGTTGTATGCGGGCGGAGATTTCCAGTCTGTGGGAGGGGTGGGGGCGAATCGCATTGCGAAATGGGATGGTAGCGCGTGGTCTGTGTTGGGTACTGCGATGAATGGTGATGTTAGAGCAGTGGCAGTGAACGGGAGCGATGTCTATATCGGCGGACATTTCACCACCATCGGAGGGGTGCCATTTAATCGCATCGCGAAGTGGAATGGCAGCGCTTGGTCTTCACTTGGAACTGGCATCATTGGTAACGGCATCGCCGCCTTGGCAGTGAGTGGCGGCGACCTCTACGCCGGAGGATATTTCACAACGGCAGGCGACGTGGCAGCGAAGCATATCGCAAAATGGGATGGTGCCAACTGGAGTGCCCTTGGCACCGGGATGAACGGATCTGTTTCTGCGATCACCATACGTGGAAATGATCTCTATGCGGGCGGCTATTTCACCACCGCTGGCGATGCGCCTGCGAACCGGGTGGCGAAGTGGGACGGAACCACCTGGTCGCCTCTTGGCACGGGTACGAATGACAGTGTCTCCGCGCTGGCAGTAAATGGTGGCGATCTATATGCAGCCGGCTATTTCACGACTGCGGATGAGCTGCCCGCAAACCGTGTCGCGAAATGGGATGGCAGCACTTGGTCTGCATTAGGCTCCGGGATGGAAAATACGGTAGTCACACTAGCGGTCAGGGGCAGTGAACTATATGCCGGAGGTAGCTTCACCACTGCGGGTGGAGTAGCGGCTAACTACATTGCGAAATGGGACGGTAGTGCCTGGGCACCTCTGGGCACAGGGATGAACAGCTCGGTCTATGCACTGGCGGTGTCTGGTAGCAACCTTTACGCCGGGGGATATTTCACCACTGTCGGCGGCGTGGCAGCAAACCGTGTCGCGAAATGGGACGGCAGCACATGGTCCGCACTCGGCACGGGATTGAGCAGTGGTGTCACAGCGCTGACGTTGGATGCGTCTAATCATCTTTTCATCGGTGGAAGCTTCGCCTTCGCGGGCACGACTATTTCGCCTTTCATCGCTCAGGCGATACTGGGTGCCGTAGGACCGACGTTCAGCGTCTGGGCTGGCGATGCCGGCCTGCTAGGGGATGATGCGGTGCCACTGAGCAACCCGTTCCGCGATGGTACTCCGAACCTGCTGAAATATGCCTTCAATATGAACGGTAGCGGCCCGGATGTAATGGTAATGACATTTTCTGGCAACGCTGGCTTACCACTCATCGCCCAGGACAACAGCGGGGTGCAACCGGTCTTGCGTGTGATCTATCTGCGCCGGATCGGCAGCGGCTTGATCTACACGGCTGAGTGCTCTACAAATCTGGAAGGCTTCGTTCCAATGAGCGGCATGCAAACCATCACCCCCATCGACAGCCAATGGGAGCGCGTGGTGGTGGAAGGGCTTTCAACCAGCGCCACTAACTTCGCCAGGGTGCGGGTGGCTCTGCCGTGATGCACGCCTCGCCTGCGGTGACCGGATATATTGCAACGCCCGGCTCGGATCAACGAAGCAAGGAAGCTTCCGCCATGGTTGAGGATCACATCGCGAGTGACGCCCGGTTTGCCGATCTGGCGAAGGTCCGGCAGGCGCGGGTGATGGCCCGGGAATGAAGTTCCGGGCGGGTGCGGATTTGTTTGAAGAGGCTTGCCAGTGGTCGCTCGCGGGGATCGCGGCGCGTTTTCCGGAAGCGACCGAATCCGAATGCTGTGAGAAACTCCGCAGATACCTGAAACTCGTTGATCAGCATCGGCCATGAACGGCATCGAATCACTGTTGGAGCTGATCAAGGCATTTGATTACGGCGGGGTTCCCTACATCGAAAAATGGTGTGAGGAACACGGGAGGCTCGAGGTATTGGCCGAAGCCAAGGTAGAAGCCGACCGGGTCAGGGAGGATGATGCCGCTGGCGGGTGATTTTATTGCACGAGGGTGCGGCACAAGTTCCATGAGGGGAAATGAGACCGGCCAGTCGATAATTGATTGGCAAGGCGGGTCTTATTTCTATGTCATCCGGCCATGTTCAAGAAGCGCCGTTCCGCTCCGGGTTCCTCACCGGCCACCCTCGTTCCTCATTTGGTCGATGGAAAGGCAACGAAGGCGAAAATCCAAGTCATCGAATATGATCTGGGTCATTTTAGTGAACGGGAATTCGCGGATATCGGCGAGGTGATCGCGCAATTGGATCCCCACAAGGTTACCTGGATCAACGTGGATGGCTTGGGAGATCTAGCGGTGCTGGAGGGCCTGGCCGCCCATTTCAAACTGCATCCATTATCCTTGGAAGATGTCCTGAATACCGGACAACGCCCGAAATCGGAGGTGGCGGATGACTATCTCTTCGTCATCGCGCAAATGGTCTATCACGACCAGAAAATGGATCTTTGCGGTGAGCAGGTGAGTATGTTCCTCGGTAGGAATTTTCTGATTACGATCCAGGAAGAGCCGGACTATGATGTGTTCCAGCATGTGAGGGAGCGCTTGCGATCGGGTCGCGGTACGATCCGTAAATCCAAGGCAGATTACCTCGCTTATGCGTTGTTGGATTCGATCATTGATCACTATTACCCGGTGCTCGAGAAAATCGGCGCGGACATCGACGAGTTGGAAAGTCGGCTGCTTAATAACCCGACCCGGGACATGGTGCAGAAACTCCACGAACACAAACGCGGCCTCACCCAGCTTCGCCGTTTCGTCTGGCCCATGCGCGATGTGGTGAACTCACTGCTTCACGATACCACGATCTATATTGCCAAAACGACCAAGATCTATCTGCGGGACTGCTACGACCACACGGTCCAACTGATGGATCTGGTGGAGAGCTACCGGGAAGTCAGCGCGGGGTTGATGGAACTCTATCACTCAAGTGTCGGCCTGCGGACGAACGAGGTGATGCGCGTGCTCACCGTGATCACTTCGGTTTTCATTCCGCTGACATTCCTCGTTGGCGTATATGGGATGAACTTCGCCCCTCATACGGACGACGGGAAGCCATTGCCCCTGAACATGCCGGAGCTTTATCAACCCCATGGCTATATCGTCCTGATGGGCGTGATGGCTGCCATTGCGATCATCCAGTTATATGTTTTCCGCAGGATGAAATGGCTGTGATGCCAGCACCGCACGAGGGGATTCAAGGGTGCGTGATTCAGCGGGGAACTGGCAGTTCCCTCATGGGCGCGGCAGGCGGCACCGGTGTCTCGGAAAAGGACAGCATGAATGACCAGTGATAGGTTTTATCAGCGGGTAACTGGTATTGAGGTAAAGCAGTGGCTCCCCAGGAATTGGTGCCGCCTAGCCCGGATTGGCGGTGGTCGAGATTGAGCGTGTGGAAATTCCGCTGAGGAATTTCGCTCGGGTGCGTGGCCAGTGTGATATCGGAGGCAGCGCACGGATAAAGGCTCATTTCTAGCAAGCTATCACCCGTGGAGTCCACGCGCAGGCTGCTGCCGCCGCCAGGGCTGGAAAGCGTCGCCCAGCGGACGCCGCAGCGGTTCCCTGATTCCTGCGGGTCGATGTAGCGATGGAATAGCGCGGGGACGGAGCCTTCGTGGACGGTTGTCCAAGCCCCTGAGTTGCGGTCGGCGTAGTTTTCTTGCGGCCCCAGACCATACCACTTCCAAAGTGGTGTTCTGTTGGGGATTTCGCATTGGAAACCGATTCGTGGAATCGTTGGTAAGTCCTTTGCGGCCTGGAAATCCGTATCAATTAGGATTTGGCCATTGCCGGTGAAACGATAGCGGATGGTCGCGCTACTTTGCGCTGCTGGGATGTTCAGCTCGGCGGTAACGGTCACGTCCTTGCCCTCTTGTGTGGCGCTGACCTTGGAGGCGGTGGCTTTCACTCCGGCATACTGCCAGACTTTCAGCGTATGATCGAGCTTGGCACCTCTGTCATTGTTAGTGGGTGGTCGCCAGAAATTGAGTTGAAGGGGCGCTACCAGCCATTCCTGCTCGATCGATTTTACCGATGTCAGAATGCCGCGTGACTTGTCGATGACGGCGGTCAGGTTTTTGGCGTGCAAGGTGATGCCGGTCGCATCTTCGGTGAAGCTCGCAGGAGCTTCCGAATCCGCCGGCACCGGCGGTGTGCGTTTGCCCCATGGCAGTGGAATCTCGTCCCAGGCGATCGGCATGCCAGCGGGATGCCAAGCGGTCGCTTCGGTGAGATCGTAGCGAACCCGGAAGAAATACTCGCTAGTTGTTAGCGGGGTATGCCCCGTGGCCACCTCCACTTGCGCGGTTTGCTGTGCTGGAATCTCAGGAAGATTCAGTTTCCCCTCGGCCACGGCGACTCCGTCCTGGATCAATTTCCATGAGCCGGCAATCGGGCCGATGTTGCGGAAGAAGCTCTCGTTCTGGATCTGGATTTTCACATTCGGCGTGCTGACATCGACCGCTGTGGTGTGGATGTTTTGATAGACCTTTTTCACTTCTTCAAACTGGGGTGAGGGAGCGAGAGTGGCCGTCACGATTCCATTGCAGCAGAATGATCGATCGGTCGGACGGTCATTGTAATCGCCACCGTAGGCAAGGAAACGCTGCGTCTTCGGCTTCTCCGCGTCCTTGGTGAAGTCGAGTAGAACAACTGCCTCGGACCGGTCTTCGAGTGTCTGGCGCAATACGATCGGACGGGAATAGACGGCGGCTTTGCGAATCGCACCGTTCAGGCGACGTGCGGTTTCTTCGGTGTCGATGCCTACTGCAAGTTCGAAATGATTACGATCCAGCTTACCCGAGAATGGCTGCGATCCGGATGCGTTGCCATCGATGTAAATTACAAGCTGGGTGCCGTCATACGTGCCTCCGTAAGTATGAAATTTGGAGGCCGCATCATCCGGAAGTTTGGCTGTGATGCTGTGCCAAGTGCCACCCGAATGGACGAAAAATTCCAGCTTTCCGCCACTCTCGGCGATTTTGAGTCCATAGGCACTGTTCCCTTTTGAGATCAAGGGCTGGCCACCTTGGCTTGGCCCCGGATTGTTAAGGCGGGCCTCGACGGCAAGAGTCATCGATTCAGCTAGATCCCATTTGTTCGATGCCTCGACTACTGCGCTGCCGCCGTAGAGTCCTTCGTCGGTGGCGAGGGATCCGAGCAATCGAACTTTATTCCCATTTTTCGAACGATCTTCCACATCGCCGATCTTGTGTTTCATGGATAGAATCCCCTGATCCTTCCAATCCCAGATGAATCCCCCCTGGAGCAGGCGTTCCTTGCGGAAGAGTTTCCAATAGTCGCTGAGATTACCAGTGGAATTGCCCATCGCGTGACTGTATTCACACTGGATCAGCGGCTTTTGAATCTCCAAGGGTTTCTTCTCTTCCGAGCGGGCATATTTTTCACACGCATCAATGGAGTCATACATCGGCGAGTAGAGGTCGGCGTGGGCGTTGAGGTGGGCTTGTTCGTAATGCACCGGGCGCGACGGGTCCCGATGATGCAGCCATTCAGAGCATTTGACAAAGTTTTCGCCATCACCCGCTTCGTTGCCCATGGACCACATGATGATGCAGGGGTGGTTTTTGTCGCGTTCTACCAGGTTTTTGATCCTGTCGAGATGGGCTTCAAACCAAGATGGATTTTTGGCGAGGGATTGCTCGTTGTAGCCCATGCCGTGGGATTCTATGTTAGCCTCGGCGACGACATAAAATCCAAGTTCATCACAAAGTTCCACCAGCGCCGGATCATTCGGATAGTGGGACGTGCGGACGGCATTGATATTCGCGCGCTTCATCTGCAACAGGTCCTCACGGATGTCCGTGGTGGTGACGTAGTGACCGGTGCGGGGGTTGTGATCGTGGCGGTTGACGCCTTTAATCAGGATCGCCTGGCCATTGATGAGAAGCTGGCCATTCTTGATTTCAGAGCGGCGGAATCCGGTCTTGCCTGCGTAATGGGCGATCTCTTTCCCCGTGGAATCGGTGAAGGCGATCTGATAGGCGTATAGGTTGGGAACCTCGGCCGACCACTGGTTCACGTTAGGAATGTTGTCGATTGAAACGCTTTGCTCAGCGCTCTGAGTGGCAGGAATGGTGAAACTCACGGGAGGAACCGTGATTGACTGGCCATCTGATGAGTTAAGGGTCAGGGAGGCGGTGGCAGATGCTTGGGCAGCACCGTGGTTGGCGACTTTTGCGCTGAAGCTCAGTTTGCCGGTTTTGTAATCGTCGGCGAGGCCGGCCTTGATCCAAAAATCGCTCAGGTCGATGGTATCCGTAGAGGAGAGATAGACATCCCGGAAGATGCCGGAGAGACGAAACATGTCCTGGTCCTCAAGGTAGGAACCATCGGAATACTGATAAACCTCAGCAGCCAACACGTTCTCTCCATCCTGGAGATAAGGCGTGATATCAAACTCCGCCGGGGTCCGTGAATCCTGCGAGTAGCCCACCTTTTTTCCGTTGATCCAAAGGTAGAAGGCCGAGTCCACGCCTCCGAAGGTGATCGCCGTGCGGCGACCCTTCCAAGCTTCCGGCAGTGTGAATTTGTGGCGGTAGGAGCCGACTTGATTGCGGTTCTCGGTAGGAAAATTTGTATAATGTTGCGGTGGCTCCCCCATCACCGTTGGTGGGTTTTTTGCGAACGGATAGATTATGTTAGTATAGAGCGGGGCACCGAATCCCTGCATTTGCCAATTCGAAGGAACGGGGATTTCCTTCCATGCGGAATCATCGAAAGCGGGGGCCTCAAAGCCCGCCGGTTTTCCTGATGGGCTACCGGCGTGATGGAATTTCCAATTGCCGATAAGCATTTGGCACCACGGGGACTCCAGGCGGGCTTTGGTCGAGGCATCTTGCTTGGTGGGAAATGGCATCGAAGTCGCATGGGGGATTTCCTTGTTGATCCGGAAGACGGCCTGGTTTTCCCAGTCGGGTTGTTGGGCAAGTGACGATGAAGCAAATGCGATGGTAAGTAGGTGGATTTTCATGAAAGGTCGTTGTTATTTGAAGTTGATAGATGCACGGCGGAGGCGGTCCATGATGGCGACGCCAAGGCCGGTCTCGCTGACGGGCTCGGCAATGATCGCATCGAGACCCGCTTCGTCCAGCAGGCGCATCACGAAAAACAAGCGAATCGCCGCTTCTGCGAGCTTGCCGCTGCCGGGGCTGAGCGACTCGACGACGTCCCAATCATACATCGTGACGTAAGGGCTGTCGTCCTCGCCGGTGTAGCTGAGAAGTCCGTATTTTTTACCTTCTTCGGGGGTGAAATCAGCCGGGTTCTCCAACAGAATCAATGGCGTGAGCGGTGCATAGTGACTGGCGAGCTGGCCGGGAGCCTGCGGTGCGTTCGACATGGTTTCGCGGATTTTTTCAACCCTGCCGAAATCCTGCAATTGCTCTTTGGTGATCGGCCCAGCGCGGTGAAGTCTGAAAATCGGCTTTTTGCCCTCGCGAGGTTCGATGGATATGATCGTGCTTTCCACCCCCTCCGCGCAGGCACCGGCATCGACGATGAGCGGTATTCGGCCATCCAGTTCTTTCACCACCGCAGAGGCGGAAGTCGGGGAAATACGGCCGAAACGATTCGCACTCGGTGCCGCGATCGGGTGGCCGAGTTCCTTGCAGACCGCCCGGAAAACCGGATGGGCACTTTGGCGCACGGCGACAGTGGGCAGTCCGCTGGTGACGAGATCCGGCACATCGGGATGCTTGGGTAAAATCAGGGTGAGCGGCCCCGGCCAGAACGCGGCGGTTAGTTTGTTCACCGTTTCGGCGATTTCTTCCGGCACGACCGCGACATTTTTCAAATCTCCCCGCGAGGCAATGTGGACGATGAGCGGATCGAACGAAGGGCGCTCCTTGGCGGCAAAAACTTTCGCGACGGCTTCCGGATTAAAGGCATCGGCCGCGAGCCCGTAGACGGTCTCAGTGGGAAGGGCGACGACTTCACCGGCACGCAGCAAGACACAAGCCTCGCTTACGGCTTCTTTCATTTCGTCATCGGCTACTTGGAGGATTCGGGTCTCGGGCACACGACGTTTGTGGCAGGCCGGATGCCGGGTGGCCAACCCGGAATTATGAAAATCACCCTTCTACTTTTCAGAGCGGGATTCGAGCCAAGCGCTCCAACCGCCGTGCTGCGTGATTTCCTCAGCGCCCAATGTGGCCCGTGGTTCCGCGATGAAGCCGGGAACTTCCTCGCCGCTTTTCAGCAGGACTTTTCCGATGCCAAGCGGTGAGGGGATTTTTGATACGAAATCGCCAAACGCCGCAGGTGTCAGTTCCCATACTTCCACCGCGATGGCAGTTCCCGCAGCATCATCTCGCACCAAGGCCGGACGCGGCGGAATCGTGCCGTTGGCGGGCATTGCATACATTCGGTAAATTGCTGCAGTGTGGGTCTTCTCTCGCAGCACTGCGCCGCGATCCGCCAGTTGCCAGTGCAGCGCCAATCCTTCCAAATGCGCGCCGCACACGAGAACTGGAATTTTGGGCTGCCGCGCTGGTTTCGTCTCGGAGTATTCACCACAGAATCTCCCGGCCAGTTCCAGTAAAGCGGCATCGCTGCCAGCCGGTGCCGCCAGCGTGACGCCCCACGGCGCTCGATCCGATCGGGCGCGCCCGCAGGGCATCGCCACGGCAGATAGGTCTAGCAAATTCATGAAATTCGTGTAACGCCCGAGTGTCGCGTTTGTCACAAATGGATCGGCGAGATTCTCCGCCACCGTGTAAAGCCGAGGAGTGGTTGGCAGCAGGAGCACATCGATCGTTTTCCAAATACCTTCTGCCATGCGGGCCAGCTCCCGCAACCGGTATTGGGCGCGAAATGTAGCAACCGCATCCCAGTTTTTGGAGGATTCCAGAATCGTTCTCGTCACCGGGAAAACGGCATCAGGGTTCTTCTCCACGAATTCTCCAACAGCCGCCCAGCGCTCGGCGACCCATGGGCCCTCGTAGAGGAGTTTCGCAGCTTCGGTGAATGGAGTTAGGTCGATCTCCACTGCCACCCCACCGATTGCTTCCATCCTCATTCTTGCGTCCGCAAAAAGTACCGGTGTGTCGGTATCTCCTGCGAAATCCAAGATCCGGGGCACTCCAAAGCGAAAGGATTTATCTAACGGATCTGATCCCTTGATTTCGCGTGAAAACGGGTCTGCTTCATCAAACACACTTACGACTCCAGACACCAACGCCGCATCCCCGGTGTCATTTGTGAAAACCGAGATACAATCCAACGAACGGCATGCCGCCACGACGCCACGGCTGCTCAAAAGTCCGCGGGTCGGCTTCCATCCGATCAATTCCTGAAATGCCGCAGGGACCCGACCGGAGCCTGCTGTATCCGTCCCTAACGAAAATGCACAAAGCCCGGCCGCCACCGCCGAAGCGCTGCCAGCACTCGATCCGCCTGGCAGGAACTCTGCATCAACCGCATTTCGGGGCGCGCCATAGGGCGAGCGGGTGCCGACGAGTCCGGTGGCGAATTGATCCAAATTCCCTTTGGCGATGGGGATCGCACCGGCCTCGCGCAGCAGTTTTACCACTTCCGCGTCATTTTCCGGGACATAGGAAAACTCCGGACAAGCGGCGGTTGTGGGCCAGCCTGCGACATCGATGTTGTCCTTCACTACAAAAGGAATTCCCCAGAGTGGAAGACTCGCGGGCATGGCTTCCACGAATTTCGCAAGATCTAGCAATACAGATTTTTCAGGCAAATGGATGAAGATCGCGGGATCATTCCATTGTTGGATTTTCTCCCATATCTCTTCGATCACTGTCGATGGGGTGACACCTGCCGCGTAGCGTTGTTTGAGTTCGCTGATTTTCATGGGTCAGTTGATGATAACTTTCACGATCACGAGTGCTTGGCCTGCTTTGACACTGGCACCTTCAGCCACCAGCACTTCCACGATCTCGACATGTCCGTCAGTCTCTAATGAAATTTCCATTTTCATCGCTTCCAGAACCAGCGCGGTTCCGCCCGCCTGAAGGATGGCACCAGCGACGGTTTCGATTTTCCAAACGCTGCCTGTCACCGGACTATCAAGAGTGGTGCAGCCATCAGGGATCACCACGCTTTCGTCGGGAATCACCGCCTCCGCAGGAGCGTCCATGGAGAGTCCGGCTTCTTCCCAGCGCTGTCTTTCCGCTTCGAAAGCGGCGCGTTGTTTGCTTTGGAAGGCATCGATTTCATCGCGGTGTTCTCCGAGAAACTTCTCGTAGTCCGAGAAGCGAAAGATCTTCTCCTCGATCTCCAGCTTGTGGCGTCCGCGTGGAACCTCTTCACGCAATCGCAACAGTTCCTCCGCACTCACCGGATAGAACCGGAGTTGGTCGAAGAAGCGAAGGAGCCAGGGGTTCTGGAAATCCCCGGTTTTGCGCCAGCGGTTCCATACCGGAATGGTCCGCCCAGTGAACTGATAGCCGCCGGGACCTTCCATGCCGTAAATGCACAGATACGCACCGCCGATTCCGACGGCGTTTTCCGGCGTCCACGTCCGTGCCGGATTGTATTTGGTAGTCACCATCCGGTGCCGCGGATCGAGGGGGGTTGCGACGGGTGCCCCCAAATAGACATCGCCGAGTCCCATCACCAGATAGGAGGCATCGAAGAAAATCCGGTAGACTTCCGCAATGGACTCCAGCCCGTTGATGCGGCGGATGAACTCCAAATTGCTCGGGCACCACGGGGCGTTAGGGCTCACGCTTTGCATGTAACGCCGGATCGCCTCCTGCGTGCTCGGGTCGTCCCAACTCAGTGGCAGATGGACAATCCGGGTCGGCACTTCGATCTGATCCAAAGGTGGTAAAGAAAAGATCCCTTCGCGGATTTTTTTCCAAAGATCATCGCGTGAAACCAACGCCGGATCAAAATGAATCTGCAACGAACGGATGCCTGGAGTTAGATCGATGATGCCGGCAATCGCCTGTTCCTTCAGCCATTCGTAAACGACATGGACTTTGAAGCGCAGCTTGAGATCTAGATGATGCGGACCAAATTCGATCAGGAAATAGCGGTCTCCCGCACGGCGGACGACGATGGAATCGTCTCCCTCGCCAAACGAATCGATGAAGCAGGAGCCGCGCCCGCTTTCAACAGGGTCGGCGAGCTCGGAAATGTCTCCTGCGAGAAAATTGGCCACCTCCAACTGGCGGGCGGCAGCCCATGTCTCATCCACCGGAACGAACTCAATCCGATCCCCGGGACGGAGCTGGCCGAGTTTCCACAGTTCCGCATCCACCACCACGACCGGGCAAACGAAGCCGCCGAGGCTGGGTCCATCCGGGCCGAGGATGACGGGCATGTCACCGGTGAAATCGACCGCTCCGATGGCGTAGGCGTTGTCGTGTAAGTTAGATGGGTGGAGTCCGGCCTCGCCGCCGTCGGTGCGCGCCCATTTCGGTTTCGGCCCGATCAGGCGCACGCCGGTTCTGGCAGAATTGTAATGAACCTCCCAGCGTGTAGCGAAGAAGGTATCGATGTCTTCATCCAGGAAGAAATCGGGCGAACCGTGAGGGCCATAAAGCACGCCGATTTTCCATTGGTGGGTGACTGGAATTCTAAATTTTAAATTTGAGGTTTGAGATGGGAGGGAAGGAGCGATCCCAAGGACATCACCGGGCAGCAGCGCCCGCCCGAACGGTCCGCCAAATTTCCCTAACGTAAATGTAGAACAGCTACCTAGGTAATCCGGCGATTCAATCCCACCGGCCACGGCGAAATACGCCCGTGCTCCGGCGCCTTCAAATCTTCCGATCTTCAAAACGTCACCCGCCTCAATGCGTATGTTCTGATTCATCGCCACAGGTTCTCCGTTTTTCAGAATCAAGGCGGATGCGCCGACTACAGCGATGGTGGTCGCCACATTGAAGCGCAGCGTGGGTCCAGACACGGTGATTTCCAATCCGGGACTGCCTTCGGGATTCCCCACCAAGCGGTTTGCCGCGCGCAGCGACAGGGAATCGAATGGCCCGCACGGCGGCACCCCGACTTCCCAATAACCAACGCGTCCCGGCCAATCCTGCACGGTGGTCATCGTTCCGGCCGAAATGATATCAATCGTGTTAGGTTTATAGGCGAAATCGGCCATGTCGCGCATCGCCACGCCGCCTTTGAGATACGGTGTCCAGCGGACGATGGCGCGCAGGTAGCGGAGGTTCGTCTCGATGCCGGAAATTTTTGTTTCATCCAGCGCTTGTTCGAGCTTGGTGACAGCCGCAGCACGGTCCTCCGCACAGACCATGACTTTGGCTAACAGTGGGTCATAAAACGGGCTGACTTCGGTGCCTGGCACGATCCAGCCATCGCAGCGTGTCCACTCGGGAAAGCTGGCTTCCGTGAGTAGTCCGCAGCTGGGCCGGAAATTGTGATTCGGATCTTCCGCATAAACGCGGGCCTGGATCGCGCAGCCATTGGCTTCAGGTGCGGCGTCCGGCATCTGCCAGGTTTCATCGAGTGCCAAGCGCACCATCCACTCGACGAGATCGATGCCGGTGACCAGTTCGGTCACGCCGTGCTCAACTTGGAGGCGCGTGTTCACTTCGAGGAAAAAGAAATCATCACGATCCGCATCGTAGATGAATTCGACGGTGCCGGCGGAGCGGTAGTTCACGCTTTCACCGAGTTTCACCGCCGCTTCATGTAGCGCGGCGCGGGTCTTGTCTGATAGGCCCGGCGCGGGCGTTTCCTCGAAGACTTTTTGATTTCGGCGCTGGACCGAGCAATCGCGTTCGCCGAGAGCTAACACCTTACCCCTGCCATCACCGAAAATCTGCACTTCGACGTGGCGGCCGCGCTGAATGAAACGTTCGAGGAACACGCTGCCGGAACCGAAACTCCGCTCGCTCAACCGCACTACGCTTTCAAACTCACGCAGCAATTCCGCTTCATCGCGGCAAACCTTCATGCCGATTCCTCCTCCACCCGCCGTGCTCTTGAGCATGACGGGGTAGCCGAGTTCCTTGGCGGCGATGATCGCGGCTTCGGCATTCTCTAACAGTCCAGTGCCGGGCACCAGCGGCACGCCCGCATTTCCGGCGAGCCGGCGGGCTTCGTGTTTGAGACCGAAAGCGATGATTTGCTCTGGTGTCGGCCCAAGCCATTTCACACCGGAATCCTCGCACATTCTTGCGAAGTCGGTGTTCTCGCTGAGTAGTCCGTAGCCGGGGAAAACGGCGTGGGCACCAGAAGATTTGGCGATTTGAAGGAGCTTGTCCTTGAGTAGGTAGCTTTCAGAAACAGGTCCGGGTCCGAGGAGGTGCGATTCGTCCGCTAGATCGACGTGCGGAGCGCCGGAGTCGGGATCTGAGTAAACGGCGATGCTGGTGTAGCCTAGCTTTTTGAAAGTGCGGATGGCGCGGGCTGCGATTTCGCCACGGTTTGCGATTAAAATTTTCATGAGATGGAGCGCGGAATTCATTCCGCCTGTTGCTTTGAAGGGGACTTCGCGCGGAATAAATTCCGCGCTCCAATTTTAGAAGATCAGCACCTCGACCGGCGTTGGATTCCACCCGTTGCAAGGATTGTTGAGCTGCGGGCAGTTCGAGATCAGACAAACCACGTCCATTTCCGCCACCATTTCCACGTAGCGACCGGGGGCGGAAATGCCATCGGCGAAGGTAAGTCCCCCGTCGGGTGAGACCGGCACGTTCATGAAGAAGTTGATGTTGCAGGTGATGTCGCGCTTGGTCAGTTCCACGTTCCATTCCTGCGCGCCACGGATGAAACTGTCGCGGCAGGCGTGCATGCATTCCTTGTCATGGGCGTAGCGCATGGTGTTGCTCTCGCGGGAACAAGCGCCGCCGAGCGTGTCGTGACGGCCACAAGTGTCGGCGGTAATAGTTAGGAGGGTATTGCCTCCGGTGCTCATCAGTTTGGTTCCGGTAGTTAGATAGAGAGCGGCTTGTTCCTGGATAGTTCGATCGGCGCTGTAGCGCTCCGTGGGATCGACGGCGCTGAAGAAGAGTGTGTCGGCAGCTTGGTTTCCTTCGAGGTCGAGGATGCGCAGCGTCTGGCCTTTTTTGATTTCGTGAACCCACCAGTCACCCGCAGGGATGACTTCGCGGAAGAGGGCGGTCTCTGGTCTGAGAGTGCTTTCAGTCATAACGTTAGAATCGGAGTGAGTGGTAGGTTTCGTTGTTTTTCCACGCACGGAGATTTTCGGGGCGGACGGTGAGCGATGGGTCTCCGGAGCTGGGCGGGTGGCCGTTGAATATCTCAAGTTTCACGTGGCGGTGGCGATAGACCGGATCGGGGTCGAGCGGGTGCTGGCAGGTGTTGAGCACAACGAGGGTGTCGATTTCAAAACGGAGTTCGATGCTGTCTCCGGGTTCCGAGTTTCCGGGGACGAAGGAGAGTTTGCCTTCCTCATCTGAGACGACTTTGCTGAAAAGATTGAGGTTGGGCACGAGGTCCTTCTTTCCGAGTCCCCATTTGGCCAGTTCGATCAGGAAACAATCGCGGCCATTGCGGTTCCATTCGTTGCGGGCGGTCTGATAGTCGTTTTTCCCATACTTTGCGAGCACCCTGGTGGCATCCGAATGGCCGCAAACGGTGTCATGCCAGCCGACACTGTCATGCGTGATCGATGCTAACAAACGGCCCATGTCCGAATGGAGGCAGTAGGGCGAGCGCAGATAGAAGATGTGCTGGCCCTTGAGCGTGTCCGGCATGTTGTAGCGTTCGTGGCGTTCGAGCGCGTTGTAAAGCAGCATGCCGACATTCACACCGCCGTCGGGATCGGTGAGGCGGAGGCGTTTGCCGCGCGAGACGACGCCGGACCACATACCGGCACCGTGCAGTGTTTTTTCGAAAATCGGATTCATGACTGTTTCTCGTTAGCCTTGGCGTGAAGGGGTGGAATAAGGTGGGGAGTAAGTGTGAGATGGGCGGTTTTCACCCCCTTGCAGGTGGCGAGCTTGTTGGCGATCTCCCGCAGGGTGCGGGCCGGCCCCTGCATCAAAATGACTTCGAGCACGTGGTCGTCCTCCAACAGGATATGCTGCGAGGAAATCACCTCGGCGATGTGTTCGCGGAAAATTCGCGAAAGGTCTCGCAGCAGGGTGCTTTTCGACTCGTCGTAAACCAGTGAAAGCGTGCCCGCCATCAGCTCGGTGCCGATTTTTCCGAGATGCTGGGCCGCGTGTTGGTGGATCATTTCAGAAACCGCCTGCGACCGACTGTCAAATCCTCGTTCCGCAACTAGACGCTCGAACGCCTGAAAGGTTTCCTCGGGCATCGACACGGTTACCCGCCTCACGCCGTCATTGATCAAGTTGTCTGCCATCGCGGAAGAGTTAAGCACACCGAACGCCAGTATGAAGAAATTTTTAAAAGATCATACTATTTTTCGGCTTCAAGTGGTGCGTCGGATGACTTCAGCGAGGTATTTCTGGAATTGCCAGATGGTTTCTTCCAGGTGGCTGAGGCGTCCTTGGGCATAACCGACCGAGTTCATGCCCCGCTGGGTGGCGGTGCAGACTTCCATATCCTCAAGGTGAAAGTCGATCCCTGCCTGGACTTCCTGTTTCAAAATTTGATCAAAGCCTGGAATTTCCTTTGCGGCCTTCGACACGATCATGGTGGTCATCAGCATGCTGGTTTGCGGGCCGGTGGGCAGGATGCGATACCAGTAAACGCGGTCGGGGGCGTTGAAGAGCAGGAAGTTCGGGTAGCCCAGATAGATCGACCATTCGACACAATCCTCGATACCGAGTCCTGGGAAAATAGGAAACGGCGTGGCGGGATCGCCCGAGACAAGGATGTCTGATTTCATGTTGCCTTTGAGCGGCAGGTGCATGCAGGAAAATTCGCGATCAAAGGGCTCTGTCCAACAGCCGCGTGCGGGAAGGAATGGCTCGAGCGTTTTCATGTGAGCACCCATGTGATGATAGGCCTCCATGAAATTTTCGATAAGGATCTTCCAATTGAAAGCGCAGTCCCAATGTGCGGACCACACGATTTCCCCATCAGCCATGTTCCACTTGCCAACGAACCCATCGCGAAGGCGGCCATATTTTTCAATGAGCGGCGGAATCTCCTTGGAGAGTGTCACAAATACGAACCCCTCCCAGATCTCGCTGCGGAATTCGTGCAGACAGACCTCGCTGCGGTCGAAGCCTTCCGCCTGCTGCATTTCCGGCGCGCCGACCAGCTTTCCGACCGCGTCATAACTCCAAAGGTGATAGGGGCAGAGGATGATGCGCTGGTTTCCTTCGTCAGGATGTCCAAATCCGCTCGGCATCAGATCCATGCCGCGGTGGCGGCAGGTCCGCGATAGGACGCGCACGGCCATGTCCTTGCCGCGCATCACGAGCATCGGTTCGTTGCAAAGATCGACGCGCACGAAGTCGCCGGGTTTCGGGAGCTGTGAGACATGGCACAGCGAGATCCATTCCTTGTGGAAAATTTCGGTGCTCTCGAACTCGAGAAACGTCGGGTCGGTGTAGGCGGCGGCAGGAAGCGTACAGGATTCCTCACGCGGCCTGTCGGCACACGCAAGGATATTGGCTAACAAAAATTGGTCGGGACTCATGGTGAAGAGATGTTGGTGTGAAAATGCCGAGCAAAGCGCTCCCGTTGCCTCAGGCCGATCCACCGGTTGATCTCCCAGAGACTAGCCACCGGAATTCGGGTGAATGGCGCGCACTGGAGATAGCCATCGGGGCCGAATTCCGGGGTCATGGTGAAGCGGGTAAATCCTCTAGCAGCCATTGAATCCCAAACACTGGCCCACCAGCGTTCATGGGCAGCGAGTGCCGCCGCATGCTCCGGAGCACGCGGGTCCGGCACTTGTGGGCCTTGGTCGTAGCCGACTCTCGGTTGGATATGGTGCGCGTGTAAGGCCGCTAGCTCGAGGATGTCCTTAAACTCATCGAGGATGAGACGCTCGCTAACAACACACCAATGGCTGAAGTCACAGGTAATGCGCAGTTCCGGCAGCGCCTTGAGCAAATCCCGGGTGAGCCATGGGCTGTAGGTCGAACGCCCGCGGTGGGTTTCCACGGAAATGATGATGTCATGCTTGTCCTGAAGCCGGACAAGCCCTTCGTGAAAGCGTAGCGCATCCGCAGCACTCCATCCATCGTAGCCGGCCATCGTGTTGATGAAGCGCGGTGAACCTTCCAGGCTGCGGACAACCGCTTCATCGAGTGATTGCAAATGTTCCTCCACGCTGCGGCCCGGTAGCGGCACGAAGAAGCCCGGTGGCGTACATGTACTGACCTCTGCGATCCACTCGAGATCGGCGGATTCCAGAGCCTCGAAAAATTCGACACGCTTGGCGAGATCAAGCGGTGCGGGCGCCTCGATGCCTTGAAAGCCAGCTTCCTTGCACTTGGAAATGGCCTCGCTGAGGCTGCCGACGTGGCCCCATAATGTTTTGAAAAGTGCAAGTTCCATAAATGATTAGAGTGTGAATGCGATTCGAAATCCGAGATTGTCCCAGCATGCATTTTCCGGTGCCCAGTCGCGCCAGGAAGCCCGAAGGACCCGTGGCAGTTGGTCCCACGCGCCACCACGGATGACGCGACATTCGGGCTTCCCATCTATCAGCCACGGCGAACCGTCGTTTGGTGCATTGTGGAAGTCCGGGTGCCACGTGTCCGCCGTCCATTCACAAACGTTGCCGAGCATGTCGTGCAGGCCGAAGGCATTTGCCGAAAAGCGCCCGAGCGGCGTGGGCATGCCGGGGCCAACGCTTTGGCCGGCTTCGTCATAGAGGAAATTTGCATCTCCGGCTTCAACCGAGCTGCCTTGGGGAAAGATCATCGGACTGCCGGCGCGGCAGGCGTATTCCCACTCGGCCTCGCTGGGCAGGCGGACGGGCGTGCCGGATTTTTCCGTGAGCGCATTTAGGAATTCGGCGATCTGATAGAAAGTGACGCAGGTTATCGGTAGATCAGGATCTGAAAGGTCGTTAGGAAGCGAACCCAACACGTTTCGCCAGGCGCTACGGGTGACTGGAAAAACCCCGAGCGCAAACGAATTTGGAATTGTGGCCAGGTGCTGTGGCAATTCCACTGCGGAGACAAACTTGTCTTGAGCAATGCCGCCCATGAGGAAGCTGCCTGCTGGAATTTCGACCCATCGCGGAATTATCGCCGCATCAACTTGAACCGGCAGCGCATTCATTTAGCTCGGAGGCAGGGGCGAGGTGAATTCGTATCGCGGTAGATCTGCGAGCTGTGAGGCCCACGGGATTTCATCATGCACCCAACATTGATCGTTCGGAACGTGGGGCGTTGGGTCGTCGAACGTGCAGGTGTTGATCTCGAAAAACTCCGGCAGTTCCGGATCGAAAAACATCAGCGGGGTGCCGCAGCCGCGGCAGAAGGAACGCTCGCGTCCCGCGAAATTGAGGATTTTTGGCTTGCCGAGCCGCCACTGGAGCGTGCCGGTTTTGAAAAATGTCCACGCCACTGCGGGTGCGCCGCTGGCCTTGCGGCAGTCTTCGCAGTGGCAGTAGCTGGTCTGCAATGCGGGGCCAGTGACTCGATAGAGAATGGCATTGCAGAGACAGCCGCCTTCGAAAGGTCCTTCAATCATAGCGAACCGGGTTGATCTCCGCCCAATGCTCGGGGCCGAGTGGGGGTTGCTCCGCGATGGCGATGGTGATTTTTTCTGACAGAGCGTTCACCATGTTGAGAAACAAGCGCTCGCCCTGCGCGGCCGTCGCGCGTGAGGGATGCCCGGTCACCCCATTCAGACTGGTCTGGGCCACGGGATAACAAAAAACGCTGCCGCCAGTGCGGTCGGGTTCATCGCTGTCTGGTATGCGATCCATGTGGACCAGTTCCGGGTGAAGGTAAAGCATCAGCGCGGTTTCCGCCTGGTTCGCATGAAGGTCTTCGGCATCTTGGGTGTATTCCGCCCAGATGGGGTCGGTGAGCTTGAACACGTGGATGAGTCCGATCTGTAGTTTCCCCA
>JBDTNJ010000265.1:0-14700 GCA_039933825.1 Luteolibacter sp.
TCACCCCTTTCAACGCCGAATTAAGGAATCGCCGCCCAGCGGCTCTGTTCAACAAAGAGTTGGCTTTCGCGGTGGTCGCTTCACATCGCCCAACAAACTGCTGGGCTTCCTGATCGCGTGCCTTCTCACCGTTGCGTTTTTCGCAGCATTGGTATTCATCTCGGGTTCATGGGATCTTGCAAAACCTTATGGGAGGATTTTCTTGGAACGCGGGCCAACCCAATATGTCGCAACCGCGTTTTTTTTCTGGGCGCTCAGCTTACTATGGATCAAAGCGCGAAAAATCGGTTTTCAACGCAAGGCATTTGATTTGCCCATCATGCCTGCCGATCCTTCATTCTGCCTCAGTCCGGAAACCGCCCGTGGTGTCCTCCACCGGCTCCATGAGATGGTCGATAATCCGGTGCAATTCGCAGTCCTTAATCGCATCGAACGAGCACTATCCAATCTCGATAATATCGGCAACACCGCTGACGTCACGGCGATCCTGAAAATCCAATCGGAGAATGACGAAGCTCAGGTGGCAGCAAGTTACGGACTTGTCCATGGTCTGATGTGGGCGATTCCGGTTCTTGGTTTTATCGGCACGGTTCTCGGACTGGGGCAGGCGATCGGCGCGTTTGGGCTTACTCTGGCACAAGATGGGAATCTCCAAGGAATCAAGAGCTCGCTCTCGCTCGTTACCGCAGGACTATCCACTGCTTTTGATACCACGCTGGTTGCCCTTGTTATGGCTTTGATTCTCCAACTGATTGTATCCTTCCTTCAAGGTCGTGAGGCCGAATGGCTTGATGCATGTAACGAGTATTGCAACAGGAAGATAGCCGGCCGCTTGAGGCTGAGAGCTACCGATTCCGGATCTCCATCTTGACCTCATGAATACGATCCGCGGTTCACTGGGTGGCGTCCCGAAATCAAACTTTTTTTCCTTTCAGGATATCATCATGTCGGTGACCGGCATCTTGATTGTCATTGCACTCATGCTTGCGTTGCAAATCGACCGGGTCACAGAATCCCCTGATCACAAGCAAATCTCTGGAGATTCTGAGCCAGCGGATGTGAACCAGCATGATCTCGAAACGCTTCAAATCAAGATGCAGGAAATGAAGGAGCATCTTGAGCTCTTACAGAGCGCATCGCGCAAAACGGAGTCGGAATCAGAGATCAAAACCCAAATAGCGAAGCTTGAGGATCAGATTTCGGGAATGGTGTCTCGTCCGCAATCTGATGCACGGACTCCGCTCGATTCAACACCGATCGCAAGCGTTAAAAGCAAAGCGGTAGAAATCCTTAGACTGCGGGAAGAGATCAAGGAGTGCGAGGATGCAATTTTGCGTTCATCCCATTCAGCAGGTCTGGCAAGCGGAAAAATGATGGAGCTTGAACAAAAAGTCCGGGAACTCGAAGCGATGATAGCAGCGGCAAGACTTGAAAACAAAAAACTCAGATTGATTCGCGGGCTTTCGGATACGACCAAAGAACCGGTGATTATTGATGTGGGGGAAGGACGCATGAGAATTATGCGCTTCGATAAACCACAACCCATCGAGCTAAAATCACTTCAGGATTTCTACGTGCAAATCAAGAATTTCCGCAAGCAGGATCAATACTTTGTTCTCTATTTCCGCCCATCGGGAGCAGCCCGTTTTGAAGAACTCCGGCAAGCAGTTAAAAACTCCGGATTCGAAGTCGGATATGATGCGATAGACGAGGACGCGGAGCTTTCGTTAGGGAAGGAGGATGGCTAATGAAACGGAGGTTTCAAGGGGCTTCTGATTCTGACAGTCTTGAATTACTGCTAGACACGCTCTGCAACGTGTTTGGTGGGATCGTGCTCATTGCCTGTTTGCTCGCGATTATTCCCCGGCAGACAATGAAATCCCCGCTGGCGCCCTCTGAGACAGCCTCTGCCGCAATGCTTGAGCGCCGCACGATAACGGCCCGCGAGGAGATGATTCGTCTTGAATCGGAAATAGCTCGCCTGGAGGTCTCGACGGATCCGAAGTTGGCAGAGCTCCAAATGCGTCGCGACTCCTTACGCAAGCTTCATGAACGCTGGCGGAATGATTACAAGGATCAACAGAATCAGGAATCCAGTGAAGCGGATGCGCGGGCCTTGGTTGCGCAAGGCAATCCCGAGGCGCTTTCTGAAAGACTCAGGGAACTTAAACTGCAACGATCCAGTTCCGAGGGGATTGAAAATGCAGCAGCTGAAAAGATTCGCTTCTTGGAGCAACGCAGTGCAAACCTTCATGAGGAGTCCACGAATATCGCCAAAGGCAAAAGCCAATTGCTTCGTTTCCCGAGGGAGCGGTCCTCGGGAAACTCGCCGTTTCCAATTATTCTCCGTTATGATGCCATTTATCCGTTGGCCATCGGCACCGATTTCGGAGCGAATGACTCGGTCCACCGGACTCCCAGCTCGGGGAGTGATGGCTTTCGCGCAGAACCTATACGCGGTCGTGGCATTTCTTTGCCAAGCACGGACAAGCAACTGGCAGTGACCCTCAAAGAAGCAGCAGACAAAGGGCTCTACGTTACCTTGTATCTCTACCCGGATTCGCATCATGCCCTATCCGGACTGAAGGATGCGCTCGCAAAAGCGAACATCTCTTATGGTTTGGAGTTTGTAAAATCCGATCGATCCTTGTCTTTTGGATCTGAAGGAACTTCACCTCCTAAATTGTAAGCGTGCGAAAGCCGCCCGCTCCTACCTTGAGGGTTGGCTGTGATTTGCGTATTCAAGTTCACATCGTCAGTCTTCAGTTGGAATCCACTCGCGTCCCGTTTCGCTGCTTTTGATGTCTCAGTGCCGCATTTCTTCTTGGCATGCGGGCGCGGGTGGCTTGAATTGCGGCACCTTGTTCAAATCCCCATTTTACCCACCGTTCGAGCATTGGATCTGGTTGATCCCTGCATTCCTGATTGGAGGCTGCATCGGCTCGTTTTTAAACGTCGTGATCTACCGGTTGCCCCTCGGCTTGTCCGTGAATGATCCGAAGCGCTCGTTCTGCCCGCTGTGTAGGAAGCCGATTCCGATGTGGCTGAATTTCCCGATGATCAGTTGGCTCTGGTTGCGGGGAAAATGCCGCGAGTGCAAGGCACCGATCGCGTTCCGTTATTTCGGCGTGGAGCTGCTGACGGCGGTATTGTTCACGGTGGTCTGGTGGCTTTTTGCCCAGCAGGTCCCCGCCGTGGAGGTGGTGATCTTTATCTGGATCCTGATGGCTTTGTTAGTGGCGATCACTTTTATCGATGCCGAGCATTTGATCATCCCGACTTCGCTGACCTGGGCGGGCTCCATCATTGGTCTCGGGGCCTGCGCGGCCTATCCAAAGCTGCCTGTTCTGGCGGGCGAGGCGGGGAACTGGCTCTCTGGTCTGAAACATGGCGTAATCGGCTGGATCGTGGGTTTTGTAGGGCTTTGGTTCATCGTGGAGCTTGGGAAAATGGCCTTTGGGAAAAAGGCGCTTAAGTTTGACAAGCCCGTCGAGTGGTCGCTGAAGGAACCGCAAGGCGACCAGGACCCGATGCTTTTTGTAATCGACGGTGAGCCGATCGCGTGGTGGGACATTTTCTCGCGAAAGACAGACCGTTTGATGGTCGAAACGCATGACATCCGCGTGGATGGCGAGTCGATGGGCAGCGGTTCATTGACTATCCGTGAGTTTGATATTCAACTGCCGGATGGAACGATTGTGCACCTGACAAAAATGAAATCGCTGGACGGTACCGCGATCTCCGCCGTAATCCCACGCGAGGCGATGGGCATGGGGGATGTGCATCTGCTAGGAATGATCGGTGCGTTTTTCGGCTGGACCGGGGTGTTTTTCTCGCTGTTCGCAGGCTCGGTTTTTGCGATTATCGCGGCCTTGATTGGACGGATCGGTTTTGGCAAACAATTGCCATTCGGGCCTTTTCTGGCAATGGGCGCTGCGGCGTGGGTTTTCGGAGCGTGGAGGCTTTGGGAGTGGTATATGAATTCGCTCGGGCCGCTCGGCATGCCTTGAACCGGACACACCTTCACCATGGCGGATCAGGAACCAGGATCGTGGGGTAACAGCACCGACTTGGCGCGGGCGATCCTTCACAACCGCGCGGAACGGCGGAAATGGCTCGGGCGTATGATGATGGTGCCGGTTCTGATGTTGGCGATCGGGCTGTGGGGGATCGGTGCCTGGCTGGCAGAAAACCCGCTGCGTTTTCTGCTCTGGTGGGGCGGTTGCGCGTTAGCCACGTGCGTGGTGATGTTTTTCGCATTGTATGATGCGCTCGCTGTGATCCGTGAAGAACGGGCGAAACGCGGTTCCGATGTCGATCCGCGCTGATGGTTTATGGAATTCGGCCGGCGATAGGGAAAAGTTTACATTCGCACGACTGTGCTTGCGGAGGGGGGACGGGAACGGATTAGGATCTGTTTTGGAAAACACCGTTACACCTATGTCACAAAAACCCCGTCTCTCGTTTTGGCAAATCTGGAACATGTCATTTGGCTTCTTCGGTATCCAGTTCGGTTGGGGTTTGCAGATGGGCAACATGTCGGCCATCTATGAATACCTCGGCGCGAAGGAAAGTTCGCTGCCATTGCTCTGGCTCGCCGCCCCTCTAACGGGATTGATCGTGCAGCCGATCATTGGATCGATGAGTGACAGGACATGGCATCCCGTGTTAGGCCGGCGGCGTCCGTATTTCCTCGCCGGCGCGATTCTGGCATCGCTGGCGCTCCTGATCATGCCTCATTCCAGCACTCTTTGGATGGCGGCAGGGCTGCTTTGGATTCTCGATGCGTCGGCCAATATCAGCATGGAACCGTTTCGCGCCTTTGTCGGCGACCTGCTGCCGGAGCAACAACGGACGGTGGGATTTGCGATGCAATCCGTCTTCATCGGCGCGGGCGCGGTGATCGCCTCGAAATTGCCCGGCCTGCTCAGGGACTACTGCGGTGTCAGCGCGGAAACAGGCGCCGGACAGGCGATTCCGCAGACGGTGCATGTGGCGTTCACCGTAGGGGCGGTGGTGTTTATCCTCGCGGTATTGTGGACGGTTTTCACCACCAAGGAGTATCCGCCTGACCCGGATGAAAAACCGCATGAAATGAGTGGATTCGCCGAGATAATCGACGCGCTCAAGCAAATGCCATCCCGGATGAAACAACTCGCCTTCGTTCAGTTTTTCACATGGATGGGGCTATTCTGCATGTGGATTTTCTTCAGTGTCGCGGTAGCTAGAAACATCATGGGGGCCACCGATACGAGTTCGAAACTTTATAAGGACGGCATCGATCTCGCAAACAACTGCTTTGCGGTTTACAATCTCGTTGCCTTTCTTTCGGCGATGGCGCTGTTGTATATCGGGCGGATTTTTTCGGCAAAGTGGATTCACTTTTTCTCACTTGTCGCTGGAGGGCTTGGTCTCGCATCGATTGGAATCGTGAAGAATCCCGTCATTCTTCAGTGGGTGTGTTTCAGCGGTGTTGGCATCGCCTGGGCGTCAATTCTCTCGATGCCTTATGCGATGCTTGCCGGTTCGCTGCCTGCCAACCGCATGGGCGTCTATATGGGAATTTTCAATTTTTTCATCGTCATTCCACAGATTCTCGTCGCTATCGTTTTGAGCCGGGTGATGGAGAATTTCGAAGGCGTCAGCCGCCTCACCGCCGTGGTCATTGGCGGCGTCTGTTTGCTCATCGCCGCGGGTTTCACTCTGCTGGTGAAAGATGATTCCATAAAATCCACACCCGATCGGATTTGAGTATGACTTGGCAAACAAGCGTGATCGGTGTTGTGATGGCCGTGATGACAGCAAGCAGCCACGCCGCCGATCCCGCGCGACCCGTGATCTATCAACTCATGGTGCGCACCTTCAGCAATACCAATGAGACGAGGAAAACCAACGGCTCGCTTGCGGAAAACGGCTGCGGGAAATTCAACGGGATCAATGACGCGGCACTCGTTTCACTTAAGAAAATGGGCTTCACCCACATCTGGCTGACCGGAGTGTTGGAACAGGCAAGCGGTACGGTCTATCCGAATCGCCCTGCCGATGATCCGGATATTTTGAAAGGCATCGCCGGCAGCCCATACGCGATCAAGGACTACTTCGACGTTTGCCCGGATTACGCGATGAATCCCGATCAGCGACTGGAGGAATTCAAATCGCTCCTCGGTCGTTGCCACGCGCATGAGCTCAAGGTGATTATCGACTTTGTCCCTAACCATGTCGCACGCTCTTACGACTCTGACGTGAAGCCGGAATCGTCCTTTGGGAAAAGCGACAAGCGCGGTGCGTTTTTTGATAGAGACAATCATTTCTACTATCTCCGCCCGAGCGATGACGGCGGCGGTCCACCGCTCAAATTGCCGACCGCACATTTGCCGGGCTGTGATGGAGTTTTCCCCGCCGAA
This sequence comes from Luteolibacter sp., assembly GCA_039933825.1. Classification (GTDB taxonomy): domain Bacteria; phylum Verrucomicrobiota; class Verrucomicrobiia; order Verrucomicrobiales; family Akkermansiaceae; genus Luteolibacter. The sequence continues at coordinate 6,405 of JBDTNJ010000265.1, forward strand.
TCAGAATTCGGCCGCGTGACGGGAAACAACGTCATTTCATGGGCTCCATCCATCAACGATTGGTATGAAACCGTGAAACTCAACTACGGCCACGATTTTACCACCGGCCGTGCGACATCTTCGCTCCCTGAGCCGGATGCTTCTCTCTCAGAAGTGCCGAAAACCTGGCGCACGATGGACGAAATCCTCGCCTATTGGCAGGCCATGGGCGTGGACGGATTCCGCGCGGACATGGCGCACATGATCCCGATGGAGTTCTGGCGCTGGTCCGTTAAACGCGCCCGCAGCCGCCAGGCCGATGTGTTCTTCTCCGCAGAAGCCTACGACACCGATCCGGCCAAACTAACTGATGGTCACGTTCTCGATGAATTGTTGAAAGCGGGATTCGATGCCGTCTATGATGATCCGTCGTATGATGCGCTGGAGGGCATCTATGATTCCGGAAAATGGGCGAATGATCTGGATCGGCTCACTTTCACCGGTGAACGCTTCCACAAATCCCTGCGTTACGGCGAGAACCACGATGAAGTTCGCCTCGCCAGCCCGAAGGAATGGGGTGGACTCGGCATGAAGGTGGGTCGCCCGGTTTCCGCAGTTCTATTCGCGATGGGCCGCGGCGCGGTGATGCTCTATCACGGCCAGGAAGTCGGCGAACCCGCTGCAGGTGTTGAAGGCTTCGGCGGCGACGACGCGCGAACGACAATCTTTGATTATTGGTCGATGCCCGAGTTCACCAAATGGGTGAACGGCGGGAAATACGACGGCGGCCGTCTCAGTGATGATCAGAAGTCCCTGCGCGAATGGTATGGAAAATTGATCCGTGCCACCCAGGCACCAGCATTCACTGCCGGTGAGTTCTACGGCCTGAATCACGCGAACCAGGAGAATCCGCATTTCGGCAGGGTAGGGGATGAAACCGTATCTGGTCACTGGCTCTACGCATTTCTCCGCCATGATCCGAGAAGCGGCCAATCATTCCTCGTTGTCGCGAATTTCAACGGCTCTGAAACGCTCCACAACTTGAAAATCAGCATTCCGGAAAATGCGTGGGAGTTCATGGGCAGACAGAATGAAAAAACGTGGAAATTTACTGATCGCCTCGATTCCTCATGGTCTGCAAGCGCTGCCCGAGAAGTCCTTGCCTCAGAAGGAATTGCGCTGCCGGACCTAAGCCCGTGCAGCGCGATGGTGATAGAAATTTCCAGAGGCGAGTAAGCTAACTCGGCAGCGTCACCTGTAGGATTGTCGAGTCTTCCACCGCCGTCAAAGGTGCGCCATCGCGTGGCAGCAGCATGAATTGCCCTTTCTTAAAGCGTCGCCCGCCCTTGCTTTCGAGTTCGCCCTCCACGACGGATAGAATCGAAAATCGCCCGGGATGCGGATTGGTGAGCGCTTCGCCACTCTTCAGCGATTTTCTGTCGGTTTTGAAATACTCACAGGTTGCGAGATTGTCTCCAACGGGCGTGTCCATCATCGGCTCGAAGTCATCGAAGTCGATGCTGGCGAGCGACTCTGAAACATGAAGTTCCCGCGGGTTGCCATCGAGGCCCAGGCGGTTCCAATCGAAAACCCGGTAGGTGGTATCCGAGTTCTGTTGGATTTCATGAATCAGGAATCCAGCACCGATCGCGTGCAGGCGGCCTGATGCGATGAAGATGGAATCCCCGGATTGTGGCGTGATCGCATGCACGACATCCGCCACACTGCCATCGGTGATGGAATTTTCGAAATCTGCGCGGGTGACACCGTTTTTCAGTCCGACGTAAAGTTTCGCCCCCGGATCACAATCCGCGATGAACCACATTTCCGTTTTTGGCTCACCACCGAGACCGGTCGCGAGATGCACCGGCGGGTGGACCTGGATCGAGAGGTCGTCGCGTGCGTCCAGCACTTTGATCAGGATCGGGAAACGAGGGTGATCTTGGAAACCCTCTCCAAAGATTTCCTCCCGATGGTGCATCCAAAGATCGTGCAGCGTGGTGCCGGCCCAGTTTCCCTCATCCGCGATCGATTGCTCTTCTTCGCGATCTACGATTTCCCACGACTCGCCGAACGGCTGCTTGGGATCAGGTAGGTGGCGAGCATAAACGGTCTCAAGCTCGCGTCCGCCCCAGACGCGTTCCATGTAAAGCGGGGTGAAGGTAATTGGCTCCATGCCGGGTGAGATAGGGGGAATGCCGGATCTTGGCAATTCCAGATAAAGCCTGCGATTGACCCGGCGACTCAGGGAGGCAAGGTTATGCGCGCTTGCCAGATTCTCAAATACCCGCTGCCGATCCCGCTCCGCGTCCCGCACGACGCAGGAAGTATCGGCGCTGGATCGTTCTAGCGCTTTTTATTCTCGGTCTTGTTTGGCTAAACGGTCCGGGCGTACGGTGGATCGTGCCGAAAATCGCCGCGCATTTCCTCGGAAAAGCAGGCATCCGTGGGGGCTTCACCCTGCAGGGTAGTCTCACAGGCGGCCTCTCCATTGCCGCTCTTCATTTGGAAGGGGACAAGGATCTCGCCACCCTCACCGTGGACAAAATCACACCGGTGTATCAACTCGGTAAACTCATCAACGGCCAGGTCGATACCATTACCATTGATGGATTGCATGCGGATCTCCGGCTGGGCCTGAAAAAGGAGGAAAAGACAACGCCGCCGCTCGATCTTGCGAAACTCGTGAAAACCCTACGCTTGGTCCGCGAACGGATCATCCCTGTCTCTATCGATCTTAAAAATATCAGCCTCTCTGCCACCCGCGATGGCAAGCCTGCTTTCAACCTTGCTAACAGTAGTCTCGCCCATCGTCCCGGCAGCGCCGAAATCCTGTTGGAACTCGGCGCGCTCACCATTCCCAGCAGCAAGGAGTGGCCCGCGCGGAAATCCTCAGTCTTGTGGAATCCGGACGCTATTTCCATTCCGCGCCTCGATCCCTATCCGGGTGTCAGCGTGCGAGACTTCGTCATGCGGCTTCCCGCAGGTGGCGAACCATCGGTCGAAACGCAGGTCCACGTGGACGATGCTGTTTTCTTCATCTACAGCGCACCCGGTTTCGCCTCCGCGAAAATCGACCTCAGAGAAGGAAATCTCCAGGTTGCGGAAGCGGCCATGCGATTCGGTGTGGATGTTCCCGCAAGCGCCAACCTTACCTCGCTTTCGGTGGATCTGGATGGACTTCTCCCCGATCCCACAGCAGCGACGGGAAATGTGAAACTCCTCTTGGAAAACGTCACATGGAAGGATTGGAACGCTTCGGAGGTGAATGTGGATGCCTCGCTTCTCTCCGATAGATCCACGCTCGTCGCACAAATCAAAGCCCTCAACACCGCGCTTTCCCTCAATGCGGAAGCCCCTGTCACCCGAAGCGCCAACCAGTTCCAGTTAGGCGATGCCAAAGGCAGTTTTAACATCGCTAGCATCCCGAACCTTCTCGCCGAGCTGGCGAAACGCATCCCCGCTATCGATCCCGAAGCTCCCGTTCCTCCATCATCACTCGATGGGAATTTTAATCTCACTATCGCCCGAAATAAAGCGCAAGCCGCCGATGTGGATATAATTCTTAAGCCTCAGGATGGAAAAATCGCGTCCCCCATCGCAGTCAAAGGCCGTTGGCAGCCGGATCAACCGGTCACTGCTGATATCGCCTTGGAGGGGCTGAAAGCGGCCGCTACCTATCAGATTGAGCCGGCGACCTATCAGGCGACTTTGGATCTGGAAGATTTTACAAACACCCGGATCGATCCTTGGCTCGCTATTGTTAAAGTGAAGCCCGGTGGTATTGCTAATTTAACTTGTAAATGGAGTGGCAGCGGTGAGATTAAGACCCAAAGACACCGCGGTGAGGTCGCATTCTCCAAGGCCACCTGGTCGCGCGAGGCCGTCCCGCCGATCACTGCCACTGGTGGCATTACCTATGATTGGCCCGGCAGCCTCCAGACGAAGGGCCTGCGCTTGCAATCGAAAGACCAGACCATCGCACTCGATGCTGTTCTGGCAGGTGGGTTGCTTGAACTCCGGAACTTCCTCTGGAACGATGGGAGGAATGAAATCGCCGGGGGCACCGCCAAGCTTCCGGTGCCGGAGGATTTTTCGAAATGGCGGGAAATGTTAGCCAACGACGCCCGTCCGGTAGAGGTTTCCATCAAGTCCCGCGTGCTCTCGCTGGGACTGCTCAAGGAATGGCTGCCTGCGGCAAGACAGATCGACCCGCGCTCGACGGGGCAGCTTGATCTCAAGATTTCCGGCACCTATGCTGAGCCGGTCGTCGATGCCACGCTTGAAGCCCGCGATCTCCGCTCACCGGCGAAGCCGGAACTCCCGCCAGCCGATCTGAAACTCACTCTCAAGGGCAGCGATGGGAAAATGGTCATCGATGCCACCGCCACCGCACCCGATTTTCCGGCAGCCGTCATGAAGGCGAATCTGCCGTTCCGTCCGGCGGATTGGGCGGAGGACCCCAAGTTGCTGGCAGATGAACCGATCGACGCCCGTGTCGATCTGCCGCGTCTGGATCTCTCTCGGTTCACCACACTGGTTCCTCAGGCCCGGCAGCTGGGCGGATTCCTAACCGGTAATGTGGTGGCGGCAGGAACATTCGGTAAACCCGAGGTGAAAGGGGAACTCAATCTCACAGGCGGCGGATTCGTGTTCAAAAACGACCGCTTTCCCGCCATCGAGAATCTGACAGTCTCCATCGGTCTGGCGCTGGACAAGATTACTCTGAAAAGCCTCAAGACGACAGTGGCCGGTGGCACGCTGATAGGCGATGGCTCGCTGGCCATGAATGCGGGCAAGCCGGGAAATCTGGATTTCAAATTGCGCGGCGACCATCTTCCATTGCAGCGGAACGATCTGCTCATCCTCCGCGCGAACCTTGATCTCCGGCTGCAAGGCCCGTGGGAGAAAGCGGCGCTTTCCGGCAGCATCGGTGCGGTGGACAGTGTGTTCTATCGGGATATTGAGTTGCTGCCCATCGGCACGCCGTTCAATTCGCCTTCAGCAGCGGCCCTGCCGAAAATTGATCCGCCGAAAAGCCAGGGGGCGTCCATGCCCGAGCCATTTCGCAATTGGAGCGTGAACGTGGTCGTCCGCACGCAGGACCCGTTTCTCATTCGCGGAAATCTAGCGACGGGCGAAGTCAATGGCAGCATTCGCGTGGGCGGCACCCTTGGCAATCCGCTGCCGGACGGCTCGATGCGCATCACCGGATTTCGCGCCACGCTGCCGTTCAGCACGCTGGTCGTTCCATCCGGCACGGTCAGTTTCACACCTGCCACCGGGTTTGATCCGATCCTTGAAATCCGTGGCACCGCCGAGCCTCGCCCCTATCGGATTACCGTTTACGCCTATGGCCGGATGTCGAACCCGCAGCTCGTACTGACCTCGAATCCGCCGCTGCCGGATAATGAGATCATGACCTTGCTTGCCACTGGCACCACCACCAGTGGCTTGGAAAATCCTCAGGCCGCGTCATCCCGTGCCATGCAGCTTCTCGCGGAGGAAATCCGGCGCGGGCGTTTCCGGTTTGGCAAACAGCTTCGTCCGTTGTTAGGGTTGCTGGATCGCGTCGATTTCAGTCTCGCGGAATCCGACCCATATTCGAGTGATTCCTTTTCCACTGCCACCCTCACCCTCACCGACCACTGGTTCGTGTCCGCAGGGATTGGTGGGGAAGGGGACTCCCGAGTCATGGCCATTTGGCGTCTATCATTCCGCTGATGTTTTTGTTTCGCTCCATCGCTGTTTTGATCGTCACCGCATCCATCGCTGGTGCGGAGACAGCCATTCGAATCGCCGGATCGCGTGGCAAAAGCGAGGGTCAGTTGTTGGAATTGATTGGTAACAGGCTGGCCCATGTCAGGGAAAAGCCCGCAGCCGCCTGGCGCGCGGACGATGCCGCATTCCTTCTTCGCGAGGTCATGCACAAGGATGGCTATCCGGACGTGCGGGTGGCATGGAAAATTCTCAAAAGTGACGAAATCCAGCTCACGGTGGACGAAGGTGTTCGTCTTTCGTTAGGCGTGGTCACGATCAAGGGCCTGCCCGACGATGACGTGAAAAAATTCGTCAAACTTTACAGCTCCCCGGCGGAAAAAGGCCGTTCGATAGCCTCCGGGACGGCACCCTTTCGTGAAGAGGACGTGGAAACCGGGCTGTCCTTCATTAAGCAGGAGCTTTACGCCCAAGGCTACTGGTCGGCGGAAGCCAGCGTGGTCTCTCGCCAGACGGACGATGCCACCGGTGCTGTGAACATCGATGTCAAAGTGACTTCCGGTGTCGTACACGAAATCGCAAGCCCGAGGATTTCCAGCCCGGATGGACGGGGTATTGAGGAGACCCGAGCCGCAACACAACCGTTTATCGGGCGTAAGGCGCGGACAGCGAACTTGAGTTCCATGCGCGCGGCCGTGGAAGAAGCCTTTGCCAGCAATGGTTATCCCGATGCGAAAATCCAGATGGGCCGCACGCTTTCCTCGCCATTTTTCATCCCCGAGTTTTCGATCGATCTCGGCAAGCGCGTGCGCTTGCGCCAGATCCACATTGATGGTCTGGAACGCACCGATCCCATGCGCATTGCTAGGCGGGTCAAGAAGCTCGAAGGCGATTGGTATGACGAGGCGGCGATGAATAAATACCTGCGCGGCTTCCTCGCCACCGGTGCGTTTTCGTCAGCAAGCGCGGAGACGGATGATGTCGACGAAAACACGATTGATGCCACGCTCCATTTCACGGAAGCCAAGGCGAAGGAGGTCACGCTGGCAGCTGGTTTCGGTTCCTATCAGGGACTGATCACTCGCGTGACGTATGCGGACCGTAATATGTTAGGCGAGTTGCTCGGATTCAGTTCAGGCTTCGAGTTCAGTTCCCGCGGCGTTCTGGGGGAAACAAAAATCACCGACCCCTGGTTGTTTGGCTCGGACGTTTCCGCGACCGCCCGCGTTTATGCGTTGATCTATGGTCGCGAGGGATACAGCACTTTTGAAACGGGAATCGACGGCAGGCTCACCTGGAAATTTGGCGATCATTACGCACTCGATCTTCTCGCAGGCTCATCGGTGGTGAATCTCAGTAGTGATGGCTTGCCTGGTGCGGAGCTTGGTGAAACCGTTTACGGTCACCCGAAACTCCGCCTCACCCAGACCATCGATTACCGTGACAGCCCGGTTCTTCCGACCCGCGGCTGGCATGCGGAATTGCCGCTGGAAATCGGCGCTGCCGTTGGAAATCTATCCACCTCCTATCTTCAAGCGGGGCTCACCGGCGGCTGGTATCATAAGCTCGGTAAGAACTATCAGCTCGGAATCGGTGGCGAGTGGGGAGTGATCATTCCATCAGGCGATGGCACGGACCTGCCTATCGACCTGCGTCTGTTCAATGGAGGTGCCCGCAGCGTCCGGAGTTTCCCCGAGCGCGAACTTGGACCGGAGATCGATGGCTATCCCATCGGCGGCGAGGCGATGTGGAACGCCAATGTAGAACTCGCCCGCAGTCTTACAGGATCGGTCGCGGCCGTTGCCTTTGTCGATGCGGGAGCGCTTTCCCCGAACTATGACGAACTCACCTCCGCCGATATCGAAGTGGCTGCCGGTCTTGGACTGCGTCTGGCCTTGCCCATCGGGCCGGTGCGGTTGGAGTATGGGTATAATTTGACACGAGATCCGGGCGAGCCGGTCGGGACGATCCATTTTGCAATTGGCTTCGCCTATTAGCCGGGTCACCGAATCATGCGAAACTTTCTGATTGGCGGTGGGTTTGGAAACCCATGAAGACGTTCCGGTTTTTCGCTCTGACCTTGGCCCTGCTCGCTCACAGCCTGCTCTTTGCGGCCCCCTACGATCCGCTTCATATCCCGGATGGGAAAATCACCTCACTTGAAATAGAAGTGAAGGATGCCGGCCGCGATCGCAGCCTTCCATTGCGCGTCTATCTGCCAGAAACCCGATCCCCCGCGCCGGTCATTCTGTTTTCCCATGGCCTCGGCGGATCGCGCGATAACAATCCCTACCTCGGCAATCACTGGGCGGCGCGAGGCTATGTGGTTGTTTTCGTGCAGCATCCCGGCAGCGATGAAAGTGTTTGGAAGGATACCGGCCCGATGCAGCGCATGGCAGCCATGAAACAGGCGGCGTCCGCGAAAAATTTCCTTCTGCGCAACAAGGACATACCTGCGGTGATCGACGCACTCAGGACGCTTGCTTGCGCCGTCCCGATGGCCAGTGGCGTGGCGGTCGCGTCGGGCATGCCAAGCCCGTTGAAGAGGTCGAGCAGGATCGGCACGGCGATGATGCCGCCGCCCACTCCCAGCAATCCG
>JBDTNJ010000266.1:0-4661 GCA_039933825.1 Luteolibacter sp.
TTTATAAGTGATCTTTTTACAGAACTTATTTTGCTCCGCGAATTCATCTCTTACAATTTTGCTAGGCAGGCCATTTATCAGCTCCAGTTTAACAACTGGTCGTCTACGCAAGGGTATCTCGATGTTCCCCTCAACGAGGCGTTTGCCCAATATGTGGCTGACTCCCGCAATCAGGAGCGCTGGAGAATGAGTGATTCTTATCTCAACATGGAACGCGGTATCCTCCATGCCGAGGAAATCGAAAACTGGCACGGAATCGAGGATGATTGGAAGGCTTCCATCAACGGTTTCCTTCAGGTCGCGATGAAATCCGATGACTCTGTTTGGATGCCCAAACTCGCACAGCTCGCGGAGAATCACTTCAACGCGAATTGGCGGGGAAAAGGCGTTCTCGATTTCTTCCGAATGAAAGAAGGGGACATCAAGGATCAGGCGAAGGAAATCCGCCAAAGACTTGAGGCGGACCTCTGGGAACAGTGGGTGACAGGAAAATGGTCCATGTTCGACATTGGACACCTACTTGCAGAACTGCGAAACTTCCTTGTGGAAAAAGCGGACGGCTGCAACCGACAAATTACAAAATTTCGGGCGTTGGTCGAAGCTGGTAAGGCTCCGGCTCCCCTCGCAGTGAAGATCAGAGAGAATAGCGTGACTTGGGCAAAAGTGGGTTTCCTATCGGCCGCCTTCGGTAAGCGTAAGAACTTGATTCAGGCGCAGGCGGAGTGTTACAAGGAATATTACTCAGCGAAGCACCGCGTGGAAAGCTGGTCATTCGCGGCGAAACTCCTCCAGCAGGTGCTTCTGGAGATCGATGATTTCATCGATACGGTCCAGATTAACATTTCATCAATGTCAGAAATCGTTAAGGGAGATACTAACTCGACCTCTGAAAATCGATTTGCAGGCCTAGCGGAACGCATTGAGTCCCGTTGTCAGGAAAACCACGTTCAGGATCTCAAGGATCAGGTAGTTAAACTCTATGATCCTGCGGCCGTCCGTCAATTCACCAAAAGGCTTCTCCGTGACGAGGAAATTCAACGTGCACAAACCAAGGTGGTCAGGGATACCATCGTGGCAACACTAGGGGAGCGGGCGGGGTTCGCTACTTTCCGTCAGAAGATGACCCGTGGACAGTTGATGGACATCTTAGAAGATGTCTGTAATTCGCAGGCGGAAAAAGCTCACAACAATTTGGTAGTATCCGAACCTGGGCTCCAGAGAATGATGGGTGCTAATATCGTGGACATTCTCGCCGCAAAATACTCTGGTAATCCCCTCCAATTGAAGGAGTTTACCCGGGAGCTTGCTGACAGTGCGGGGATCTACCTCCGGCTCGATTCCATGCAGGAGAAGCTGACCGGTCCCGGAGCTTCCGAATCCTCCATGAAATCCTCCCTAGCCATTCTCCTTCCCAAGGGTTCTGACCATCCCAGTTTTCGGGCCGATTTGGAAGCTGCATTCAAGGATGCCTTTTCATCTCCACCGGCTTTCTACGAAAATCCCAAATCCACGGAGATCACGCTCATTACCATCCGCAATCTTTTCCCTCTGCGCTATGTGAAGCAAACCGCCCTGCTGAAGGGGAAATATCTGGAACGGATCGCACGCGTGCCGCGTACGCGCATGGAAGTCCATTGCGAAGGTCCGTCAGATTCCTGGCCGCCACTCTTTCTTCCCGATGGCGAGGAGATCCGCCGGAAGATGCAAGCGTGGCTTATTCTCGCCAAGGCAATGGGGATGGTCCGCGAGCAGGAAGATCCCGAAAATGGAATCAAAGCACTTTACTTAGTGGAAAAAGATGAGCGAGGTCGAGAAAAGCCTCCGATCCATCTTGCCGCCAATGATGCGGAACTTGCTGAAGCTGGTGATCCTGCTGTTGCATTCAGAATTCAGAATGCTGTGCAGGCGGCCCTTGAGGGGGAATATCTCCATACAGCAAAACGTAAAGAACTTGCTGCGAAACTCGACGAAGGTCTGATAGCAATGCAGCAGACCATTCCCAACTCCTTAGACAAGCGTCGTAGCACTTACGAAACCGCTGTCGCCTCCGCAGAATCCTATCTCGAACAACGATAACCCCCGTCATGGCAAAACATCTGTGTGTCCAATTTGGAGTCTGTCCGCGAGCAGATCGCGGCGAATGTTTCGAAGTGAACTCAGATTTCACATGCTCCCGTAATCCCGAGGATCCAGACTGCCGAAGCAAGCTAGAAGCGGTTCGCGAGGGAGGGAAGAAAGGATTATTGCTGAAAATCGCAATTCCGGTGGCGCTCATCGCAATAGGAGGAGGCTTGTATTTCGCGTTCTCCGGCCTCGGAAAGACCAATGATGTCGCTCCTGCCCAGCCGCTCTCGGTGGATGCACTTCTTAAAGAAGTTTGGCCCTCCCTGAGATAAGGCGCTCATGCTCACATTTCATTTCCACTATCACCATGAAAAACACCACTACTATCAAGCGACCCAAACGTCTCACTGCAACCGCCCTTCTTTGTGCCGGAAGCTTTCTCTTTAATTCCTGCACAACGACAAACACGGCCTATCAGGTGCAAACCCAGCCAATGAATCCAGCTCTGGAAAAGCAAATTCTTCGTGAAACTAGTTTGTCCGGAATGGCGATTGGAGCCGTTGCCGGAGCTGTGGCAGGCGGGGTATTGGGTGCTGTTTATGGAGCTATCAATCATCACGATAAAGATCAGATGGGGCGCGATGTTACAATAGGTATTGCTGGTGGCGCTGTCGTAGGTGCTGGGACAGGCCATCAGAAAGGCAAACAACAAGGCCAAGAGATGGTATCTGCCGGCATGACTCGCGACAAGGCAAGTGAGCTGGTAAAGGCGGCACGGCAGGAAAATCAAAGACTTGCAGCATTCAACGCAGGATTGAAAAGAAAAATCACTTCGGCAAAAGCAATCAAAGATGCCAGCGAGCGGAAGATTGCACTTGTAAGTCTTAAAAGCCAAACGGTGTCTTACAATAGGGACGCGGACACGACCATCGCCATGCGAAAGAAAGCGTTGGAAACCAAAAATTGGGGCAAAGGTACCAGTGGTGCGCGTGAAAAATATCAAGCCTGCACGAATGATATGATTCAGCAACAAAAGGCACTGGCCTCAATGGCTGCTGTGGTAGAGCAATCAATTGTTTATTAATTTAAAATAATCCATGAAAACTCGATACTTGATTATTATTTCTCCGATAAATGTTATACTTTTATTTGGGTGTGTCCCCGCCAGCCAAACGACGGCGGTCCTCAATCAGCAGACGAACGTGGCTCGCTCCCAATATGCGGCAGAAATGAACAAGCGCGGAAGCATCAAAGCCGAGATCGCTTCTAACCAAGCGCGTATCCGAGAACTGAAAACGGCAGATCCGAATTTAGCAAACGCTTCTGCGCAGGCAGAAATTCGCAAACTGGAAAAGGAAAACATTGCACTCAACCGCTATATCGCGAGCTCGATGTAAAAGCCCATTCATTTCATGGACCCCACACTCATGCCGGAACCGGGAGACTCGGATTTAAATTTGAGTTCGATGATACAAGATAAACCTTATCGGGTGCAAGCCAGAGTGGCTTGGATTCTGATGGCGGTGGTTGCGGTGATAGCTCTGATCCCCATACTTGGGTTTGCCTCATGGTTCATTGTGGGACCGATGATGCTAGTTGCGTTTATCATGACTGTGATGGTATTTTCCAAGGGGGGAGTAGGTCACGGATTAGCTCTTCTAAGTTGTCAACTGATTGTCATGCCGATTGTGGTAATTCTAGGGCCATTCATTTCATCCGCGCTGGGATTTGCCGGAACAGCTGTAGGAGTGGGTGTTGCACTTGATGAGTCCAAGCGCCCCATGACAGGACCTTCCACTCTGCCGTATCCCGCCCCCGCGTCGTCAGCTCCGATTGAATCCCCACCTTCGATTCCAAAGCTTCCTATGGAACTTGAATCGCTGAAGACAAAGATGCTAGAACATCAATCCATGGTTTTGTCTTGGTTGAATTCTGGTAGTGCCACTGAAACGCCCACCGGTTTTCTGAAACCGGGTGACTCTCTGGATATTGAGAATCGTAAGATTCTCCAACAGCAAAACCTCTGGCGTGAACAAGCATTCGCTCGCATTGGCGAAATTACCGGAACTACTCCGGAGGAAGTGGCAAAAAGTTACGCCCGTCTCGTCATGCACAGGTGATATTTTGCCACAAAAAATGAGGAGAACATCCAGCACATGTGTGAATTTCGGGAAATGCGGTCGGGCTGGATTGGCCGCATCGGAAGGTATGCACTCGTGTCAAGAATGCGGACAGTCACTTATTCTAACATCTTCCGAAAAATTTCCCGTGTTCGCTGTCATCGTCGGTTTCTTGGTAATTGGAACAGTCATTGTTGTATTCTCCTTTTCGGTAAAACGTCATCTGACCAGCGAGGCGGACAGCGTCGTTACAGGAGGAGCCATTACAGGGGGAGCAGAGCATTTACTTGGCTTAGACTACTTTCCGGATGGAAAAATCTCTTCCCTCATGTTTCATGCAGAGAAAGGAGAACTGATCATTGTCTGCCAGATTTTAAAATCCCAACCCAGATTATTAGGGAAAAAGGGAAAGGGAGGAATCTCCGCTCTCCACGTAGCTCTCTTTTCCAAAGACCCGACGGCTTTCAAAACCCTGCT
>JBDTNJ010000267.1:0-15574 GCA_039933825.1 Luteolibacter sp.
AAAGAGTTGATCCGTAGTTTCGTCATCTGGGAGGAAACTTAGCCTAGGCTAAATTACATACTCAAGACTAATTTTAGTCCGGGTGACAAACATCGGAATCATCGACACAACACCGCTCATTTGACGGCTTGCGACGGCCGCAGTAGCAACGGCTCAGGCATGGGGCTTCATCACAACGACGTGGAATCACGCTCCGCCGGATCTCACTCGTCATCAATCTGAAGCCGGCGCGGACGCTTGAGGGAAATTCCCTCCTCCACATCACCGAGGTCGAGACTGTCCAACACATTGGTGCGGCGGCGCACGAACCCGGCTTCGGATGACGTCGCCGCAAAGCTGGGCACCTCGATATGATAGGGATCGTCACCTAACAGCACGGGTTCCTTGGGCCTTACTGGCACGGCATCCAACGCGGGCAGATTGAGAAGCGCCATTTCCGGAGAAACCCCATCGCTGGCCGCGCCCGAATGAATCGTACAAAATGGCAGGTTCTGGGTTCCCTTGCGGAAATACTCATTCACTCCGGTCGCGTGCGATCGGACGCTGCCCGAACTGATATCCTCCGAAAGCTCCTGGCAAAATTGTGTCGCACGCTGGCCGGACACCGAGCAGACCTGCGCGACTTCCACGCTGGCGGGGGCCACCAGCGGATCACCGCCGAAGGAAGGAGTTGCGGCATTCATAGTCGCTTGCCAGACAGGCAGTGCCACATCGCGGCTGAAGGCACCTGGATAGATGGACTCACCGTTCCCGAGCAGGAATCCGGTCCAAACGCCGCAGGTGATGCGCTTGTTATATCCGAAAAACCAGGTATCGGCGAAGTCATGAGTGGAACCGCCTTTGCCTGCTCCGTAGAATTTCTTTTCTACGAGGCCATCGAGCGCACCCTTCGAACTACCGCGGTAGAGTGAGCCGGCCATCATGCTGTGAACCTGCCAGGCGGTCGCATCATCAATCACCTGCCCACGGGCAAGCGTCTGGTGCTGGCGCCGATAGACCACGCTGCCCGCCGAGTTCTCCACCCGTTCCAGATAACAAAGTTGCACCTGGGAAGGTCCGGATTTCCCTAACAAAGGAAACACGGAGAACGCACGGACCGCTTGTTTCATCGACACTTCTTCAAAGCCCACCGCTAGGCGTGGTAGCAACTCCGCTTTCTGAATCGGCAGTCCGAACGCCACGCTGGTATCCACCACCCGCTGCAATCCGGTCTGCCCCGCAAAACGGACAGTGGCGGCGATTTTCGAGGATTCCAAGGCCTCGCGCACAGGGATTTTCCCCTGATAGGTGGGCGCTGGCACCTCCATGCCCCACTCCCCGAGGATACCCTCCCTGCCGCCGATCATCACCGCGCGATTGTCCATCGGCTCATCCTCGACCAGCGATGCGGGCGTCTGGCCTCCGCTTAATCCGGCGGCGTAGATGAAGGGGAAAAACGCAGTACCCAACGGGCGCTTGCCTTGCTCGATGAAATCATAAGGGACCTGGGCGTAGTCCCGACCGCCGACGTGGGCGAGCACCTCACCTGTTTCATGATCGATCATGAGAACCGCGCCCTGCAAATATTCCGCAGGCTTGCCGCTGCTTTTACGATAGTCCTCGTACTTCGGGTGATTATAGCCGGGGTGTGCCTCCGCTTTCTTCAGGCTCTCCAACAAAGCCTTCTGCGCGGCGTTCTGCGCTTCAGCGAGGATGGTCGTGTGGATTTTAAATCCGCCGGAAGCGAGCGCATCCTCACCAAGCGCGAGGCCGACAGCATCGGCGATGCGCTCGTAAAGGTGCGTGGTGCCGCGCTGCAACGGTTTGGGATTGAGCGTGAGCGGCAGCGATTTCAACCGGGCTGCCTCGGAGGACGAGAGCATCCCCTCTTCCTTCATCCGGGAAATGACATAATTGCGGCCTTCTTTGTTTACCGCAGGATTATTCAGCGGCGAGCGATAGTTAGGATTTTTGATTAGCGTCACCATTGAAGCGCACTCTGCGGCAGTCAGGTCTTTCGGCTGCTTGCCGAAATAGCCTAGGGATGCCGAACGGATGCCATAAAATCCACTGCCGAAGTAAATCCGGTTCAGATAAAAATCCAAAATTTCGAGCTTCGTGTAGCGCTTTTCAATCCGCATCGCGAGGAAGGCTTCCACCAGTTTCCGTTGGATCGTGGATTCCATGCGCTTCACGGCCTCACCTTTGAGATTATAGGCATTTCTCGCCAGCTGTTGGGTGATGGTGCTGGCTCCCTGATTGCCACCCTGGGCATTTAAAATGATCGCCCGTGCGACACCGATATAGTCCACCCCGCCGTGCGTGAGGAAACGCGAATCCTCCCCGGCACGCAGGGCGTTGATGAAAACTTCAGGAACCTCTTTGATGGGAATGACACTGCGGTTTTGCACGAAAATCCGGCCAATCTCCTTGCCATTGCGATCGAGAATAATGCTGGGCACCTCCAGATCATTGATCCGGTCCAAATCATAAGTCTCCGCCCGCTGGCGATATTCGCGGGTGAACGCTTCCAGGAAAATCCAGGCAGCACCCGCCGCCACCGCGCAGAATAAAAGCAAGCTCAGCCAAACGCCTTTGCGCTTGTAAAACCGGGTTTTACCGTTCTTCTTGCGATTCGTTTTTTGAATAGTTGCCATGCCCGATCCGGATTCAACACCGCTACGAGAAGCGGTAACGCGACGACAGGAATATCCGATCAAAGCCACTCCCGCAACTCCTTCGTTGCGACGGATTCTGGCCACCAAAATCGCCACGGAGGGGCCGATCCGTTTCACGGACTTCATGGCCGTGGCCCTCTACCATCCTGAACTCGGTTACTACGCCCGCGAAACCCGCCAAGTGGGGCGCGGCGGGGATTTTTTCACCAGTGTGAGCGTGGGGCCTTTGTTTGGAAACCTGCTGGCCCGCCGCTTTTTGAGCGAGTGGCAGGAGCTCGGTTCGCCCGCCCGCTGGCGGATCATCGAATGCGGTGCCCACGACGGGACGCTGGCGGCGGATGTTTTAGATGCGCTCCAGCAGCTCAACGCCGTTGCTTTCGCTGCGGTGGAATACGCGATTTGCGAGCCACTTCCACGGTTGCGATCGGCACAGCGTGCAACTTTGCAGCCATTCAGCGGAAAGGTGGTCCTGATCGATGAACTCGGCTCACTCGCTGCCTTCCCACTACCAGGTATTGTTTTCGGTAATGAATTGCTCGATGCGCTGCCCTTTCACCTGCTCGAATGGTGCTCCGGGCGATGGCATGAATGTCGCGTCGGCTGCGATTCCGAAGGCGGTTTCTTCTGGAACACGGACAACCCCGTTGTTGATCCACTGTTGATAGAAGCAGTCGATGTGCTGGGAGAGAATTTCCCTGAAGGCTATCGCACCGAGGTCCGCACAAACATCCGCAGTTTTCTGGAGCCGCTGACCCGCTGTATTTCCACTGGATTGCTGCTATGGCCGGACTATGGGTTCGCCCGCCCGGATTACTACCTACCTGAGCGTCACCGAGGCACGCTGCGGACTTTTTCGAGCCATCGGGCTGCCGAAGACCCACTGGCC
Organism: Luteolibacter sp.; assembly: GCA_039933825.1. Taxonomy (GTDB): domain Bacteria; phylum Verrucomicrobiota; class Verrucomicrobiia; order Verrucomicrobiales; family Akkermansiaceae; genus Luteolibacter. The sequence continues at coordinate 3,544 of JBDTNJ010000267.1, forward strand.
ACTCCGGGCGAAATCGACATCACGGCTCACGTCGATTTCACGGCGGTTGCGGAAAGCGCCATCGCACTTGGCTGTCAGGTCCGTGCCTTCCGCAACCAAGGGGCTTGGCTCACGGAAATCGGCCGCGAGTGGCTGCTCTCACTCGAAGGCCGCCCGCAAGTGGATCTGCTGCGGCAATTTCAAACACTCACCCACCCCGCCCACCTCGGCGGCAGCTTCCACATACTCGAACTTGCGTGGAAAAACCCAAGCGCCCCCGCATTGCCTGCAACTGATTTGCATCGACTCGCATTGCACGCTTGCCCCCCGCCCTTGTCTCAGTAAACTCCTCCCCGAAGGCCGGGATGGCGGAATTGGTAGACGCGCTAGATTTAGGATCTAGTATCGCAAGGTGTGCAGGTTCGAGTCCTGTTCCCGGTACTTTTTGCAAGAGAATATATTTTCTCGGGATGCTTTTGCAGCACGAGTCACAAACCCCCGATTCCAAGTGGAGTTAGGGGTGGTTCGAGCTGCTCGGAATGCACGGCAATGTGTGTGGGGGCCAGACTTTGTCGCACGGCAATTCGACCACTGATGTGTCAGGAGTCTCTGCTTTGAATCCCACCTATTGGGCTGACTGGAATGGAGCGGATTGGCCCCGGGGTAGCCGCCGCCTTCCGGAAGATGTGCCATTTTGAGGATCAACAACGGCGAAGGTATCCGGCGAAGCTTCCGGTAAACGCGGATTTGGCTTTTCCATGGCGGGATGATTCGCCAAGTTGAAGGGGTAATGACAGAGACCCCCAAGCTTGTCCGTGATGATCCATGGCTCGAACCACATCAAGGTGCGATCGAGCGCCGAATGAAACAGTTTTCTGAAACCCTTGCGTCCATCCAGCAGGGTTCGAAATCCCTCGCCGCCTATGCCAACGGCCACAAGTACGTCGGCATCCATTTCCATCCTACGACCGATACTTGGACCGTGCGCGAATGGGCACCGGCAGCGAAGGCCGTTTCGTTGATTGGCGATTTCAATAACTGGAACCGCGAGGCGCATCCGCTGGCCCCTTCGAATGGCGGCATCTGGCAGCTCGAGCTCCCGGCTGAAGCGCTCGCCCATGGACAAAAAGTGAAACTCCACATCCACGGCGCGGACGATTCGCGGCGCGACCGGATTCCCGCCTGCATCCGCCGCGCGGTGCAGGACCCGACGACCCATGACTACTGCGGGCAGATATGGAACACCCCGCATCCGTATGTTTGGAAGCATGAGTTTGATCCATCTTCGATCAAGGCACCGCTGATTTATGAATCCCACGTCGGCATGGCCGGTGAGGAGCCGCGCGTGCATACCTACCGTGAATTTGCGGATTCAGTTCTACCGCGCGTGGTCAAAGGTGGTTACAATACCGTGCAGCTCATGGCGGTGCAGGAGCATCCTTATTATGGCTCGTTCGGCTATCATGTTTCCTCGTTTTTCGCACCGTGCTCGCGCTTCGGCACGCCGGAGGATTTGAAATACCTGATAGACACTGCGCACGGTCTCGGGCTGGCGGTTCTGTTGGACGTCGTCCACTCGCACGCGGTGAAAAACATCGCGGAAGGACTCAATAATTTCGATGGCTCCGGCCACCAGTATTTCCACGACGGTCCGCTGGGCGATCATCCGGGCTGGGACTCAAAGTGTTTCGACTACGGCCGCCCAGAAGTGCGGCAGTTCCTTCTATCGAACATCCGTTATTGGCTGGAGGAATTCCGTTTCGACGGCTTCCGCTTCGATGGCGTCACCTCGATGCTCTACTACTCGCGTGGCAACAAGTCCTTCGGCAGCTACGACGATTATTTCGGCGGCGATTCGGATGATTCCGCGATCCTCTATCTGAAGCTGGCGAACAAGCTGATCCAAGACTTCAAGCCCGGCGCCATCTCCATCGGCGAAGACATGTCCGGGATGCCGGGGTTGTGCCGGCCCATCGCGGATGGCGGAGTCGGCTTCTCCTTCCGGCTTGCCATGGGTATTCCGGATTACTGGATCAAGCTGCTCAAGCACAGCCGTGATGAGGATTGGAACATCGATGAACTCTGGGGTGTGCTCGCCAACCGCCGTTATGGGGAAGCCACCATCGCCTATGCGGAGAGCCATGATCAGGCGCTGGTCGGCGACAAGACGCTCGCCTTCTGGCTGATGGACAAGGAGATGTATTGGCACATGGGCAAGAGCGACCCGCATCCGGTTATCGAGCGCGGCATTGCGATGCACAAGCTCATCCGGCTTGTCACCCTGGTGTTAGGTGGTGAGGGTTTCCTCACCTTCATGGGCAATGAATTCGGGCATCCCGAGTGGTTGGATTTCCCGCGCGAGGGCAACGGCTGGTCCTATCACTACTGCCGCCGCCAATGGTCGCTGGTGGACAATCCAGATTTGAAATACGGCTGGCTTGCGGAGTTTGACAAGCAGTTGATGGAATTCGCGAAAGACCACGAGATTCTCTCCAAGCCACCCGCGCAGTGCCTTTTCATGGATCATGAAAAAAAGATCCTCGTCGCCGAACGCGGCAATCTGATTTTCGTCTTCAACTTCTCTGTTGGGAACTCGGTCTTCGGTTATCCGATTCATGTTCCGAGTGGGGAAGTCCGCGAAATTGTCCTGGATACCGACCTTTCGGAAACCGGCGGTCACGGACGTGTCGATCACAGTTTCGACTACCCGGTCGCACCGGATGGAGTGATGCGAATCTACACCCCATCGCGTTCAGGATTGGTGTTTGCGAAAAAATCCTAAGCGCTGGAGATGAAAGTCACCAAAGTTTGCTGCCAGGGCTGCGGCGCGGACCTGCAGATCGACGAGTCGATCCGCTATGTCACCTGCAACTACTGCCATGCACAACTCGAGGTCGTCCATGATGCCAGCGTGACCCACACCCGGCAGCTTGATAAAATCGAACGCACGACGGATCAACTGGCGAACAACCTCAAAGTGATCGAACTCCAAAACGATCTGGAAAGGATCGACCGCGAGTGGGACCGGCTTCGCGGATCGCTACTGAGTCGCGATAAATACGGAAATGTTTCCGAGCCATCCCTAACTGCAGCAATCGTTGGAAGCTCGCTTTGCGCCGGGATCGGCCTTTTCTGTCTCGTCGCCGGTGCCGCGCAAGGTAGCGGAGGAATCGCATTTTTCGGGCTTATCCCCCTTCTATTGAGTATCTACCTATTCATTTCCGGAACGAGAAAAGCGAGTGACTATCAGAACCTACAGCTTCGGTATACTTCCCATCGCCGGAAGTTAATCACGCGCATCGATCACGAGCGGGTAAGGTGAAACACTGATGATAAGAAGAAGCCTTATCATTGCACTTGGTTTCCTGATCGCAGGGCGACCTCCGCTCCACGCTGCTGAGCCAGATCGTGAGGATTTTACAAAGGCGATGGCAGCGGTGAGTCCAGGCATGGAAACCTATCAGATTGAGCAACTCGTTGGCAGGCCGGACGATATTCGAACTGACTTTGATCCCGGTGGCCTTTCGACCACTCAGACCACAGAAATTTGGTGTTACGGCACGAACGGGCATCTGACTTACCCCACATTGGGCAGTATTTTCATGAGCAATGGGAAAGCCCAATATGTTTTTGGTGGGAAAGGGAATCCACCTGCTCCGGGAATGTTTGATGAAACCGATTTGAGAAAACTGATGCAACTTATCGATTCTGCATCGGGTTATGATACGAAGCCACTGCAGCTCATTCAAATCGTCAACACGCTTCAACCGCTAGGCAAAGAAAAAGCCTTGGCTGTCCTTGGGGAATATCAGCGCGTTTCCAACATGTTTTCCCACAATACGGGACTGCATGTATTTTATATCGTTAGGCTATTATTCGAAGTGCCGGAGGATACGGGATTCATGCCCCGGATGATGGTCGGTCGTCCGGATGTTTCGGAGCCCGCAGATCCCAAGGTGTTGCCGCTTTTCCCTTTGGTGATGCATGATGACATTCCTCTCAATATTGTTTTTAGTTATGCGCTGGCAGGGACACCACAGGACCCCGGATCCCATCTCGAGTATTTCACAAAGCATGGAAAAATCCGATCGCTGCCACTCACTCCGGGCAACGACCCCTTGTCCATTTTAGGGTTCTTGGAAAAATCTCCTCAGTGGCGCTATCATGGTGAGCCCGGGACCGATGAGTATGACCGTGGAAAAAGCTATCTCGCAGAGCAGCTGCTAGGTTTGATCGATACGGTCTATCAAATGGAGACGGATCAACATGGAAGAAGGCTGTCTGGTGATCACTTCGACCAAGAGCGCTGGGGGAAGATCCTCAATGAGGTCGCGGCACTCAACATCCGATGGGATGCGATGAAGAACATGTATGTTTTCGCCGATGGCACTTTCCTTCCGACAATCAAGAAGCCGTATTACAGGCGTCAGATTTGGCGGATTCCAGCGCTGGGTCCTAACGCAGATATCTCCGCCGAGCGCATGAATAAAGACTACGTCCGGCTTTTACTCAGACGCTCCGAACGGGAGGGCATTCAGGTGCCAGAATCCGTGGTGAGCGTTTATAGTGTCGGAAAGGAAACCGAGCTGTTGACGCATTTCAAAATCCCGTCCTCCAAGGGCGGAAATTTTTCGCAACAAATGGGCGATGAAGTGAGGTTATCCGAGCTGGAGCACATCCAAGTAGAAATTACCATCGGGGACAAAACGACTAAATGTCCGATGATGACGCCCTGATTTGGAAACGTGGCCCGCTCGGGCCGCCGCCGCCCCAAGCCAGTGAAACCCTGAGGCGGCGGCCACCTTTCGAGCAAGCCAACAGCCGAAGTCGAGCGCATCGCCGGTCCCTCACAAAGCCTTCCGAGGTGACAGTTTTTTCACCTGGCCTTGCGGTGCGGGCAATGCCGTGGTAACCCCTCAGCCACATGGGCATGGCCGACCGAGATTATTACCGCAAACCCAATCACCCGGGTGATGGAATGATGGCGCAGCTCACCCCGGTGGTGAAATGGCTGCTGATCCTCAATCTGGGGATCTATTTTCTCGATACCCTCGTTTTAAAAGGCGACATGCCGGACGGACCGATCCGCAGTTTCGGTGCATTCGCGATCCGATCCGCTGTGTTTGAGGGGAAAATTTGGGAATTCATCACCTTCCAATTCATCCACGGATTCGTCGGTCATGTGTTGTTCAATTGTCTGGGTATTTTCTTCTTCGGCCCGTGGCTGGAACGGTGGTGGGGATCGAGAAAATTTCTGATCTTTTATCTGCTTTGCGGCGCGGCGGGAGCGGTGTTTTTCACGCTTCTCGTTTTGCTCGGTATCCTGCCCCATAACAACTATGAGAGCGGTCTGGTGGGTGCATCCGCCGGCATTTACGGAATTCTCATTGGCGTGGCGGTGATCGCTCCGAGCCTGCGGGTTGCTTTGCTATTTCCTCCGATCGAGCTATCCATGCGGCAGCTCGCGGTGGCGTTGATGGCCATTTCCATCGGCTCGATCATCCTGAAGTTAGGTGGCAACGAAGGCGGTGAAGCAGGGCACCTTGGTGGAGCAATTCTGGGCTTCATCCTCGTAAGATACCCGCGATTGTTAGGCCGCAGTGGTGAAGTGGAAATTTTCCGCCCCACGGCGTTTTCCCATCCACCCGAGACAAAAATTCGACCGCGCAGCGCAATGGAAAAAGGACAGGATTCCGAGTTGGATCGCATACTCGATAAAATCTCCGCCCAAGGATTCCAGAGCCTCACCGACGAGGAGCGTGCCACCCTTCAAAGAGTTTCCGATAGCCAGAAATCCCAATGATGACCGACGCTGAAATGATTGACTCCCCGGACGCCGGGAAACAAATCGCCCGCCTGCGTGCCATCATGCATCGCCTCCGCGCCCCTGGCGGCTGCCCGTGGGATGCCGAGCAGACGCACTACTCCATCGTTCCCAACCTCATCGAGGAAGCCTACGAAACCGTGGATACCATTCAACGCGGCGATCACGAACACCTCAAGGAAGAGCTCGGGGATTTGCTGCTACAGGTCGTTTTTCACGCCGAAATTGCCGAGGAAGCCGGGCGTTTCAATCTGGACGACGTGGCCCGCGGCATCAGTGAAAAGTTGGTCCGCCGGCATCCGCATGTTTATGGCGAGAGCGATGTGGTCACCACCGATGGAGTCCTGCGGCAGTGGGACGAAATCAAACGCGGCGAAAAGGGCGAGGAGGAAAAATCCTATCTGCACGGCGTGGGCAAGGGCTTGCCCGCCTTGATCCGCGGCGCGAAACTCCAGAAAAAAGCTGCAAAAATCGGCTTCGATTGGCCTGATGAAACCGGGGTTCTGGACAAAATCCGTGAGGAATTGCTCGAACTTCAATCCGCGATCGACACGCAGGACATGGCTGCCATTTCCGAGGAAATGGGCGATCTCATGTTCTCAATTGTGAACCTCGCACGCTTCCGAAAAGTTGATCCCGAGGTGGTCATGGCATCCGCAAATGCGAAATTCGAATCCCGTTTCGGAGAGATGGAACGCAATCTAGCGGAATCCGGCATCACCCTTGAAGCCGCGACCACGGCCCAGATGGAAGCTGCATGGGATGAAGCGAAACGTCTCTCAATCCGCTGAAAAACCCACCATGATGCCACAGAATCATTTCCCCGTTTCACCTCCACGCGCATGGGCTGAGATCGACCTTGGAGCAATGAAGAAAAACCTGGCGGTCGCCCGCGAGGCCTTCAGTGGAGCGCTGATGGCGGTGGTGAAGGCTGGCGCTTATGGTCACGGACTGGAGGAGATCGCTAGGTCTCTGGAACGGGAAGAAATCGCTTTTTTCGGCGTCGCGAACGTGGGCGAGGCCCGCCGCATCCGAAATGCGGGCGTGGAAACACGGATCTATCTGCTGGGTGCCACATGGTCGGAGGAGCGCGAGGAAATCGTCGCCCGTGATTGGACGCCGTGCATTTCCACGGTGGAGGAAGCGCAACAATTCAACCTGCTGGCAGCGACCTATCAGAAACGACTCCGGGTTCACATCGCAGTGGATACCGGCATGGGCCGTGGTGGATTCGTGGCGGATCATCTGGTGGAATCACTGCGGCAGCTCGATCTGCTGGAAAATCTTGAAATCGAGGGTATCGGCTCGCATTTGCCCTCTGCGGACGAGGACGAGGAGTTCACGAAGAGCCAGTTCAGACGCTTCCGGGCGATCATCGATGAGCTTGGCGGTCCGCAGCGTTTCAAGTGGATCCATCTTTCCAACAGCGCCGGTCTGCTCGGCTATGATCAGGACGTGTGCAATCTATCACGTCCGGGACTGATGCTTTACGGAGTCTCACCGCTACCGGGATTCCAGGAAAAACTGCGCACGGTGATGACATTGAAATCTCGGGTCACCCTGGTCCGAACCTTGCCTGCGGGCCACGGGGTTTCCTATGGCCGACAATTTGTCACCACGAAGCCAACCCGAGTCGCAACCGTTGGAATCGGCTATGGCGATGGATACCCGCGCCATGTCTCCGGCAAAGGCGCGGAAGTCTGGCTGCGTGGGCGGCGTTTCCCGATTCTCGGTCGGGTGACCATGGATCAGATCATGGTCGATGTGACGGGTGCCGACGATGTGATGGAAGGCGATGAAGTGGAAATCTTCGGCCCCAATATTCCGGTGGATGAAATTGCTGAAAAAGCGGACACGATCGTTTGGGAAATTTTCACCTGCATCACACCGAGGGTGATGAGGTGCCACATCTTGTAACAGCCGTTTGAAGGGCAATTCGCTTTCGAGCCTTCAAAGCTCTCAATTGGCAGTTCCTGCTCCCGGCGCAGCACCTAATTGTTGGGTGTATGGCTCATCGGACAATAATCAGCCAGCAACTCGTGGATCTCATCATCGGTGGTCGGGGTAAAGTCATCGTACCATTGGCTCACCGATAGAAGGAAATCGGGTTGCAGAACCACCACCACCCTATCGGCTTCACGGCAGAGGCGCATGACCGTGGCTTGCGGCGCGACCGGAACTGCGACAATAATTCGTGCCGCCTTTTGCTGATGCAAGAGTTTGATAGCCGCCGAAATGGTGGAACCGGTGGCGATGCCGTCATCCACGAGGACCACAGTGCGCCCTGCTACTTGAGGATATCCCCGGCCGTTTCGATAGAGCTTTTCCCTGCGGGCGAGCTCGAAGGATTCATATTGGATCACCGCGTCCACATCCCAGCGGGTCATCTGCAGTTTTGAAATGATGTCTTCGTTCAGCGCTTGGACTCCATCGCTGGCGATGGCTCCTATCGCCATCTCCTCGTGTCCGGGCACACCTATGTTTCTAACGATCAGGACATCGAAGGGCTTGTGGAGAATTCGCGCGACTTCTGCAGCGACCGGGACGCCTCCACGTGGGAGACCGAGAATGATTAGGTCTTCATCGTCTTCCACGTGAGGTGAAAGCGAGACAGCCAAGTGGCGTCCGGCGTCTTTACGGTTTTCAAATTCATGCATCGGGGGGATATTCATGATGGATTGGGGGATTCGTGATTGGATGACGCATGATATGGGAGCAATCGAAGTCCCGCACGCTCGGCATACCCTTGACCTAAATTCTATCATCTGACAATCAGTGAAACTCCCGAGCAGATGTTGCGAAAATCACGTACGATCCATGGGTATCTTCACCCATACCACCCAGCGGTCAACGCGGGCGGGGCGATCAACTCCCGGTGACCTGGCTTCGCGCATCAAATCCGGCGTGGAAAGGTTGGCTTGAAAGCCACGATCCTTGCATGTAGTTTTATATTCGTGATGAATGGAATCGCCCGCGTGATCAATATCATCTTCCTCGGCAGCGCGGCGCTTGTTTCCGGCTTGGACCAGAACGGGAACCAGCAAAGCGACGTGTGGGAAATGCTGTTCAATGCTTCCGGCTTAGCTCCGGCCGGTGATTTTGATGCGGATGGCTGGACGAATTCTTCTGAAAGCAGCGCCGGAACTAATCCATTCGACGCCAAATCATTTCCAAGATCGGAATTGGAAGTCACCGGCGGGCAGGCGTCTTTCGTCTATCCGGGTTTGTCCGGCAAGCGTTACACATTGTTATCATCGGACAACCTGACCTCGTTTTCGCCATTGGGCACGGTCGTCACGGGTGCCGGAGGCGATATTCGATGGTTGTTGGGACCTCCAGATGGTCGCAAGTTTTTCAAATTGGGGATCGCTGATACGGATTCGGACGGCGACGGGGTGAACGACTGGGAGGAGTTATCGCTTGGTTATGATCCTCAGACCAACCGGACAGACCGTTATTCGCAGACGGATTTGCAGCGCGTCAGCGCCGGATTGGCCGCATCCAACACGATCACGGTCGCCACTTATGATGATACGTGCGCGGAACGCTGGCCGGACCCCGCCGTTCTGGTCCTGCGGCGGACTGGTGGACTCCGTGCACTCACGGTGAATTTCACCCTCGGGGGCACCGCGACCCGCAATGTGGACTACCAAGCTTCGGTGACCGGAAATTCGGTCGTGTTTGCTGCGGGCCAGCGTGAAGTTTTCATTGAGATCAATCCACTTGCCGATGCGGATGATGCGGAAGCCACCGAGACGGTCGTTTTAGCAGTAAACGCGGGAACGGGCTACTCGGTCGGCGCGGCGGCTTACGCGACCGCATCCATCGCCAATGGAACGGATTCAAGCGGACCTTCCGCGAAGGCGTCCGCCAGGTTTCTGGTGCAGGCGGCGTTCGGCCCGGATCAGGATGACCCGCTGGATGCCGATGAGATTCCTCAAAACGTGGAAGCTGTCATGGCGCAGGGATTCAGCGCTTGGCTCGATGGCCAGTTCGCCATTCCGCCGCAATATCACGAACCGTTCGTTGAGCACGCGAACAGTATTCCGCAAATGTATCTCGACCCGAAAATGGTCTCGTGGTGGAACCGCGCGCTCGGCACCGCCGCCATTTATCCGGGCGGTCCGGCGGCCCTGTATGATCCTGTCAGGCAGAGGGTCGCATACAGCCTCAGCCAGATCTTCGTGGTCAGCGACCGACCCGAGACCCTCGCGGTGGAATACCGCGGCATGGCGAACTATTACGATATGCTCGTCCGAAATTCGTTAGGAAATTTCCGCGATCTTCTGTTCGATGTCGCCACCCATCCGGTCATGGGATTCTATCTGAGCCATGTGAGGAATAAAAAGGGCAATCCGGCAACCAACACGTTCCCGGATGAGAACTTCGCCCGCGAGGTGATGCAGCTTTTCTCCATCGGCCTGTGGGAACTCAACCCGGACGGCACGAAAAAAACCGATCCGATGACCGGCCAGCCGACTCCGACCTACACCAACGTCGATATCACGAACTTTGCCCGTGTCTTCACCGGTCTCAGCTACGGGCCATCGTCTGAAACGAATTTCGATGTCTATCCGAACCCTCCCAAATGGCTCGTCTCGATGCGCGGCTACGATTTCTATCACGACCTCGCTCCCAAGACCCTCCTGAAAGGTATTTCCCTGCCTGCCCGCACCGCGAGCAACCCGGATGACGGGACCGCCACGTTCCTTGATGTGAACGCGGCCATCGACAATCTCTTCAATCATCCGAACGTCGGTCCTTTCATTGGCCGCCAGTTGATCCAGCGCCTCGTCACCTCGAATCCCAGTCCCGCGTATATCGAGCGTGTCGCCGCCGTTTTCGCGGACAATGGCTCCGGCGTGCGCGGTGATATGAAGGCGTTCATCAAGGCGATTCTGCTTGATCCGGAAGCCCGAGACGGCGCGAAGCTGACCGACCCGCAATGGGGAAAGCCGCGCGAACCGTTCCTGCGCTGTGTGAATTACGGCCGCGCTTTCAATGCGAAATCCTCCGGGGTCGATTTCTATCAAGTAGCGCAGTTTAACTTCGACCAGCAGCAGCAGCCCTATAACTCGCCCAGCGTTTTTAATTTTTACTCGCCCAACTATCTGCCGCCCGGCCCGGTGGGTGATGCTGGCCTGGTGGCTCCCGAGTTCCAGATCCTCAACGCCACCACGGCGGTTTCATCGCCTAACTATTTTTACAACTCCATCGCCAACCGCGATCTCCACCGCTGGGGCACTGCGGATTCCACCCGCACCGTGCGGCCGGACTTCACGCGGGAAACCGCGCTCGCCGGCACCGACATCGACGCTCTGATCCGCCGCCTCGACCTGCACCTCACCTGCGGCAGCCTTTCGCCCCGCGAATTCCAATCGATCCGCGAGGCGTTGCTGCGTATTGATTCCAGCGTCACCAGCACGTGGCAGACCGAGCGGGTCAATCTCGCCGTCTATCTCATTCTCACCTCGCCCGCGTTCTGCATCCTCCGATAGAAATCATGAGCACGAAATTCCTCAAGCGCCGCGACTTCCTGGGTCAGGCGAACTGCGCGCTGATCAGCGCCCTGCCGATCATGAACACCTTGCTGAACCTGCGTCTCGCAGGCAGCGCCGCCGCGCAGAGCGGTCCGGGTGACTACAAGGCGCTGGTCTGCCTTTTCCTTAGCGGAGGAAATGATTCGTTCAACATGCTCGCCCCGCGCGGCGCTGCCTATCAGGATTATGCGGACATCCGGCAGTCGATCGCCCTGCCGGAGAATCAGCTCCTTCCGATCAACCCGATTGTCGATCCGGGGCGCCCGTTAGGTTTACATCCGGCGCTGCCCGGGTTGCAGGCTTTGTTTGAGTCCGGTAAGCTGGCGTTTGTCGCCAATGTCGGGACGCTGGTGGAACACGTCACCAAGACTCAATACAACTCGGGTCTGAAACTGCCGCTGGGTTTGTTCTCCCACTCCGATCAGATCGAGCAGTGGCAGACGTCTATTCCGGACAAGCGCAGCGGCATCGGCTGGGGCGGACGCATGGCGGATCTCCTGAAAAGCCTCAATACCGAGAACCGCTTTTCCATGAACATATCATTGGATGGTTCCAACGTCTGGCAGGCAGGCAACACGATCGCGGAATATGCCATCCGCGACACCGGTGCGGACAGCATGACCGGCTACAACTCGATCTATGTTCCGAATCAGGAGCTGATGCAAATCCGCAGCGCGGCGCTCGATAG
>JBDTNJ010000268.1:0-6223 GCA_039933825.1 Luteolibacter sp.
AAGTTCGCCTCGAAGTCCGCTTGTTGGTAATTGAGCCGGATCAACGGACGGCCCAGCCAAATGGTAAGCGCCGAGCCGGCAAGCGCATAAAGCACGGCGATTACGAAGAGCTTGGGGCTGATGGTCCACAGCACGCCGGAAAACGAGAGCACGGTCATGGTGCCATTGAGGATCATCAAGATAAACGACAAGGTGCTCGTGGTCAGTTGCCTGACGTCTTCTGTCATGCGCTGGTCTGGATTGCTGATGGATTCATCGCTGCTCATGTGCAGATAGATCTGGCTATCGATGTATTGTCCGGCGATGCGGTGGGTCAGGTAATCCCGCCATAACAGACCGAGGCGTTCCTCGGTGAAGCGGAACATCACACCGACAAACGTCGATCCCGCGAAAACCGCCACATACAACCAGGCGAAATGGACGAATCCAGGTGAGTCGTGCTTTTCAATGGCCGACATGAAATAGCGGCCGACGAAACTGTTAGCGACGTTCATCCCGTTGATGCAGAACATCAGGAGGAACAGCGCGGCCAGCAGCCATCGCGCCTTGCCGCCCACGGACGATTTCAGAAACATGCCGATCGCATGGAGCAAGCGCCGGAACGTATGGCGGCTGATGGCGACTTTGGAATCGTTCACGGGTTTTGGGTTTGGGCTTGTCCGGTTCAATCCGGGGCGTTTTCCAAGGACTTGTGCCTGAGGAAATGTGCGAGCAGATGGTGGACGACGGTGAAGATGATACCAGTGCTCCAGCCGAACATGAGCACTCCGGTAACGGCCTCGATGGCTCCGAGGATGCGCCATTTTTCCGGCAGTACCACATCGCCGTATCCCACGGTGGAGTAGCTCGTAGCGGAGAAATAAAACGATGTAGAGAAATCCGGGAAACAGCCGCGCAGCGTGTAAGCCGCCGCCCATACGAGGATCTGGAGCAGATGCAGGATCACGAGCCCGTAAACCAACCGGACGATCAGCCAGTAGGTCCGCGCCGGAATGTAGTCCGCTTCATGACGCGGCCAGAGGCGTTTTAACCAGCGGATTCCCAGAAACATCCCCACCGTGTGAATCCCGACGCAGGCGGAAACGAGTGCGAAGAGCAGCAGCAGCAGGGTGGCCATCGGAGGAGGCGTGTTTGATCACTTCCAGCCGCCGCCGAGTGCGCGATAGGCTTGGACGACGGAGAGCAGGCGGTCTCGCCGGGCGTCGGCGAGTTCGAGTTCGGCAGTGAAGAGGCTGCGTTCGGCATCGAGCACTTCGAGGTAGCTCGAGGCACCGCCGGTGAAACGATCGTTGGCGACGGACGCGACCTTTCTGTCAGAGTTCACGAGATAGGTCTGCTCTGTGACGATCTCGCCGGTTTTCACATGGGCGTTGATCGAGTCCGCAGCCTCGCGGAAGGCTTGTTTGGCGGCGCTGTCATGGGCTGCGAGCGCTTCTCCGGCACGGGCCTTGGCGGCATCGACGCGGGCCTTGCCGCGTCCAGCGTCGAAGATGGGACCGGCGAGGCGCGGGCCAATGGAGTAGGTGGCGGATTTCCCCTGAAGCAGGTTTTCCAGGTCGCTGCTGAGGAGGCCGCCGCTGCCGGTGAGGGAAAGCGAGGGAAGGCGCAGCGCTTCTGCCACGCCGATTTCCGCGACGGCAGCCTGGTAGGCTTGGTCCGCAGCGGCCACGTCGGACCGACGCTCCATCAGAGTGGAGGGCAGGCCGCCTGAGATGCGCAATGAGGAGTCGAGCTTGTCGAGGCTGCCGCCACGGGCGACTCCGCCGGGGTATTCGCCGAGCAGCGAGCGGATTTCATTTTCGGTTTCCGCCATGGCCTTCTCAGTGACGGGGATGGCGGTGAGGGCCTGGCCTAGCAACGCTTCAGCTTGGCCCACTTCGAGATCGGAGCTGACTCCACCATCGCGGCGGGAGGTGACGAGACCGAGCGAGGTTCTGCGGCTTTCTGCAGTCCTGCGGGAAATGGCGAGGCGCTCGTCGAGGTTTTTCAGTTGAATGTAAGCGGAGGCCACAGCGGCGACGAGGCTGGTTTGCACGCCGTCACGCAGGTATTCGGCCTGCAGCAGGCGGGACCGCGCTGCCTCGTTGCTGCGGCGGATACCGCCCCAGAGGTCGATTTCCCAGCTCAACTGCGCGGTGAGATCATAGGACGCTGAACTGCGGTCGCCGCCGGGCGCGACCTGCCCGGCGTTAGGCGAGTCGTAGTTCGCGCTGGCTCCGGTGCCTCCGTTCACATTGGGAAACCAGTCCGCACGAGCGGCGGCGGCTTGGGCACGCGCCTGCTCGATGCGGTAGGTCGCGGCGGTGAGGTCGGGATTTTTGGCGATGGCGTGTTCGATGAGATTTCGCAGCGTGGAATCTGTGAAAACCTTGCGCCAGGCCTTGTCTCCGAAGGATTTACCGTGCGGAGCGGTATCGCCACGGATGGAGACAGGAAGCTTGGCGTCGGGTGATCCGGGTTGCGGGCCAAGGACGCATGACCCCAAAAAAATAGTGCTGGATACGAGGGCGAACGGTCTGGCTGGATTGCGCATCTGACTGAAATTCTGGGGGTGGCGGTTATTCGGATAGAGGCTTTAAGGGCCGTTTCCGCGGAGCCGGTGGATAATGCCCCATAGTGCGGGGATGTGGCTTCAAGGTCACAATTTCCAGAGAATTGTGCCGATTGATATCCACGCATCAAGTGGATTCTTCTGGGAAACGCTACGTGCATTAAAACGTGTCCGGAAACCCATGTGTTCCTGAGAAATCCAGTGTTGTAGGACCAAGGTCGCTGTTGACATGGGCAACGCATTTCCTTATTCAGTTTGCCGAATAGATAAGCGTCGATTTGTCGTGGGAGTTGAGTTGTGGCTAGCCTGATCATCTTCCGAGGCACAATTTTCCATCACCCCCGAAAAGAGCGAAACTCCAAATTTGAAAACACGCATCTCCAGCCATCGTAAAAGGCAGATCACCCGTGCCTGCGTCAGTTCCGCCTTCATCGCGGCCGTCGCTTTCTCACAGGGCTGCAAGAAACCCGAAGCCGCAGTCCTTCCTCCCCCGATTGTGGAGATCATGGAGGTCACTTTATCGGATGCTCCGTTGAGTGCCGCTCTCATCGGCCAGCTTGATTCGCCGCAGAACGTCGAGGTGCGGGCGCGCATTGAGGCGTTTGTGGACAAGATGCTCTTCACGGAAGGCGTCGAAGTGAAGGCGGGTGATGTCCTGTTCGAGCTTGATAGGAAACCTTTTGTCGAAAGGCTCGCTGCAGCTACCGGCGCGCTCGGGGAAGCACAGGCCGCTCTCAACAAGTATGAAAAGGACGTAGCCCGTCTCCAGCCATTGGCCGAGAAGCGCGCAATCCCGCAACAGGACCTCGACAACGCGCTCGCCTCGGTGGAAGTCGGCAAGGCCGGTGTGGTCACCGCGCAGTCCCGAGTTGAATCCGCACAGATCGATCTCAGTTATTGCGAGGTGAAAGCGCCCATCACCGGATTGATTGGTGCCAAGCAGGTTTCCATCGGCGAGTTGGTCGGAAAAGGTGAGCCTACTTTGTTAGCTACCATGTCAACGCTCGATCCGATCTGGTTTTACTGCAACGTTAGCGAAGTGGAATACATCCAGGCAGAAGCCAAGAGCCGCCAATCCGGCAAGGACATCGCCAGCCTGCCGCTCCAACTCGTCCTCTCGGATGGCAACACTCATCCGGATCCGGGGAAATTCGTTTTCATCGACCGGGCGGTGGACGTGAAAACGGGCACTCTCAGAATACGCGCCGAGTTTCCTAACAAGCAAAAACTCCTCCGCCCCGGCATGTTCGCGCGGGTGAAGGTGGATCTTGGCACCCGCAAGGACAGCATCCTGATCCCCGAGCGCGCCTTGGTGGAGCTTCAGGGAAAGACTTTCGTTTGGGTTGTCGGCCAGGATGGCAAGGCCAGCCAGCGGGCGGTCAAGGTGGGTGAGCAGGTCGGGTCGGATTTCGTCATCAGCGAGGGACTGAAAACCGGCGAACGGATCATTCTCGAAGGCCTTCAGAAAGCCCGGGAAAACGCTCCGGTCACCGCAATGACGTCAGTCCAGATAGCCGCAATGAATGCCGCATCCGCCGGGGAGAAAACCTCCAAGGAATAAACCACCATGGCCGAATTCTTCATCCGCCGGCCGATCGTGGCGATGGTCATCTCGATCGTCACCTGCATCGTGGGTCTCATCTCTCTATCAAGGCTGCCGATTGCGGAATACCCGATCGTCAGCCCCACGCTGATTCAGGTGACTTCTACTTATCGCGGAGCTGCCGCCGAGGCGGT
Source organism: Luteolibacter sp. (assembly GCA_039933825.1). Classification (GTDB taxonomy): domain Bacteria; phylum Verrucomicrobiota; class Verrucomicrobiia; order Verrucomicrobiales; family Akkermansiaceae; genus Luteolibacter. The sequence goes on from JBDTNJ010000268.1 coordinate 4,289, forward strand.
CATGGAATCCGTGGCCACCCCCATTGAATCCAAGGTCAACGGCGTGGACAAGCTGCTCTACATGCAGTCCTACAATGCCAACGACGGGAAGTTGACCCTCAACGTCACTTTCGATGTCGGCACCGACGTGGACATCATGCAGGTCAACACGCAGAACCGTGTGGGACAGGCGGAAGCCCAACTGCCGGATGCGGTGAAACGCGAGGGCGTCATCACCAACCGCTCAAGCCCCGATATTTTGTTAGCTATCGGTTTGTCCTCACCCAAGGGCACCTATGACGGAGTGTTCCTCGGTAACTACGCGGACATCAACCTAGTGGACCAGATTAAGCGCGTCCGCGGCGTTGGCGATGTGAAAAACTTCACCGCGCAGGATTATTCGATGCGCATCTGGCTGATGCCGGACAAACTCGCGTCCCTCGGCGTCACGCCCACCGACATCGGAAATGCAATCAAGGAGCAGAACGCGCAGTCACCCGCCGGCCGGATCGGTGCTGAGCCCGCGCCGAAGGGGCAGGAAAGCCAGTTCAATGTCCGCGCCCAAGGACTTCTCAAGGACCCTAAGGAATTCGGCGAAATTATCGTCCGTGCTAACAGTGATGGCTCGCAGGTCAAGATCAAGGACGTAGGTCGCGTGGAACTCGGAGCGCAGACCTACGATCTCCGCGCCCGCATGAACGGGGCATCCGCCGGTGCGCTCGGAGTCTATCTGGCACCCGGTGCCAATGCCCTCGAAACGGCGGACAACGTGAAGAAGATCCTCGAGCAAGCCAAGGACCGCTTCCCGCCGGACATGCAATATGAAATCACGCTCGACTCCACACTGCCGATCAAGGCGTCAATGGAATCCATCGTCCACACCTTGTTCGAGGCGATCATCCTCGTGCTTATCGTGGTGTATATTTTCCTGCAAAGTTTCCGCGCCACCATCATCCCGATGCTAACCGTGCCGGTGTCGCTGCTGGGAGTGTTCATTGCCTTCCCGATGTTAGGATTCAGCGTTAACACGCTCACCATGTTCGGGCTGGTGCTCGCCATCGGTATCGTGGTCGATGACGCCATCGTCGTGGTGGAAGCCGTACAACACCATATCGAGCACGGGCTATCGCCGGTGGATGCGACGCGCAAGGCGATGGCGGAAGTGTCCGGCCCGGTGGTCGCCATCGCGCTCATCCTCTGCGCGGTCTTCGTGCCCGTCGCCTTCATGGGCGGGGTGACCGGGCGGCTCTATCAGCAGTTCGCCATCACGATTGCGGTCTCGGTGATTTTCTCCGCGATCAACGCGCTCACGCTCAGCCCGGCGCTGTCCGCGCTGCTGCTTCGCAAGCCGACTCCCGGTCGCGGTCCGATCGCTTGGTTCTTCAAAAAGTTCAACGCGTTCTTCGACTGGATCATCGAGAAGTATGGCAAGATTGTCGGAGGCCTCACCCGCAAGGCGACGTTCTCGATGCTTTTGTTAGTGATCGTCTGCGGCGGTATTTATGGCTTGGGCAAGATCGTTCCCGGCGGATTCATCCCGGACGAGGACAAGGGCTACATGTTTGTCGCCATCGAACTGCCGGAAGGCGCTTCACTGCAACGTTCTGATGAGGTTCTGAAACAGGTGGAAAATGTCGTCAACAGCACTCCGGGCGTGCGTTCCGCCCTCGCACTGAGTGGCATGAATATTCTCAACAACCTGAACGTGTCGAACGCCGCGCTCATGTTCATCGGCCTGGACGATTGGAAAGAACGCGAGGCTCCCGAGCTTCACGCCAAGGCTCTGGCGGTCACTTGGAACAAGAAATTCGCCAGCATCCCCGGCGCGCGGATTTTCGCTTTCGGTCCGCCGCCACTGCCTGGTTACGGCAACGTGTCCGGCTTCACAATGCAGCTTCAGGAACGTTGATATGGCTGAAGATATGTCAAGTGGATATAGTGGTTTTGTCCTATCAT
>JBDTNJ010000269.1:0-14912 GCA_039933825.1 Luteolibacter sp.
AGTCACCATAGCTTAGTTTAGCTCTTCAGTGGTCGGAGTTTCGGGTCCGCCTCAACCAATACAGCAGGTAGCGTGACGAGTGATCCGGTGGCCATCAGCGTCGTACAACTCAATAACCCGCCGGCGGTTACAATCAATCAGAACGGTGCCGTCCTCCCGCCTAATCTGGGTGTGAACGGCAGTGTCACGGACAGTGATGGGACTATCACAAGCGTACAGATTTACAGAGATAGTGTGCTTGCAGGGAATGCAACAATCAGTGGCAGCACATGGAGTTACAGCTTTATTAACCTCACGACAGGCACCTACACCATCCTTGCCCGTGCAACCGACAACAGCGGCAATACTACTGACATCAGCAGGGTCATCGTTCACGACAGCAACATCCCCCCTACAATCAGCAATGTCGCCGATCAAACAATCCCTCTGAACACCAGCACCTCAGCTCTGGCGATTACTCTTGGCGATGACACCACACCGGTCGCGGATCTCACATTGACGGTTACCAGTTCCAATACCACCTTGCTACCTCTATCGGGTATTGTCATCGGTGGGAGTGGATCCTCACGTTCGGTCACGCTCACACCGGCCCCCGGGCAAAGCGGAGTGAGTACCGTAACCCTCACAGTGACCGATGCCGGAGGAAAAAGCGGGAGTGATCTCGTTACTCTCACCGTCACGGCTCCATCAGTTGCGACCAGCATCAGCATATCGCCTTCCGCAGCCGTCATCACTGCCAGTGGCACCAGGCAATTTTCCGCAACCCTGCGTGATCAGTTCGGCGTGGCGATGGCTTCACAGCCGAACTTCTCGTGGAGTATCACCAGCGGCGGCACCGTTAGCTCCACCGGCCTTGTCACGGCCGGCTCGACGGCCGGGGCAGCACCTCTCCTCACGGTTACTGATGGCAACTTTAGCTCCAGCGCGCAAATCGTGATCCGTGAGTTGCAAGCTGATCCAAATGCCGGGATTGCCGGAAAACGCTGGCAGGGCGGTGACCTCGCCTGGTCACAGCCCGATAGCAACAGTTTTGGCGGTGATACCTATTCCAGCGGGGATGACGTGGTTTTCGGCAACACTGGAATTGGTGCCGTCGCGCAAGCGGCGACCGTCTCGCCGCGACACCTGAATTTCGTTCAGACTGATTTCAGTCACAGTAATATCACTGCCAATTACCGTTTTGACCCTAGCATTGCCTCGCCATGGAATACATCAGGGGACGTTCACCTGCGTGATGGTTTCACGGTTCTCAACGCGCGGAGTTCCGGCGCAGCGAGTTATCAGGCCAGTGGCGCTTTGCAGATCGATGGGGGAGTCATGCTTGGATTGCTGCGCAATAACAACGACGCAAATTATGCGCGACTTACAGTTGGTTCGATGGCGGAGCCCGGACCGGGGAAATCGCTCGTTTGTAATAACTATGGCAACACCACCACTAAATGGGGGACCACTGCGACCGAACCCTGCCGGGTAATCGTCACTGGAAATAAACCCGTGAGAACTAACGGCATGATTTCGCCACGTATCCAATTTGTTCCATCGGTGAATGCGACCGGTGACTTTATGGATCTAGTCAATGACAGTGGCATAGCTCCGGGCAACAATCTCGTTCCTTTGTTGGCCTCTAACTATACAACAGGCTTCACCACAGCGACCGACGAAATTGCCCGGATTTCCACTGCAACGACTTTAGCTGCTAACGAAATATGCAATGCCGTTCGTGTTGACAGCGCCCTGAATCTCGGCGGATTCACCCTCACACCCGCAAGTGGCGGGTTCATCAGTACCAGCACAACGACATCAAATGGCACACTGGCTTTCGGGACCACGCGCGCTGCGATTGGAGCCTATAACCAGGCAGCGCAGTCAACCATCAGCGCCAAGATCAGCGGCAGTGTCGGCATTACGATTCTTGGTGCATCGCAGACCCTTAATGTCACCAACGACACCAACGATTTCACGGGTGGTATCGCGATCAACGGTGGCAGCGTTGCGTTTACAAACACTGCTGCGAACGGCAATGATATTGCGATCAGTGCCATTGGTCGGCTTACTTCGGGAAACAGCAGCACCGTTGATGTGGGAGCTGTAACTGGCTCGGGGCGCATTGCTGCTTTATTTCAAGGCAGCAGCACGAGCAGCAGCACGATCCGCTTGACAGTGCCTGCGGGGAGTTCCGAGTTTCGCGGCAGTATCGCCAATGGTGACGCGGGACGGGTGTTGAGTCTGACAAAGCGTGGGCCTGGCCAGCAAACCTTTAGCGGCACCGCAACCTATACCGGAACGACAGCGATTGAAGCCGGCGCTTTGCTGGTCGATGGCAACTTCTCAGCCGCAACGGGGGCGGTAACAGTTGATAGTGATGCGATTCTCGGCGGAAGTGGGGTGCTAGGTGGTGCGGTCACTGTGAACGGTAGAATCTCACCCGGCACCAGCGGTTTGGGCAGGTTGATCGTAGTTAACAATGTTACCTGGAATGGCAGTGCTGGCAACGAGTGGCCTTGGCAGTTGGGAGTGAGCAATGGCTCCGACGGGTTAAGTATTCTGGGTAATTTCAGCAAAGGCTCAGGCACGACTTTCAAGTTTGACCTTTCCAACACAGGTAGCCCTGGAACCTATTCGCTCGTGGATTGGACGGGGAATACCAACTTTGCCGCGGCGAATTTCAGTTGTACTAATATTCCTACCGGCCTGCTGGCCGAGTTCTCAATCGTTGGAAAGCAGCTCCAACTGGTGGTGAGCAGTAATGTACCCGTCCTTTCACCCTTTGAATCATGGAAGGCTACCGCATTCCCCGGGCAGGTATCCGCGGAAGACCGTGCACCCGATTCCGATCCAGATGGTGACGGTCTTAAGAATTTGATCGAATACGCGTTGGGACTCGATCCGATGAGCTTTTCAAAAATGCCTGCCATGGTGACGGTAGTGGAAAATGGCGAAATCTATTTGGAGTGGCATTTCACAAGGCCAACCGGTCGAGCCGATGTTACACTGGTTGGAGAAGCCAGCGATAATCTGAATTTCTGGCAGACAGGGGAAAGCGAGGCCGTGATTCGGATTGAACCCGGAGCTGGCGCATCTGAGATAGTGGTCCTTCGTGATCAGAAACCTTACAAGTCGGTGGCGCGAAGGTACTTGCGAGTGAAAGCATCCCTTTGAAAATCACGGATGCATTTCCCATTGAAGATAGCGCTCTGGCGGCTTGAACGAAATGTCCCATTAAAGCCAACTTTCCTATGGCATTAAAACCCGCAGTTTGTTCACCGTCACGCACTCGTGCGCTAATTCTTGTAATGATGTCATGGGGTGTTTCCGGTCTTTCACTTTGTGGAGCCGCAGCAACCAGTTATTCGGCCTTTTTCAACAATGGCAACGGCTCTGGAAGCGAAGTCAATGCGAGTCTTTACAACTGGGCCGCAGCGATTGGGGCAGCGGGCAGTCTTGATCAATCGCTCGCGCTCCCTGATTCCGTGGGAGTCGGTCAGGGCGCTGGAAGCCCGGCTGTGGGAGGTCAGTCCACAGCAAACGGCTTCTTGTACGCTCAACCTGATGGGGTGCCAGGTGCGATGCTTCTTCACACGACTTCATCCAGCACGTCCACATCATTTCAAGACAGTCCACAGAGTGACTGGTTCCGCATCGGATCTTCACCGCTCGCGGGTGTGACGGTGGGCAGCATCAGTCGGCTATCCGTATTCACTCGGTCGGAATCCTCCGGCGGGGTGGCAATGCGGTTTGCGATTCGGGCGAACGGCGTTTGGTACGTGAGCAACGCTTCATACGTTCAAACCGATGCGAATATGTGGGAGCGCCGGGTGATCAACCCTGTATCGAGCCTTTGGCGTTCTGGCGCATTTGTGGCAGGGACATCGTTGGATGTCGATATTAGCGACAATCCATTGGTGACGCTCAACCCCGCAGATATTGTTAGCGGATACGGACTTTATGCAGATACCGGTGTGCTTTCCGGTAATGCCGCGCGGGTGAGCATTGACGATTTCGAGGTGACCACTAGCAACATCGCCAGCAACGATGTGCTTGTGAACTACGCGGGGGACTCAGGTGCTGAGGAATTCAAAGACGTGGCCGAACTCTCCGACGGAACGGTCATCGTGGCCGGCAGTGCGGAAAATCTGGACTGGATATCCGCACCCAAAACCCAGATCTCGCCCCTGACCATCCCGAACCGTAATACCGGGCGCACCGCCTTTCTCATGCGACTAAGCCCCGATCTGCAATCCGTGCTCGGGGTCTGGCATTTACCCGCAGGGCAAGCGTTGGATTTTCGGTGGATCAAAACGACGAATAAACCCGGTGCTCCTACCGGTTCGATTTACCTCTCAGGTCGCTGCGATGCCGTCAACGGCGATTATTTCATCGCCAAGCTCGATAACAATTTTATCACTGATAGTCCAACAGGATTCTCGTGGGTCAAGGTCGCGAAAGCGACAGGAAGTTTCGGCGACAACTTGGGATTGCAAACCTGGGATGTCGGCGGCGATGGTCGCGTCGCCTATGTGGATGAGACTGGCACCACCATCCGGGTGTTTTTCCTCAACGGTGCGGGAGCTCCACTGAAATTGAATGGTCTCCGGGGTTCACACTGGTCTGCAGGCGCGACGTTGGACGATGTGAATCGCCAAGAGGGAGTAGGATCGGATTTGCCTGCCACTTCGATCAGCGGCATTTCGTTTCCCGCCGATCTCCGTTCGTGGACTGAGCCAGACCGCCTCGCGGTTCTGCCCGACGGTAATGGTTCGATCAAAAGAGGAACTTGGCCGATGGATTTGTTTTATCCCGTCCAAGATAAGTTGGGAACCACATCTGGGACGATCGAGTATGGCTACACTGGCTACAAAAGCGTTTCCAAATACGGAATCGGTGGTATTGCTTTCAACCGGGACACTAACGATTTCTCAATCGGTTTCAATATCCAGAGTCGTTTCTGGGACTCTCCTGCAAATAAGGAACAGCCGGACTTCGAGCCTGCGGTAATTTCCTATTCCTCTACAGGGAGTCTCAAATGGTGGAGTCGTCTTTACGCCGAGGTTGTCGATGCAAATGGTAACGGAGTAATCGACTCCGGCGAAACCCGTGTTTCTTCTCCCGATCAATACGTGGATGGACTCACTGTCGACCACAGCACGTCGCCCAGTCGGTTAGTCGTGAACGCTCGCTGTCACGGTAATAATTCCTCAAACCTGTGGGATGGAAATAAGGTCGCCGCCAAACCGGGAGGTTCCGGGTTTCATAATCAATTCACCGGGACCGAAGGAAACATTCACCTTGGTTGGATCGGGAAATTCAGGGAAACCGACGGAAACCTATCGTGTGCCACTTACTTGGCAGGATACTTCCGCAACTCTACTCTTACGCAATCACTCTACCCGGAGCCGATTCACGATGGCTGGCCGAGTCATAAGTCCGGCTGGCCAAATCTCACTACAACACGTGCACAACCTGGATCCATACGGACCGATGCCAGCGGAAGAGTCTATATTGTTGGAATAGGACCACGGATGGTAACCACTTCAAATGCCTATCAGAAACTACCGAAAATTACCAACTCGGTCAATGAAGGTATCAGCCCATGGGCTAACTTCGCGCGGGTTTTTGATCCTGATCTGCTAACGCTCGTTTATTCAACGGCACTCACGGGCGCTTGGACTTACCCTGCAGTAGGTTCGAACCCAGAGGGGGCTGACAACACTGACTTGTATGGCATTTTCCCCACAGCAGCCGGCCTCATCACAGTCGGACGCCAACGGGCCACAGCAACGGTCTCTGACGGTAATGCCGTTCCAGTGAGTAATGTTCCTGCTTGGGGGAAAGCATCACCCAGTAATGTGGCCGCGTTGTTTGCCCGATTGCCATTCAATCCCGCTCCACCATCTGTTACCGCTCCGACTATAACCCAAGGGCCGTCATGCAACCCCTCGCTGGTCACAGGGACATCTGCAACTCTTTCCGTTCTTGGTTCAGACTCCAATGACGGAGAGTCGTCGCTCGCTTACACTTGGTTTATCACGTCAGGCCCCTTGGGCGGCAGTGCGACATTTTCCCCGAACTCGACCAACTCGGCCAAAACTTCAACCGCTACATTTACCCGTGCGGGCGTTTATACGTTACGGGTGCTGATTACCGATCCTGGAAATCAATCGATTCAGGGCAGTGTCAATATTATAGTAAATGCCACTCCCTCTTCCCTCATTGTATCGCCGGGCGTAGCGAGCGTGAACAACGGTAGCTCGACGAGTTTCTTGGCTTCGGCTAGCGATCAGTTTGGCGATCCTGTCATTGGCCCGGCGATCAATTGGTCGGTCTCTGGAGGTGGGGTAATCTCCAGCGCAGGGGTATACTCGGCTCAGACAGTTGGCGGTCCCTTCATCGTGACGGCCGCCGCCGGCGGGCTTTCCGCTTCCGCCCAAGTGACGGTGAATTCAGTGCCCCTGCCAGAAATCGACCTTCCCGCGACAAGCATCACCCAGTCCGCCGCGCTTGGCAGTACCGTTAGTCGCCAACTGACAATCAACAACCTGGGATCTGCACCGCTCACATGGAGTGCAAGTGTGAGTAGCGTGGACAATTCGGTTGGGGGCAACATCTCTAGTTTCAAGACCTCCCTGCAATCTGGAGGTCCGGTCTATTCATGGATCGACATCACTTCTGGCAGCACCACGCTTTGGGCACCATCCGGCAGCACCCAGAATGACGACGAATCAAAGTCATTCAACTTCCCCTCCGGTTTTACGTTTCCTCATTATGGGACACCCTATGCATCGGTGAGGGTCAGTACGAACGGATTCTTGAATTTCGGAAATAGTTTCACCAACTACATCAATACGGGTCTCCCTAACACATCGGCTCCCCCGAATTTGATTGCGGCAGCTTGGACGGATTGGATCATTGATAGCTCTTCCTGGGTAAAGTGGAAAGCAGTTGATGCCGACACTGTGGTTGTCACTTGGAACAATGTTTTACGCTTAGGCCAGAATGCCCGGGCTACTTTTCAGGTTATCCTGAAGCGGTCAGGTGATATTTATGTTCAAGTGAAAAGCTACAGCCCTGCGGATCGAAAGTACACAGTGGGCATTCAAGACGGTGACCGGACAGCAGATGTGGAAGCTGCGTTTGATCCCGCGACTGATTTTATACCTACGGGTCCTACGAGTAGTTTTGCCATATATTTTCCGGTTCCGGCGATCGTTCCCAATTGGCTGGCAATTCCCTTACCCACGGGAACTGTAGCTGCCTCTTCTTCCGGTGGACCGCAGCTTGTTTTCAATGCTACCGGATTGGCGCAAGGCTCCTACGGAGCTAATGTCACAATCCAGTCCAACGATATAGATGAGTCAAGCCTCACAGTCCCTGTAACTCTGGTAGTCAATAGTTCGTCGAATGCCAGTCCATCGCTTACCATTAATCAAGACAGCGCGGTCCTGCCGCCGAACCTGGGTGTGACGGGTGCTGTTAGCGATACCGATGGCACCATATCAAGTGTTCAAGTTTTTATTAATAACGTGCTCGCCGGAAGTGCTGTGCTCGGCACCGGTAATTGGAGTTTTGTTTTTTCGAATCTACCCAGTGGTAATTACACCATTCTCGCACGAGCTACCGACAACAGCGGCAACACGACAGACGCAAGCCGGATCATCGCCCAAGACGGCAACATTCCTCCCATCATTAGCAATATTGGAGATCAAACGATATCTCAAAACACGAGCACTGCAGCGCTTGCTTTCAGCATTGGTGACGACACCACTCCGGCTGCCGATTTGGTTGTGAGTGTCTCCAGCAGCAATACCACTCTGTTGCCGGTAACCGGAATTTTGATCGGCGGTAGCGGCGCGTTCCGCAGTGTCACACTCACGCCAACGAGTGGTCAGACTGGAGTTAGCACGGTGACACTTTCAGTCACGGATGCCGGAGGCAAGAGTGGTAGCGTCACACTCACACTTACTGTAACCTCGGCACTTGTACCGACGAGTATGGTTGTTCTTCCTAATTGGGCACTCGTGACCGCAGGCGGTTCGAAGCAGTTTACTGCCGTCGTGCGTGATCAGTTCGGGATCGCCATGCCGACACAGCCAGCCATCACTTGGACCACCACTGGCGGAAACTCCGTGAATTCGAGCGGCCTTGTAACTGCCGGATCGTCAGTTGGCGTAGATACGACGATCATCGCAACATCGGGTACAGTGTTCGGCTCCGCGCAGCTTGTTATCCTCGCCTCGCAGGCCGACCCGAATGCAGGGATTTCAGGAAAGCGCTGGCAGGGCGGTGACCCCGCCTGGTCGCAGCCCGATGGGAACAGTTTTGGCGGTGATTCCTATTCCACCGGGGCGGATGTGGTTTTCGGTAATACTGGAATTGGTGCGGTCACGGAAGCGACCACTGTCACTCCGCGACACCTGAATTTCGTTCAGACCGATTTCAGTCACAGCAATATCACTGCCAATTACCGCTTTGATCCCAGCATCGCCTCGCCATGGAATGCATCAGGGGACGTTCACCTGCGTGATGGTTTCACGGTTCTCAACGCGCGGAGTTCCGGCGCAGCGAGTTATCAGGCCAGTGGCGCTTTGCAGATCGATGGGGGAGTCATGCTTGGATTGCTGCGCAATAACAACGACGCAAATTATGCGCGACTTACAGTTGGTTCGATGGCGGAGCCCGGACCGGGGAAATCGCTCGTTTGTAATAACTATGGCAACACCACCACTAAATGGGGGACCACTGCGACCGAACCCTGCCGGGTAATCGTCACTGGAAATAAACCCGTGAGAACTAACGGCATGATTTCGCCACGTATCCAATTTGTTCCATCGGTGAATGCGACCGGTGACTTTATGGATCTAGTCAATGACAGTGGCATAGCTCCGGGCAACAATCTCGTTCCTTTGTTGGCCTCTAACTATACAACAGGCTTCACCACAGCGACCGACGAAATTGCCCGGATTTCCACTGCAACGACTTTAGCTGCTAACGAAATATGCAATGCCGTTCGTGTTGACAGCGCCCTGAATCTCGGCGGATTCACCCTCACACCCGCAAGTGGCGGGTTCATCAGTACCAGCACAACGACATCAAATGGCACACTGGCTTTCGGGACCACGCGCGCTGCGATTGGAGCCTATAACCAGGCAGCGCAGTCAACCATCAGCGCCAAGATCAGCGGCAGTGTCGGCATTACGATTCTTGGTGCATCGCAGACCCTTAATGTCACCAACGACACCAACGATTTCACGGGTGGTATCGCGATCAACGGTGGCAGCGTTGCGTTTACAAACACTGCTGCGAACGGCAATGATATTGCGATCAGTGCCATTGGTCGGCTTACTTCGGGAAACAGCAGCACCGTTGATGTGGGAGCTGTAACTGGCTCGGGGCGCATTGCTGCTTTATTTCAAGGCAGCAGCACGAGCAGCAGCACGATCCGCTTGACAGTGCCTGCGGGGAGTTCCGAGTTTCGCGGCAGTATCGCCAATGGTGACGCGGGACGGGTGTTGAGTCTGACAAAGCGTGGGCCTGGCCAGCAAACCTTTAGCGGCACCGCAACCTATACCGGAACGACAGCGATTGAAGCCGGCGCTTTGCTGGTCGATGGCAACTTCTCAGCCGCAACGGGGGCGGTAACAGTTGATAGTGATGCGATTCTCGGCGGAAGTGGGGTGCTAGGTGGTGCGGTCACTGTGAACGGTAGAATCTCACCCGGCACCAGCGGTTTGGGCAGGTTGATCGTAGTTAACAATGTTACCTGGAATGGCAGTGCTGGCAACGAGTGGCCTTGGCAGTTGGGAGTGAGCAATGGCTCCGACGGGTTAAGTATTCTGGGTAATTTCAGCAAAGGCTCAGGCACGACTTTCAAGTTTGACCTTTCCAACACAGGTAGCCCTGGAACCTATTCGCTCGTGGATTGGACGGGGAATACCAACTTTGCCGCGGCGAATTTCAGTTGTACTAATATTCCTACCGGCCTGCTGGCCGAGTTCTCAATCGTTGGAAAGCAGCTCCAACTGGTGGTGAGCAGTAATGTACCCGTCCTTTCACCCTTTGAATCATGGAAGGCTACCGCATTCCCCGGGCAGGTATCCGCGGAAGACCGTGCACCCGATTCCGATCCAGATGGTGACGGTCTTAAGAATTTGATCGAATACGCGTTGGGACTCGATCCGATGAGCTTTTCAAAAATGCCTGCCATGGTGACGGTAGTGGAAAATGGCGAAATCTATTTGGAGTGGCATTTCACAAGGCCAACCGGTCGAGCCGATGTTACACTGGTTGGAGAAGCCAGCGATAATCTGAATTTCTGGCAGACAGGGGAAAGCGAGGCCGTGATTCGGATTGAACCCGGAGCTGGCGCATCTGAGATAGTGGTCCTTCGTGATCAGAAACCTTACAAGTCGGTGGCGCGAAGGTACTTGCGAGTGAAAGCATCCCTTTGAAAATCACGGATGCATTTCCCATTGAAGTTAGCGCTCTGGTGGCTTGAACGAAATGTCAGATTAAAGCAAATCGTCCTATGGCATTAAAACCCGCAGTTTGTTCACCGTCACGCACTCGCGCGCTAAGTCTTGTGATGATGTCATGGGCGGTTTCCGGTTTTTCTCTTTGCGGAGCCGCAGCAACCTGCTATTCGGCCTTTTTCAACAACGGCGGCACGGCGAAATTCCTCGCCGACAATGTGACGTCGATTCTCAATTCGATAGGTTCGCAACACAAGGTGGCATTGCTGAATCATATTGGTCTCGCGGCAGCGGATGCCTTTTTCAGTGGTCAACGGGAGATCCGGGTCGAAGACAATCCGGCATCAGCCAATAATTTTGCGGTGATCGATTCGGTCATCTCCAGCAGCAAGGCGGGTGTTGGGATCCAGAAAACCGGACCCGGTCTTCTGGAATTCGCTGCAGGGGGCACATACTCATACACCGGACCTACGATTGTATCCTCCGGGGCACTTCGGTTGAACGGCAGCGTCACCGGTGGAGGTTCGCTGACGGTGGCGGGCGACGCCGTTATAGCTGGAATAGGCACAATCAGCGGCGCAGTTCTTGCGCCGGGTTCCATCGCTCCCAGCAACAGCATCGGCACCCTTGTCGGCGGAAGTGTCACCTGGAACGGCCGCGCAGCGAATGCCTGGCGCTATGAACTTGGAAATGGCAGCACGTCCGCCTCACTCCCTAAATCTAGGTATGGCGAAATGTTCTGCAAATGTGGCATAATCCATTAGGTTTGAGTCATCGAGAAATGCTAGATTTGACCTACCAAAAAATACCCATCATGGAAAAAATGCTAATATTTACTGCCTTGCTGTTACAGCCTCAAATGCTGATTGCGGAGAACCTCGTCGATGATCCTGCTACCTCGATGCATCTGCCGTGGACCGCAGGATTGAAGTGGTCCCAAGTTTTGGATATTTCGACCATCCCCGGTTCTGACGTCGACATGAAGTTGGCAACAGCGCAGCAACAACTTTCAGCCAAGGGTGGCGGTGTGGTCTATTTTCCTCCGGGATTATACAAGTTCAAACAATCGATCCTTCTCAAAGATGGAATCATCCTGCGCGGTGCCACACCCGCTGCGCCCGGGGATGCTCGGAAGGAGTCCTATCAGCTTTCCTCGCATTTCGAGTTTCCGAAATACGAATTTAAGGACAGCGGTGATGGCACTCCCCTTGATACAGCTTTCAAGGCCATCGAAGTCGAAAATCCAAGCAGCTCGTCTAACACTGGAGTGGTCAATCTGGATATCAACCGTGGCCACATATTGTTCAAGCAGGCCGAGGACGGTTCCTCCGGCAAGAACCGCCTCGTCTTTGGTTGCGTGCTTCACAATACAGCGTTTGCAGATCCGGGAATCCCCGATGCCAAAGTAGGTCAGAAGCCATGGCAACGTTACACATGGCGCTTCGGCGCTGCGATCGACGTGAAGAGTTCGGAAAACCTACTGGTCGCTAACAATCGGATGCCGAAGAGTGGTGACGATGACTTCAAGATGAATGGATACGTGGTTTTGGACAACAAAAAACAGCCGTTTCCAATTGACGGCGTTCCATTTGACTATGACAACCGTACTGGAATCTATGCCAACCACGAGAGCCTCGGCGGACCAGGTGGCATAGGTCCGGATGGGACGCCGGAGACCAATCCACTGGGCTTTCGCAAGGGGGTGGTGGTGAGTCAAAACTATGTGTATAGCACCGGTCGCTGCGCAATCGGGTTCTCTGGCGATGGCACGATTTGTTCGGACAATGTGATTCGTTTCGCCAAGGATGTGTGGCGTCCTACCGCGACCGGAAGGGATCGGACAGGTGGTTCTTCGACCAATGATAATCGCGCCATGGAAATTCGTGGCTGGAGATGGAAGGTTTCCAACAACGACTACGAGGTTTATCGAAACTGGGCCTTTGATCGCAAGTATTATATCAATGATGGTGAGGGGTTGATGCATGAGGATCATGCCAATTCGACGATCAAAGAATCTGTTTTAACTGGCAATAGGGGCAATTCCTACCTCTCAATGTACAAGACCGCCGGCATTGACGGATTACTAATTGAGGGAAACGACATTCGCTTGGCATCAAACGCGAGCGACCTTCCCGCAATCTTCGTTTGCTCGAACCGCACCGATGATGCTTTCCCTACCCGAAATGTGAAAATTATCAACAACACCGTGGGCGGGCAGGGGATCGTGATCGATGGCTCCACAGAAAGCTCCAACAATCTGATCAAAGGAAACAAGACTACAGGTCCCTGCTATGCGAAGAGTGGAGAATACACGATCACGAATCAAGCCAATGCTAAAGTTGAGGCCAACGAGGGGTTTGCCAAGGTTGATACAACGCCATGGGTCGGAGCGCAGGAGCGTAAAAGACAGAAAAAAGAGAAACAGCCATCGAAATGATGCGCATGAATGATTCATTTGATTCTAGCAGTTTAATCATATGATTCACGCACTCAGCCCAAACAAGAATCCCAATGCCTCGGGCGTCAGTTGCCTGGTGGAAGTCTGCGGAAATCTCTCAGATTGGCAAAGTGGGCCGAGCTGGGTGCCACCAAAATGCTGTCCGCCGCAGGGGAGAATCCAACGGTGGTGCGGGATAATGTTCCCGTTTCGTCCTCAAGCCGTCGCTTCATTCACTCAAAATCTCGTAACCCTAGAACCCTTCCTGCTGTTTGAGTGTCCGGGCGGCCCGGCAGAGGAGAAATCCCCGATCTTTTCGGAACATTCGTATTTTCAACTGCCTGCGTCCGTATTAGGAAGATGACAAGTCAATGAGAATGGTCATCCCATCCGGTGTTTTCATTTGTTCGATGGTGATCGCCGCCGGTGGCTGGTGTGTTGCTGCCGAAAGTTCAGAAGACTCCACTGTGTCTGTGGTGTCTCCCGCCGCAGTGGGCGTAATAAAATCGATTCGCGGGCTTTCGGATGCCCTGATCAAAACCCGCCCTGAAGTCACCCTTCGAGGTGTCGTGACGTTTCATGACCCGAAGAGCGGATTGACTTATCTGGAGGACGGTGACGGTGGAATAGAACTTCGCGGCTTGACGGATAGGAAAACCCTGAAACCAGGCAGCCAGATCGAAGTATCAGGGCATGTAGATGCGACCCGACCAATCCCTGGAATCGTCGCGGAAAATGGGCTCGTCAATATTCTAGGCCAGGCCCCACTGCCTGAGGCGGCTCCGCTGAATGCAGAAGAGATCCGCACCGGTGAGCTGGACGGAAGGCGTGTGACGATGGAGGCCACGGTTTTCAGCATGTTTCCAACCAACGAGCGAGGTGATCCGCCTTGGCTAAGGCTCAATGTGGCCACTCCGTCAGGACACATGACATGGCTGTTGCCGTGGCAGGCGGAAAGGCCAGTGCCAGCCCAGTTGCTGCATGCCAAGGTGCGTTGCAAGGGGGTTTGTGAGGCCATTTTCAATAGTAGGGGACAGCGGATCGGCGAATTGCTGTTTATCGGTTCGCTAGACGATATGGTGGTGGCGCGGCCACCTCTTGTAGCCCCGTTTTCAAGACCCACACGGAGCCTCGCGGAATTGATGCGTCCCGGCCTAGACGATCCCTATGAAAGGGTGCGTGTAGAGGGAGTGGTATTGCTCTGTCAGCAACAGACGCCTTTCAATCTGGTTCACTTGAGAACGACGCAGGGGGCTATCCAGGTAGAGATCGTCGGTGCAGGACTGGACATAGGGGACCGGGTGGCGGTTGTGGGATACCCGGTGCTGGCCAATAAAAACGTGGTTCTCCGCGAAGCCCTCGCCTTGAAACTGGGTCACGAGGAACCACCCCAACCCTTGGATTATGATGTGGAGAACCTGCTTCAACTGGGGAGTGACAGCGACCTCGTGAGAATTCATGGCACGGTCCTGCGCAACGGTCTTGATTCGACACAAGGAAGTTTGCTGATTGAGTCCTCATCGAAGATCATTGAAGCGGTTTTTTCAACAGCAATCAACCAGGAGCAACGATTGAAAATGGCTGCAGAGTTGCCTGTAGGAACCCAATTGGAGCTCGTCGGAGTGGCTGAACTCCACGGAATTATGCTGATCACCGGTTCTGTTACTCTCACGGACATGCGTCTCACTATCAGATCTCCTGCTGATATCCGAATCTTGAAAGCTCCGCCGTGGTGGACGCCGCGTCGGTTACTGACACTGGCGGGTGGTCTGGCTGCGGTGCTTGGATTGAGCGGACTTTGGGGATTCATGCTCCGTCGTCGTGTGGTCGCACAGACGAAAATCATCAGCGACAAGGTGGAACGCGAAACACGGTGGATTGAGCGTTCGCGGATTGCACGTGACCTCCATGATGACGTGGGTTCCTCTCTCACACAAATTACTTTATTGGGTGATCTCGGCCGACGGGGAACTAGTGATCCTCTGCTGGTGGAAGGCCAGTTTGAGAGA
>JBDTNJ010000270.1:0-3038 GCA_039933825.1 Luteolibacter sp.
CGGCCACCACAATCATAGCTTAGCCCCTGGCCCGAATTTCGGGGTCCGCCTCAGTCCGCGCTCAAAATCACGTAACCTATGAGCCTCAACGAATCCATCGTCGAAGAAGCCGCCCTGACGTGGTTCGGGGAGCTGGGCTATGCGGTCGGGCACGGGCCGCAGATCGCGCCCGGTGAACCGGCGGCGGTGCGGGATGGATTTGGCGAGGTGGTGCTGGTGGGCCGCTTGCGCGAGGCCATCCGGCGACTGAACCCGGCCATCCCCGAGGAAGCGCGGGAAGATCAAAACCTTCGAATCTTGATTTAGAAAATGTATCCCATTCGTCAGATTGATCGACTGCAAGCCGAGAATATCGAGTATCTTGGGACCAAGCGGAAATTCTGGTTTACGTTAGACGGCGAGCGCTATCTTTTTAAAGCGGAAGAGCGGGGAACAGGAGAAGACTGGGCGGAGAAGGTGGTCTGCGAATTGGCGGAAGTCTTGGGCATACCTCACGTGGAATATCACTTGGCGCATGAGTCGGAGGGTGGGAAGCCCATACAGCCCGGCGTGATTTGCCCTCGGTTTGTTTCCCGGCCTCAGTCGTTTGAAATGGCCAATCAGCTTCTGGTGCAACGGGATCCGAACTATCCTGCTGACGAACAGGCGAAGTATCATGTGAAAAATTATTCCGTTGCGGCGGTGGCTGCGGTCATGGCGGATTTGGGGCCACCGGCCGATGAGTGGATGACTGGAGTGCCGGAAGGAATCCAAACGGCGCTGGACGTTTTCGCCGGTTATCTGCTGCTGGATGCCTGGGTGGCGAATCAGGACCGACATCATCAGAATTGGGGCGCGATCCGGGATGGGGAGAAGCTGCTATTGGCACCGACTTACGACCACGGATCCTCCCTAGCGCGGAACCTCACGGATGAGGAGCGGAAGGATCGGCTACGCACGAAGGATCGGAACCGCACTGTGGCCCATTTCGCCGCGCGGGCACGTTCCGCCTTCTACCACAGCCCGGCAGATAAAAAGACACTTTCCGCGCTGGAAGTCTTCGAGGAATTCGCCAATCATTCCCCGAACGGAGCGGCCATTTGGACAGAAACGCTGCGCGGGGTAGCCCCGGAAACCGTGCAAGCGGTTTTAAATGAGGTTCCTCCACAACGCATGACGCCGATTACCTGCGAATTCACCTTTGAACTTCTGATGATCAACCAACAACGTTTGCTGAAAAACTCGTTAAAACCATGAATGCACTCCTTGTGGCATCAAGAACGGGAGGCCCGGATAAGGGCGGCTGGGGGCCTGTCGGCAGGCTGGACTACGCCGATGGCGCGTATCGTTTCGTTTACACGCAGGGGGCGAGGAGCCTGCAAGGGTTCCGTCCGTTTCACGGGATGGAGGATCTGAACCAGATCTATCAATCCGACGAGCTTTTCCCTGTTTTCAAGAATCGGCTGATGCCGGAATCAAGGCCGGAATATCAGGCGTATCTGAGGTGGAGTGGTTTTGATTCGAGCTTCAATCCTGATGACCCGCTTGCGCCGATTTCAATTCTCGGCGTAACCGAGGGCATTCGCCAGACAGATTATATTGAGGTTTTTCCATGTCCCGTTCCAGATTTGGTTGGCTGCTACGTGAACAAATTTTTCGTGCATGGGCTGCGTTATCTTCCCTTGTCGTCTCATGTCCGGCTTTCACAGATGGAAGAGGGAGAGCGTTTAGCGATGATGCCGGATCCTTGGAACGAGAGTGATTCATCCGCCGTAGCCCTCCGGACTACGGTAGGAGAGCGCATGCTTGTTGGCTACGTGCCGCGCTACCTCGCCCACGATATCTGGGAATTATACTCGGGTTGCCATCCGGAATACATGAGCATCGTGGTAGAGCGCGTGAATGTGGATGCACCGTTGCAACAGCGGCTCCTGTGCCGGATGAATTCCTGCTGGCCGGAGGGTTTTCAACCTTGTTCCACTGAAGAATTCCGCCCAATCCCTGAAGGCGTAGCCGTCCGATGCGAAGGTGAGCATGCGTTAGCTTGAAACCCATGGCCACACCCAGTGTTAACGAAGCCTTGATAGAGGGTGCCGCGCTGGAGTGGTTTCAAGATTTGGGCTATAGGCTCGCCCATGGGCCGCACATCGCTCCTAACGAAGCTTCTTCCGAGCGGGATTCGTTTAACGAAGTTGTTCTAATTGGTCGCCTGCGCGAGGCGATCCGACGGCTGAATTTTTCCATTCCCGAGGAGGCGCGGGAGGAGGCGTTGCGCAAGGTGTTACGGGTGGCGACGACTTCGCTGGTGCAAACGAACCGTGAATTCCACAGGATGCTGCGCGATGGGGTGGATGTGGAATATGCGAGGCCGGATGGCTCGATCAAAGGGGATAAGGCGCTGCTGATAGATTTCGCCGACGTGCGGTCTAACGATTGGCTGGCGGTGAACCAGTTCACGGTGATCGAAAACCAACACAACCGCAGGCCGGACATTGTGATTTTCATCAACGGCCTACCGTTAGGTTTGATCGAACTCAAGAATGCAGCGGACGAGGGGGCCACGATCTGGAGCGCTTACAACCAACTCCAAACCTACAAGGCGGAGATCCCCTCGCTGCTAAATTACAACGAGTTGTTAGTTGTAAGCGATGGCTTGCAGGCACGCATCGGCTCGCTGACGGCGAATCAGGAGTGGTTCAAGGTCTGGCGCACGATCACTGGCGAGGGCGATGCACCAAAGAACGCGCTGGAGCTGGAGACGCTGATCCGTGGCGTTTTCGAGCGGCAGAGGTTTCTTGATCTGTTGCAACATTTCATCGTCTTCGAGGAAGATCCAGATAACGGGGTTATCCACAAGATTATCGCGGGCTACCATCAGTTCCACGCGGTGAATGCAGCGGTGGAAGAAACGGTGCGCGCCAGTGACATGCACGATGCAGGCGTGCTGCGCGAAGACCCCGGCCGCTACTGGAGCGGGCGGATGCACGGCGGCAAGCCGGGTGATCGTCGCGCGGGCGTGGTCTGGCACACGCAGGGCAGCGGCAAGAGTTTCACCATGC
>JBDTNJ010000271.1:0-18033 GCA_039933825.1 Luteolibacter sp.
CACCTCAGATAGCTCGTTTATTTTTGCCGAGTCCCTAAGAGGTTATTGAAGCACTCCTGTCGTAGTGTCGATCCATCGGTGGGGAAACACGGGAGCCTTTTCACGGCACGTCAAAACGTAGTTTCCCCAATCCGCCAGCTTTGGCAGATCCCTTGACATCCCGCGGGCGAGGATTCGGGCCTTTCGCTCCGCAGGCTCGCACCAGACAAAATGAAATACCGGCATGGCACCTAACTGTTTCTCCATCCGTGCGGGCCAAGACGCCTCACCCCCCTCGCGCGTAAAAGGCCCAGCGATGACGACAGGCAAACGCCCTGCATGGGATTCCGCTAGATCGAACAACGTTTCATACACCACCTCCCGGAAAGCCGCCTTGTAAGCTGGCGAGTCGCGATCATCGGGGTCCATTCCCGCAAGCGCCATCCCCGCGCGGACTAAACGTTCCGTCACTTGGTCATTGTCGAGTAGGACCGCTCCAATCCGCGTGGCTAGCATTTGAGCATAGGTGGTTTTTCCAGCCGCAGGCGGGCCGAAGACCAAGTGGATTTCGCGTGTGTCTCGATTTGGATTCATTGATCGCAGGCAGGTAATCCGGTAGTCTGAGGGTGCTTTGGGAGGAGGAAAGTAGCAAGAAGACTTGGGCATGGCGGATGCAATCCGCCGCCACGTTTAGAAATCCGCGAAAAGATCCATTTGCGGGGGATTGGGTTTGGGGAGGGTTCCTTGATCTTGGACCATGTTCTTCGCCTTGGGGCCTTGGGTTTTGGCTTCGGGTTTGACGGAGTGGAGTTCAAGGTGGGAGAGGATCGACTTGGCGCGCTCGACGACGGATTTCGGCAGGCCTGCTAGGCGCGCGACTTGGATGCCGTAGGATTTATCAGCGGCGCCGGGGAGGATCTTGTGCAGGAAGATGATCTCTTCGTTCCACTCTCTAACGGCGACGTTGTAGTTGGCGACGGCGGACTTAGTGTTTGCGAGATCGGTGAGTTCGTGGTAGTGGGTGGCAAACAAGGTGCGGCAACCGATGGCGTCGTGTAAATGTTCTGCGACGGACCAAGCGATGGAGAGGCCGTCGAAAGTGGCGGTGCCCCTGCCGATCTCGTCGAGGATGACGAGCGAGCGGTCGGTGGCGTGGTTGAGGATCAGGGCGGTTTCGCTCATTTCTACCATGAAGGTGGATTGGCCGCGTGAGAGGTCGTCGGACGCGCCGACGCGGCAAAAGATGCGATCGACGAGGCCGAGCGTAGCAGATTCCGCTGGGACGTAGGCTCCGATCTGGGCCATCACGGCGATGAGCGCGATCTGGCGGATGTAGGTGGATTTACCGGCCATGTTGGGGCCGGTGAGGATTTGGAGGCGGGCGACGTCGGGATCGAGTTCGGTGTCATTGGGGACGAATTTGACATCGGTGAGCGTTTGCTCCAATACCGGGTGGCGGCCGTTGGTGATGAAAAAGGCGCGGGACTCGTCGAGCAAGGGACGGCAATGGCGGTGAAGCTGGGCAACTTCCGATAGGGCGCAGAGCACGTCGATTTCCGCGATGGCGGCGGCGGTTTGTTGGAGTTCCGGCAGATGCGTGATGACTTGGCTGCGGAGCTGGGTGAAGAGCTCGGCTTCCAATTGTTTGGAGCGTTCTTCGGCACCGAGCACTTTGTTTTCCATCTCCTTGAGCGCCGGGGTGATGTATCGCTCGGCGTTGGACATGGTTTGCTTGCGCGTATAGTCTTCCGGGACTTTGGCGAGTTGGCTGGTGGTGATTTCGATGAAATAACCGAAGACATTGTTGAATTTTATTTTCAACGAATCGATGCCGGTGCGCTTGCGTTCGTCTTCCTGAAGCCGAGCGATCCAGTCTTTTCCGCCACGGGCGGCGGAGCGGAGTTCGTCGAGTTCGGGCGACCAGCCGTCGCGGATGATGCCACCGTCGCGGAGATTAGATGGGGGTTCATCTGCTAGGGCGGAGGCGAGGAGCTCTGTGAGTTCGGTGAAGTTGTGGAGACGGGAGTGAAGATGCGGAATGAATTCCGCGCTCCGTAGAGAAGAAAGGTCCTCCTTGAGAGCGGGGATGTGGCCCAGGGAGATGCTGAGGGATTGGAGGTCGCGGGCGTTGCCGGAGCCTTGGGATAGGCGGGAGGTGGTGCGCTCGATGTCGCGGATGCCTTTGAGGGACTCGCGGCATTTGGAGAGGAGGAATGGTTCTGCGAGAAATGCAGCGATGATGTCCTGGCGGGATGTTAGCGTTTTGAGATCGCGAAGTGGGTGGAGAATCCAATCGCGGAGCAGGCGTGCGCCCATCGGGGTGGCGGTGCGGTCGAGCACGCCTAGCAGCGTATGCTGTTTGCCAGAGCGGGAATCGACGAGGTCGAGATTACGCTGCGAGGCGGCGTCGATGAGGACGTGGTCGGCATTTTCCCGGACGTGCGGGGTATGGAGGTGGGAACAGTTTCTCCGGAGCTGGTGGATGAGGTAGTGCATCACGGCACCGGCGGCCCCGCTGGCGGCGTGGAGGTTTGCGCAGCCAAATCCGTCTAACGAGTGGACGTTGAAATGATCCTTGAGCAGTTGGGTGGCGTGTTCGGGGAGGAATGAGTAGCCTTCGTAGACGAGGCAATTCCGCAGCGCGCCAAACTCGGCGGTTTGGTGGTCCGGGATGAGGAGTTCCGATGGAGAAATGCGGGCGAGTTCGTCATCCAGCAGGCCGTTGTCGGAATATTCCGCGATGGTGAACTCGCCGGTGGTGTGGTCAATGCAGGCGAGACCGAGGTTTTTCCCGTGGCGGAAAACGGCGGCGAGGTAGTTCGGGCGTTGGTCGTCGAGTAAGGTGAGATCGTCGATGGATCCGGGAGTGAGGATGCGGGCGATCTCGCGGGAGACGAGTTTTCCAGCGACGGGTTCGGACGTTTGCTCGGCGATGGCGACGCGTTTGTTCGCCTTCAGCAAGCGGGCGATGTAGCCCTGCGCAGCATGATAGGGCACGCCGCACATGGGGGTGCCGCCACGCTTGGTGAGTGCGACGTTCATGATTGGCGCGGCAGCCTTGGCATCCTCGAAAAACATCTCGTAGAAGTCACCGAGGCGGTAAAAAAGAATGACGTCGGCAGGCAGAGATTTCCGCATGGCTTGGTATTGGGCCATCATCGGGGTCAGTGCGGGCTCGGACATGGCCGGAGAGTGGAGGTGTGAAAGTGAAGAATCAAGAAGCCTTGGCGAGCATAGGGTGGAGAATTAAGAACTCGACATTCGTGGGGCGTGCCATACTGTGTATGGCATGAAAATGACGATGCATATTGACGAGCACTTGTTGAAGCGGGTGATGGAGGAATACGGCTACGAAAGTAAGACCGAAGCCGTGGAAATGGCTTTGCGGGAGCTGGATCGGAAGATGCGTTTCAAGGAGTTTGGAACCAAAGGCTTGGGCCTGACGCCTGCAGAATGGGAGGATGCCGTGTTTCCCGGTTACGATCCCAAAAATTTGTCCGCATATAGCCCGGTAATCAGCAAGGTAGCCGAGGGCCCCAAGAAATATGGAAAGTGAGATCCTCGTGGATAGCAATGTTTTCATCGACCTGATGCGATTCCGCGGAGACCCCGCGCCGTGGCTGTATCAGTGGGCGGGAATCCGAAATCTTGCCATTTGCGGCATGGTGCGCGTCGAGGTGCTTCGTGGGGTGAAATCGCCGAAAGCCTATCACAGTCTGAATTCCTTCATGGATGTGATGGTGAATATCCCCGCTTCCAACCGGCTTTGGGACGAAGCAGCGGCGCTCGCGTGGAAACTGGACCGCAAGGGATTAGTGATTCCAGGGAGCGACGTGGTCATCGCAGCCAGCGCAATCATGATAGGCGCGGCAGTGCTGACGTCGGACGCTCATTTCAATCGGATCGACGGTTTGCGGGTGATTGCTCCGCCGAAGGAGTGGTTTGAAAAATAAAAAGCGGACCCGGCTAACCGAGTCCGCATTGTTGGAAAAGAACAGGCAGGAATGCCTATATCATTTTATCTCACGCGCTCAAGCAACCAAGCCAGCAGCCCGCTGATCGGCAGGCGCTCTTGCTCCATGGAGTCGCGATGGCGGACGGTGACAGTGCCTTTCAGCTCATCGCCTTGTTCGCCGAGGGTTTCAAAATCGACAGTCACACAAAATGGCGTGCCCACTTCGTCTTGGCGGCGATAGCGGCGGCCCAGTGCGCCGCCGTCGTCGTAAAAAACGTTCATCCACGGCTGGAGAGTTTTCTGGATCTCGCGGCAGATCGCGACCTGTTCGTCGTTCTTTTTCAGCAGTGGGAAAATACCAACCTTGATCGGAGCCATGCGCGGGACAAAACGAAGCACCGTGCGGACGTCTTCCTTGCCCTTTTCATCGGTGAGAGTTTCCTCGTCGAACGCCTCGCAAATAAGCGCGAGCACCGTGCGGTCGCAACCGGCGGATGGCTCGACGACATGCGGTAGGAATTTTTCCTTTGTCTCCTCATCGAAGTAAACGAGCGATTTGCCAGCGCCTTTTTCATGCACGCCAAGATCGTAGTCGGTTCGATAGGCCACGCCTTCGAGCTCCTGGATGCCAAACGGGAACTCGTATTCGATGTCGTAGGTTTTCTGTGAATAGAACGCGCGCTCGCCATCTGGGATGTCGAGGATGTGAAGTTTTTCGCGCGGGATGCCGATTTCTCCGTAGAATTTGAGGCGTTCTGCTAGCCACTCGTCGGTGAGGCGCAGGCCGTCGTTAGGGTGGCAGAAATACTCGATCTCCATTTGCTCGAACTCGCGGGAGCGAAAGGTGAAATTACGCGGATTGATCTCGTTGCGGAACGACTTGCCGACTTGAGCGATCCCGAAGGGCAGCTTCACGCGGTTCGAATCCAGAACGTTCTTATACTGACAGAAAATCGACTGCGCGGTCTCCGGGCGGAGATAGGCGATATCGTCGCCGGTTGCACCCATGTTAGTTTTGAACATCAGTTCAAAATCCCGTGGCTCGCTGAGGAGCGAGCCGTTGTCCGGATTGAAGCTGGTTGTGGCGGTGACTTCCTCGCGGCGGTCTTCGGTTAGCTCGATTTCCTTTGGGGAAATTTTCTTATCCGGCATCAGCTCGCCGTAAAATTTGCGCGCCGTCTTGTGGGCTTCGATCGGGTCCTTACCCGGAGCCACAAGCACCGCGAAATTCCGCTCCACACTCCAGTCGGTCGCGGGGTGTTTCGCTCCGCTGAAATAGACCGCCGTGCCGTCCTGTGACGGGATCTGGTCGGCGCGGAGGCGCGCTTTCGAGAGCAAGCAATCGCACATCGGATCGCTGAATCCACCGACATGTCCCGAGGAAACGAGCACCTGCTCCATCGTTAGAATCGCGCCGTCCATGCCGAGCACGTCGTCGCGCTCCTGCACGGTTTTCCGCCACCAGTAGTCCTTCAAATTCCGCTTCAGCTCGGCACCCAGCGGGCCGTAATCCCAGCAACCGTTCAGGCCCCCATAAATTTCTCCCGCTTGGAAAATGAAGCCGCGGCGTTTGCACAGCGACACGATTTTCTCCATGCGGGCGGGGTCGGTTACGTCTTTATTGGCCATATATTTGAAAGGTTGGGCGCGAAGGGAAGCAGGCCCGGAGGGAAGCGGCAAGACCGGATCTTCCCCAACCCGAGCCCGTTAAAGAAGAGTGCCATGCAGGACCACGCCCGCTACCGCGAAGTAGATGATCAGACCCGTTACATCCACCAGCGTGGCCACGAACGGAGCGGAGGATGTCGCTGGGTCGAGTCCGAGGCGTTTCAGCAGAAATGGCAGCATCGACCCGGAGAGGGTTCCCCACAGCACCACGCCGATGAGCGAAATACCCACCGTGATCGCGACCAGCAGCCAGTGCGGCCCATACATGTCGGAAAATGCCGACCATGCTGCAATCCGCACGATGCCGATGGCCGCCAGAATCAGCCCCAAAACAAGCCCTGAGAAAATCTCACGGCGCATCACTTTCCACCAATCCCCCAAACCCACCTCGCCGATGGCCATTGCCCGGATAATCAGCGTGGCTGCCTGCGAGCCGCTGTTACCTCCGCTGGAAATGATGAGCGGGACGAAAACCGCTAGGATCACCGCTTTGGAAATCTCGTCCTGGAAGTGGCCCATTGCGGTGGCGGTTAGCATTTCTCCGACAAACAGAACGACAAGCCAAGTGGCGCGTTTTTTCACCAGCCTTCCCAATGAGATATCCATGTAGGGCTCGTCGAGTTGCTCCATACCACCGAGCTTCTGGATGTCTTCCGTGGCTTCCTCTTCCGCCAGATCCAGAATGTCGTCCACGGTTACAATGCCGACCAGGCCACCATGTCCGTCCACCACCGGCAGAACTGTCCTGCCGTATTTCCTGAATGCCAGAACCGCAGTTTCCTGATCGTCAGTGGCGTTGAGTGCGGTGAAGACGCCATTGCGCAGGTCCTTTACCCAGGTTTCTAACGGGCAGAGCAGGATTTCCCGGATGCGCACGTCATCCACCAAGGTTCCCGCGGGATCTACGACATAGAGCACGTTCAGTGTTTCGCGGTCTCGCCCGTGGCTGCGGATATGATCGAGCGCCTCGCGCGCCGTCCATTCGTCGCGTAACGTTAGATACTCAGACGTCATCATCCGTCCGATGCTGTTCTCGGGATAGTCGAGCAACCGCAAAGCCACCGCACGTTCTTTCGGGGAAAGCGATTCCACCAAGCGTGCGCAGACGGCAGTCGGAAGCTCCTCGAGCAAGGCCGTCCGGTCATCGGGCGACATTGCGTCCAGAATCCCGGCCGCTTGTTCATTGCCCATCGCATGAATCAACTCTTCCTGAGCCTCCACCGGTAGGTATTCGAAAACTTCGGTTGCCAGCTGCATCGGCAACAATCGGAAAAGCGCCGCCTGCTCTGCGGGCTCGAATTCATCGATCACCTCCGCAGAGTCCGCCGGGGTGAGACCCGCCAGAGCGGCGCGGATTCCCATGAAATTACGGGCTTCGAGAAGCTCTGTCAAAACCTCGGATGTCAGTTGCTTGTTCATCTGCCTGGAGAGTTCGAGTAATTCCGCGCTCCGCATGCCTTGCGAGGCGGGGATGAGCAAGAGCAATCCTCGATGCTGGCTCTAATCTAAAATGTGTTTCATCAGTCCCGAACCAACCGGAGTCCGCCTCCCGTGAGTGCGGATACGCGATAACGTGATATCCGAATGGCCGGAAATGGGATATCTCTCATGGGTCGCCGCAAGCATCCGTCCCCCCGAGGTCATGCGGTGACAAAACCAACACTCTCCCCCCGAGTCCAAGAGACCGGCGCAAATCGAATTTCCCCCCGATTCGACTTTCGCCGGTTTCTTCATTTTTCACATACGTTGTCCTGTCTTGGGACGGGGCCCGATGATCAAGGGCTACTTCGTGGTGAATACCCGCGAGGCGGAAAGTGCGAAGTTTTCCGGATCATACATCGATTCCACCTTGGCGGGCGGCGCGGTGGCTTTCCCGGCGATGGTGCAGCGGGCGAGATAGCTCACGGTGTAGGTGCCCTTGCGCCAGACCTCGTCGAGGAAAAACTCAGCGCGGTCCGTGCGCAGCTCGGAGTGGCTCACGTTCCAATCGCTTTCACTGGTGCGAATACCGGCGGCGGCGCTCTGGGACGCGAAGTCGTTATTCACGGTTTCGAAAATCGATGGAAGCAGGTCTTCAATGACTAGGTAGCGGGTATTGTCCTTGGGCAGGGTGACACGCAACGAGACTCGGATAAGATCGCCAACCTTGGGTTCTGTTAATATTTCGGCCGTGCCGGCGGAGTTGATCCGCTGATAGATCCTGTCGATGGAAAGCCCGTTTTTGGCGACGGGTTGTGTCGGCATGAGCTTCGGTTTGGCACTGACATTGACGCGGACGAAAGAATCTGGATTGGAGGTAAGATCAAGTTTGAGGTCCGGGCTAAGCTTGAACGAACGTGCTGCGGTGGGTTGATCGGAGCTGAGGGAGATGTTTTCCGTCTCGTTTTCCGTTTCTAATTGGATCGCAAGAGGTTCGTCCTTGATGTCCTGGCTGTCAGCATAGGCGGCCATCGCCATCAGGCTCCAACCGTTCACCCACGTGGTGCGCCAATGGCCGTAAGGATTGCGCTCATGAAGCATCCTATCCAGCGCTTTGGTGGCATGCTCGCCGGATGGCTCGGCGGCGATCCAGGCGATGAGATCATAGGCCTCATCAGCGGTCCAAGGCATCCAGTCATCGTCTTTGGGTTTAAAGGGGGCCTTTGATGTAAGGATGGATTTCGCGATCGCTTTGTTTTCCTCGTTTCCTTCATCGACCAGACAGATGGCAGTGGCCAGCAGGGCACGGGCGCTCGGTGATAGATTTTCAAGATGTTTCAGCAGCACGTTGTTGTACGCCATTTGTGGTTCGCCTGCTAGGGCCAGCACGAGCAGTGTGCGGGCATGGCGTTCGAGGGCGGATGGGGATTTCTCCGCCGCCAGACCATGCAGGCTTTCAATGAGGTTTCCTTTGAGCGACTCAATCGCGCTATCCGGGACGTTCGCACCCTTTTCCGCCGCCATCATCAGGACCATTCCGGCGTAGGAGGTGGCCCATGGAACAGATTCGGTGCCGCCGGGCCAGTAAGAGAACGAACCATCGGGAAGCTGCATCGAGAGCAGTCGATCCGCCCCGGCCTGGATCGCGGCGGTGACTTTTTGCTCAGAAATTTTGGCGAAGCTCGGGATGACCGGGCTGAGCGATTCCACGGAGAGCCAGGGAATGAGCGACGAACTGGTTTGCTCGACGCAACCGTAGGGATAATGCAGCAGGTAATCGATCGATCCACCGGCCTCAACGAGTGGCGATCGGGAAAACTCCAAGTCCACGCTGCCGCTGCCGTCCAGCAACAAAGTATCGATGGAGTCGCGGAGGTTTTGTTTTTTCCCGGGAGTGTCGAGTTTCACCAACTTGGATTGGCGGAGTAGCGGCATTGGATAGTTCACCTGAAAACGGGACTCGACCGCATCTGATAGGCGATGGGCAATGGTAGGGGTCAGGGTTGCATTGCCGAGTGAAACGGGTGTGGCTTTCCAAGTGAGGATGGCTTCACCGGTGTTAGCTGCGAGAGTGGGGAACACCACTGTGGTGGATTTGCCTGCCTCGATCGTGACGGTCTGGGTGGTGGCTCCTTGTGGCACGGCGCATGGTGTTTCCGGACCGTTTTGGGTGCTGAATGAGATTTCCCAAGTGCCGCTGAATTCCGATGCGTTCTGGACGAGAACCTGCGAATCGAAGGTGTCGCTTTGATTGGCGAAGCGAGGGGTTTTGGGTTCGAGCATCAGGTCCTTCTTGACCACGATCGCAGACTCGGCATGGCCGAAGCGCGCGGCCTGTTGATGGGCGATCGCGATGAGACGATAGCGTGTCAATGTGTCGGGAACCTTGAAGCTGTGGGAGAATTTCCCTGCGGCATCCGTGATGATCGCTGGTGCCCAAGTGGCGCATGGATCGAAGTTCTTTCGCAGCAGATTGGCGACTTTGTTATAGTCGCCGCCGCCGCCGATGAAGAAGCCCTTATTGGAAAAAGCCTGTATTTCGGGGTCTTCGGAGATGAATGTTTCAAAAGATGTGCCAGTTTCCACATCGAGCATGCGTGGCTTGTAGAAATAGTCTATCGGCTTGGGTGTTTCATAGCCCATGACTGCGAGCGTGCCCTCGTCCTCGGCATATACGGTGACTTCGGCGTTGGCGGCGGGTGATCCATCGGCCAGCGCGACGGAACCAGTTAGTTTGACGTCATCGCCCGGTCGAAAAGATGAAGTTGAGCCGGTGGTGAGATTGACGGCGAGCGTATCGCGAAGGTTTTCCACGATGAGTTCGCAATAGCCGAGGCGGAGTTGCGGCTCCTTGTGATCGCGTGCGGAATCCTTCGCTCCCTTGATGATGAGCACGGAAATGTAAGCGTTAGGCGCGTCATCTGCGGTGAGTGGGATCTCGATGACTGGATTGTCAGCCTTAAGAGGCACGAAGAAGGAACGGAGGACCTTCTCCCGCTCCACCGTGACAAGTGCGGTGCCTTCGATGGGGGATAGAACGAGGACGCGGGCGGTTTCACCGGGCTTGTAGGATTTTTTTTCAGCGACGAGTTTCACGCGCAGTCCGTCTTCATAGAGCCACGGGAATTCGTCGGTTCCATAGGCGTTGAAATAGGTGACGGTGGAGAAGGCGTGTCCTTCGGGGTCGGTGCCACGAATCGTTAGGAAATGTTTGCCGGTGGCTTTCGGGGTAATCGTTAGAACAGTGCCTTCCTTCGCGGAAGCTGCGGGATCGAGGGTGATTTCCGAGGTGGACACCGTTTCTTCAGTCACATTGTTGCGGGTGGTGGTGGCGCCGGAGCCCATCCGCGTTTTCACGCTTGAATTGATCTCGCGAGTCAGGGTGGCGGTGACTTTGACTGCCCCTTTGAAAGGCTCTCCATCAGTATCGGTAGCGACAAGCTTCATTGGCAACGCTTGGCCGGCACGGACGAGGCTGTCGTTGCGGGAAACACCAATGTAAACGGAAGCCGGGTGGACCGTGGTCGTGGCGGTGGAGGTGAGTGTCTGATTGTTCGCATCGGTCACTTCCGATGAAAGGGTGACCTCACGAGCGGTCGGGAAATCAGCTTGGGGAATGGCGATGGCCAGCGATGTCTTGCCATCTGCTGATAGGACGGTTTCGCCCTGGCTTTGGGACGATGCGGCTCCGCCGCTGTCCTCGTCATCAGAGCGATAGCCGAAGTAGTGAAACCAATAAGTCCAATCGTCTGTCCGGTGGTTCCCGAAAAGGAAATCGCGGAAGCGCTCGGGGTAGGGGTTTTGCGCGGTGATTCGGCTGAAGTGCCTCACTTTTCCGGCTGCGACGGGCTGGCCCTGATAGTAAGTTGCCGAGAGATCGGCGTTGATGGTGGTGGCTCCTATCGATGGTTTTGCGACGAATTGTTGGATTTCAAAAGCATTGCGCCTGAAATCCTCCACCCGCAGTGGCAACTCGAAACGAGCGCTCTCATTGATGGCCTCCTTTTGTTCCCAGTCGTCTTCGAGGGCTTCTGATTTCGCCAGTTCATCGGGATATTCGAGGCGGATGGTATGAGTGCCGGTTTTCGATAGAGGAAGGATGTAAGTGAGATCAAATGAGCCGCTATCAGAAATAGTGGCCGGAGTGCTGTGGATTTCCTTGTCGGTAGGATCAAAGATGACAATGCGGGCGGGGCTTTGCTTGGCGAACTCAATGGCATTTCCATTCTGATTCCGGACGATGCCTTTCAGGTGGACTGTTTCACCGGGGCGATAGAGCGAGCGGTCGGTGAAGAGAAACGCCTTGCGCACGGGGGCAGTTGATTTGTTCCACGAGTAGCGGATCGGAAAATGCCAGAGCCCGACGGTGGAGAGTGTGGAGTCGAAAGCTGTCAGATATCCGTCCGTGCCAAGTGTGGCTTGGAGGTGATGAACGGCAGCCGTGCGCGGCAGGCTGGCAAGGCCGGATATGCTGGTGGTGGAAACTCCAACAGAATTGGCATCTTCACCAAATAGCTCGATTTTCACGCCCGGAAGCGGTGCTCCGGTATCGCAGGAAAACGCGTAGATGAGCGAATCCTTGCCCGCGAGTTTCCATGCGAGGCCGATGTCCGTTAGCTGGATCATCGCCTGGGCGTTGCGGCGGCCTTGTTTCGCATCGGCATGAGGGGTGCCGGTGACGTCGAGGAAAAGCGAGGCATGCCGCAGATCCTTCGGGAGAAGGTCGTCCCACAGCAGGGTGATTTCCTTCGAGGTGTCGATCGGATTCTCAATGGCGATGTCTTTTTCGAGAATTGTCTCCCCGGCGACAAGCGGGTAGGGCAGGGGGGCTGTGGGTTCGATCGGTTTGCCATCGTGGCCCATGCCGGTATAATTGGAGTAACCCTGATAGGCACGGATCAGGTCATTGCCAGTGAGCTTCTTGATGCGGATGTGGAGGCCTGCGAGATTGACCGTCTGGATACGGTAGCTCCGATTTCCGTTAGCAAGCTGGGCCTGGTTTTCCGATGGCAGGGCGAGGCCGGGTTCAAGGTGTTCAAAGGCGACGTCTTTCGTCAGCGGTGCGGAAAGTTGGAGCCCGGCTTTTGATGTGAAAGGCGGTTTAATGGTTACGTTGTATTTGTCGGCGGGAGTGAAGGTTCCTGATAGGTGGATCTGGTTGTCTTCGACCGTCGCGCTGAGGTTTTCAGGGCGTGGAGAGATGTCCACACACGCCGCAAGGAAATCGTCAGGCAGTTTTTCAGCGACCGGTTGACTGAAGGTGACGGTGATTTTCCGGGGCTCGTCCGCGGCGACGTAAGATTCAATCTTGGAGACTACAAATGGTGTGACATCACCGATAGGGTTTGAGCTGTCCTCGGTGAGTCGCGCGTTTGCGGCAAGATTCGGCAGGCCTTTCAGGGTTGAGATGGACCAGTTTTTCCCGACCGGCAAGGGAGAGGCCGGTGTGGCGATGATGATGTTAGCAACGGGGCTTTCGGGAGCCGTATCCGTGGCGCCGGCGGGGGATGAACGGGCGGCCCACGATTTATAGTTGCTAGCCAGATATCCCGCGCGGGCGGCGGTGGCCTGTTCCAACCGGGAGCCGACGCGCTGTCCGTCTTCCGAGCTGAAGGAGATGAAAGACGCTGCGGCGGCGGGATCGATATCGTCATTGAAAACGATGATCCACTCGGCGGTGGACGGCGAATAATCGGATGCCCAGCGGTTCCGGGCGCTCGCGGTGAGAATGCGGAGAGGTTCGCTGGCGAGCGAGGTGATTTTTCCTGCGGGAACGGCGGATTCATCGATGGCTTTGTGACCCTTTGAAACGGAAAACGTGTAGCTCGCTCCGATGACGGGTGGGTGGTCGGGGATGAATTGGGCGATGTTCGGTGCTTTCCAAAGCAGCTTTCCAGGAAACGGAGGGGTGATTTCCAACCAGGTGTTGTCGACCGTTTTTCCCAAATCCGAAGTCGCAACGACGGGAGCGTCGAGCACGAGATCGATTTTGGATTCCGGAGTGAGTGATGGGGTCGAAACGACCAACCGGGGAGCTGCGGAAGCGGTCAAGTGAATGGCCAGGGACGCCGTAATGGCGAAGACGAGTTTTTTCATAGGCACAGGGGGTAAGTCCAACCGCTGTGATATACGAAAATTCACTGATAGGAATTCAAATCGAATGGGAAATTGGCGAATTTTCCCGGAATGGTTCGGGCATTGCTCTTTTTCCAAACTCTGCGAGAATTTCTCCCTGATGCGTTTGAATCCATCCAAAATCCTCGGAATCGCTGTCTGCATGGCGGCAATTCTCCCGGGGGCTTGTGCACCCCACGATACGTTGGTCAACAACCCGATGCGGGCGGATGCAAAGAGCGACTCTTTCGGCTACCGCAAATGGATTTCAAAAGGGGTGGAGCAGGACGTCGTGATCATCGGGATCCACGGCTTCTGTGGTGCTTCGATTGATTACGCGAATCTCGGAAACCACCTTCTCCAGTATCAGCCGAAAACCGGCCTCTACGCCTACGAGGTCCGCGGTCAGGGCAGCGACCCGATTCGCGAGCGCCGGGGTGATATCGGCGACCCGGAAGACTGGTATCGCGATCTGTTCGCCTTTACCCTGCTCGTCCGCGAGCAGCACCCGCATGCGAAAGTTGTTTGGTTTGGCGAGAGCATGGGCGCACTGATTGCCGCCCACGCATGGCGCGAGGCTCCGGTGAATGATCCGCCTTGCGATGCTCTCGCGCTCTCCTCGCCCATCGTCCGTTTCCGCGATGATATCCCTGCGTGGACGCCAGGGTTAGTGCAAATCGCCGCCACGACCCTGCCGCTTGCCCGGATTTCACTGGAAACCCTCGCGGGTGGCCGGGACGTGCAAATGACCCAAACCTCCCACCACACCGAGCAAGTTAAAACGAATGCTTATAACGTGGACAAGCACACCCTTCGTCTGATTGGAGCGCTGGGCAGCAACATTGGAACCATGAATGATTGCGCCGCCACTTTTCGCACGCCGATCCTCGTCCTCCATGGCGGGAAGGATTTTTTCAACAACGATTCCGATGTCCGTGGCTTCGTCGCTCGGATCCCCATAGGGGTTTCCAAAACCTATCATAATTACCCGGAAGCCTACCATTTGCTAATGTATGACGCCAAGAAGGAGGACATCTTCAAGGACATCGAACGTTGGACCGACAAGCTTCGCCGTGGCCGCTTGTGAAATTAAGCCGAAATTCTCAGGATTCGTCTTGACGGGTTGGTTTCCGCCGCCATTCTCCGCGTCCCGCAACTCCGAAATTTTTTATTATGGCCCGTATTTGTAGCATCCGAGGAACCCGCGTCCGCTCTGGCGGAAAAATTCACCGTTCTGGTTTGGCCAAGAAAAAGGGTGGTATCGGTCGTCACGTCACGAAAGTGGTGAAGCGCACGATTTCCCCTAATCTTCAAACCAAGCGCATCTGGGTTCCTGAACTCAATGTCTTCGTCAAACTCAAGCTGAGCTGCCGCGCACTCAAGACCATCAACAAGAATGGTGCTTTCGTGACGCTCAAGAAGGCTGGAATCGTCTGATTCGCCTTTGCAGTTTCAAATTTCAAAAACAGCCAAGTGGAAACACTTGGCTGTTTTAGGTTTAGCCGATCACACACGGAACTAAAATCCCGTCGCTCATGCCGTGGATTTTCTTCTTATCTGCGGGAACGATCGTCGCGAGGCAGCCGCCGAATTTGGTTTCCCCGGCGTCGTTGGTGAAAAAGTAAGGGCAAAGCCGCACCCGGCCCTGCATCATTTCCACCGAGCCATCGTCCCGGAAAACCGGATGTTCCACCCGCCGACCCTCGCGGAATTCCTGGAGAATCCACGGTTGCTCCGAGGATTGCTCCAGCGCGTTATTCAGCTTTTCCGACCACTCGGTTGCCGGCATGTCATGGCCGATGAAGACGCCGCGCGAGCCCCAGGCAGTTTCGTGAAAACCACTGACCTTGAGCACGAGTTGGCGTTCCTTCTGGCTGAATGCCGCCACCTCTTCCCAGGAATGTGCGTTCATCCGAGGCAAGGCCGCATGCGGCGGCAACGGTGTCGGATCGAGCACCCAGCCGAACGGCACCAACTCACGCAGCCGCTTCAAATGGCTGCCGCGCAGCGCCTGTTCCCAAACTTTCTTGAGCGCGGGCGACCACAGCAAGGCCAGCCAAAGCTTATCCTCCAAATGTGGCTTGAATGGAGGCGTGATCCGGATTTCTCCGGCTGCGGCGCCTTCTGCCAGTTTCCTGGAAGAGGAAATCGATTCCCAATCAAACAGCTCGAAAAACCGATAGAGCGACTTCCCATCCGGCTCGTATTCCTCTGCGGACGCCACTTCCCAAGCATCGCCAAGCTCGCCTGTCAGCCAGTCCATCTCCGGCCGATAGTCTGCGGATTCCTCGGAAACCAGCACCGTGCCACCCTCCGGCATCAAAGTGCGAAAGCCATCGATCATCCCATCCGGCCCGCCCAACACATCGAAGCCCGCCTTTGAATAAACCCGCGCAAGCCACGCCGCCACGCCGATGCCACCGGGCACGCTGTCCAGTTCCGTCATGGCAAATCCTGCCTCGGTCAAAATCAAATCCGGGCGGATCACGCGGGGGAATTGTTCCGCTGTCGAGGCCTCGCGCTGCAGGTTCGCCAGCCATTCCGGCTTACCCTCGTCGAGCAGTTCCGCCAACCATTCGGGAAGTTTCCCCGCTGCGCTGCGCCGATAAAGGCCGTCGCAGGCCTGTTGGAATCTCGCTAGGGGGTGTCCAAGCGCCATCATCTGCCGGGCCTCGGTCTGGGTCAGCTTCAGGGGCTCCGGCGACCAGCGCCACGCGCCGCCGCCAAACAAGCCGCCTTCTGGCAGGCCATCGCGTAATTCAGAAAGACTCAAACCCATCCCGCGCCCAAGTTCCACGGCATTCGCCCGCTTGCCAAGGCGGATTCTTCAGGCTTGTGCGGAAAGCGAACTTCGCGCTCATATTATCCAGTTACCGATGCCGAAGGCCCTACGCTACATATGCCCGTTTTGCGAAGCCGAAGTCGCGGTCGGCAAACCCTGTCCCGGCTGCACCAAAAAGCCCAAAAAGCCCAAACCCGGGATAAAATCCTGGGAGCAGGACTCCTCCGCAGACGGGCTCAATCTACCCGACAACGATTTCGACTACAATGACTTCGTCGCTCGGGAATTCGGCAAAGTCCCGCATCATAAGACCGGCATTAAATGGTATTGGTGGATCCTTGCCGTCGTCATTCTGAGCTCGATGCTCTATCGAGTTTTTGGATGAACGTCATTTTTTAGGCATGACAACTGCTCATGATTTTGCCGTGGTGGCGCGTCTTTTATTCATTCCCTGCAAATGCTCCTGATCCATCGCATGCTCGCGGAGGTTTCATCGCTCCCGGCCGAACAACAGGTCGTGCTCGCCGCCGAGCGCCGACAATTTCTGAAACGCCGATGGCGGGGCACCGCAGACGACGGCACTGAGTTCGGATTCGATCTCGAAAGCCGTCTGATCGATGGCAGCGTCATTTTTCAAACAGGCGGCCTCGATTACATCGTCCGACAAGTCCCTGAAACCGTCTATCAAGTTTTGTGTGGAACACCCGCTCAAGCGGCGCTCGTGGGGTGGAAGGTCGGCAATCTCCATCTTCCGGCACAGATCCTGGAAAACGCGATTCTCGTCCTGCACGATGAAGCCATGACCCAACTCCTTGAGCGCGAAGGCTGGGACTACTCCGAGCCGGAGGTCCTTTTCACCCCTATGAAAGCCGTCGCCCATACATGAACCGGAGCGCGTAAACGAATACCGCGCGAACTCCCTAATTCTGCAAACAGTGCCTACCGACCCACAACTCTGGTTGCTCCAGGCTACCGACACCGCCTATCCGTCCGGTGCTTATGCCCATTCCTTCGGTCTCGAGGAGTTGGTCGAATCCGGAGTCGTTAGGACTGCGCGAGATCTGGAGGATTTTCTTGAAAAACAAATTCTCCCCGCGCTCCTCACGTTTGAAATTCCTTTTTTCGCCTGCGCCCACGCCGCTGTTGTCTCGGGTGATGCCGGAAAATTACTGGAGCTGGATGAGGAACTCGATGCTTGGCGAATCCCTGCGGAACTTCGTGATGCCTCGCGCCGAATTGGCTCACAGCGGCTCAATTTACTGGTTCAGTTGGATCCTTCGCCGATGGTCCTGAGGCATCGGGAACTGTCGCCGCGCAGCCATCATCTGATTGTCACCGCGCTTGAACTCTCAGGATTGCCGCTTGCCCAGGCAGCCCGTGCGTTCGCGTTTCAATCCATCGCCGGTTTGACCGCCGCATCCATGAAACTCATGCGCATCGGCCAGACATCCTGCCAGTTGATCGCCCGCCGGACCCTCACCAAGCTTGGCGAAAAAATCGACGATTCCCTTTCCCAACCGGTGGATGGTTGGTTCAATCCTCTTCTCGAAATCGCCTCACTCCGTCACGCCCGCGCCCATGCCCGACTCTTCATCTCCTAGCAATAACAAACGCCCGTTCCGTCTCGGCATTGGTGGCCCGGTCGGCTCCGGGAAAACCATGTGCGTGCTGCGCCTCTGCCAGTGGTTGAAGGACGAGGTCTCCCTCGCTGTTATCACTAACGATATCTACACCCGCGAGGATGCCGAGTTTCTGCTCCGCGAAAACGTCCTGCCGATGGAGCGCGTCACCGGCGTGGAAACCGGCGGCTGTCCGCACACCGCCATCCGCGATGACACGAGCATGAACATGGCGGCGGTGATCGATTTTGAGAACCGCATTCCTAGTCTGGAACTTATCCTGATCGAGAGCGGCGGGGATAATCTATCAGCCACATTTTCCCCCGAACTCGTCGATGCCTATATTTACGTGATCGACGTGGCCGAGGGCGATAAGATCCCGCGCAAAGGGGGGCCTGCGATCCGCACGAGCGATCTGCTTCTCATCAACAAAACCGAGCTGGCCCCTTATGTCGGAGCCGATCTCGAAGTCATGGCCCGCGATGCGAAAATGCAGC
>JBDTNJ010000272.1:0-9286 GCA_039933825.1 Luteolibacter sp.
GAACGCATCTGACGGTGATGGTATTCAGCGCGTCGAGTTTTACGACGGCCCTACCAAGCTCGGTCAGGACACGACCGCGCCGTTTGAGTTCACCTGGAACTACGCGTCGCGCGGCGCGCACGCACTCTCGGCGATCGCAATCGACGCCGTCGGCAACAGCGCGCAGTCGGCGCTCGTGAATGTGTCCGTGCAAGGGGCTCCACTGCCCTCGCCGTGGCTGCACGACGATATTGGCAATGTCGGGATCGCGGGCGACGCAAGCTTCGGCGGCGGAATTTTCAATGTCTCAGGCTCCGGCGACGACATCTGGGGCGACGCGGATGCGTTTCACTTCGTCCATCGCCAACTCACGGGCGACGGCGAGATCATTGCCCGCGTCACGTCGCTACAGAACACCGACAGCTGGGCAAAGGTCGGCGTGATGATGCGCGAGTCGCTCGCCGCGGATTCGGCGTATGCGTTCTCGATCCTCTCAGCCGGAAATGGCGACGCTTTCCAGCGCCGCGGCGCGACCGCCGCAGGTGCCGAGCACAACGCCGGACAAGGCGCAAGTGCCCCATTCTGGGTGCGGCTCGTGCGTGCTGGCGACACATTCACCGCCTACTCGTCGCCCATAAACGGCGACTGGCAGGCCATCGGTTCGCAAACCATCCCGATGGAGTCCACGATCTATGTTGGTCTCGCAGTCACCGCGCACAATAACGGCGCACTCAATGGGGCCACGTTCAGCGACGTGACCGTCGGCAGCTCTGGAAACGTCGCTCCGACCGTCACCCTCACCCAGCCAGCAAATGGCGCGCGCTTCGTCGATGTGCCGGCCATCAATTTCGCGGCCACCGCCTCCGATTCCGACGGCAGCGTCGCCCGCATGGAGTTTCTGGTTGATGGTGCCATCGTCGGTCAGAGCATCGTTGCGCCGTACGCCTCAGGGTGGAGTTCTCCGAGCTACGGCACGCACACCCTCGGTGCGCGCGCGGTGGACAACTCAGGTGCAGCCACGACGACCTCGGCGACGATCACGGTGGAAAACACCGGCGCGGCAGGATTCCGCGCGGAGTACTACGACAACATCGATTTCACCGGGTTTAAATTCATCCGCACCGACGCCACGATCGATTTCGACTGGGGCGGCGGTCCACCGGACTCACGCGTCGCGCCGGACACGTTCTCGGTGCGCTGGTCCGGGCGCATTCGCCCGCGCTTTTCGGAGACTTACACGTTCACCACCACCACCGATGACGGCGTGCGTCTGTGGGTGAATGGGCAACTGATCATCGACAAATGGGTTAATCAAGGTGCCACGAACTGGAGTGGCACGCTGCCGCTCGTCGCCGACCAGAGCTGCGATGTGGTGATGGAGTACTTCGAAAATGGCGGTGATTCTTCGGCACGGCTCCGATGGTCGAGCGCGAGCCAGCCGACCGAGGCGATTCCCGCGAGCCGCACGACAGTGCCGAACCCGGTGAACCAGCCGCCAGTCGTGACACTCACCGCACCCGCGGATGGCGCGACGTTCCTCGACACTGACACGATTTCGCTCTCCGCAACGGCGAACGATCCGGATGGTTACGTGTCGCGTGTCGAGTTTTGGGCGAATGGGGCGAAACTCGGCCAGACGGGCGGCGCACCATTCACGCTGCCGTGGTCCGGCCTGCATGGCATCGGTGCCTACTCACTCACCGCGCACGCAGTGGACACTGCCGGAACCACCGCATCCACTTCTGCCATCGTGGTGCAAACGATCCCACTGGGTCTCACCCCTGCATCGGTGCTGCACCTCACGAGCCCCGACCGCATGGTCAGCACGCTGCACTTCGCTATTCCCGTCAGCCGCAGCTACGCGATCGAATGGAGCGATGATCTCATCACATGGCACCCGCTGACGGCGGGAATATCGACAGGAGCACCGATTGATTACACGGACACCGCTCTAGGCGTGACGCGCCGCTTTTTCCGGCTGCTCGTGAACTGACCGGTGCGGCGGCGACAGGGCGTCAGTTAGGATCATCCGATGCATCTGCCACGCCGCCGGGAAACACCGTCATAGCCTCATGCAAAAGCCCGCCGAATGTCACGATTTTCTAGCACCCTGGCCCAAGTCCCCGCGCTGATCGGCTGACGCGCCAATACGGATCGCCCTGCTCTCCATGCGGCCCTCCGCGCTCCGCGTCACCACCACCGGCCCCCCCCTCTTCCGCAATGCGACGAGCGCCTGCCCATATTCAGATGGACCATAGTCCAAATGTGCGGGTTCCACATTCCATTCATGCACAAGATTCAGATCGGGTTGCTTCATCGTTTTTGAGGATTCAACTGCGAACCTATGCTCCGATGTGCCCGTCCATCTATGGGCACTATCCCTACCTTTTCACCCTTGTAAAACGGCCCGCTCTTCTCGTCGGATGGTGGAGAAAAGTGGTCCGCTCCGTCCCCCTGCGCAATCTGCTGAAGAACGCGCTGGCGACGGATCGCGACGAGAAGGATGCCATCACTAGGGCTCTGGCCCGGGGTGCAGAACTGAAGTCCGGCGCGGTGACGCCTCTGTCGCACAGAGCACTGTTTAGATCATATTACACCAACTGGGTTTCCACTAGAAACCGATAGGTGCCGTTGTGCTCGATGAGCTCCTCATGCGTTCCGCTCTCGACGATTTTCCCTTGGTTGAAAACAAGGATGGAATCGGCGTGGCGGACGGTGGAGAGGCGGTGGGCAATGACCAGGCTGGTGCGGCCTTTCATGAGGCGTTCGAGGGCTTCGTTGACGAGGCGCTCGCTCTCGGCGTCGAGGGCGGACGTGGCTTCATCTAGCAAGAGAATCCGAGGATCGGCTAGAATGGCACGGGCGATGGCGATGCGCTGGCGTTGGCCACCGGAGAGCTTGGTGCCGCGCGGGCCGACGAGAGTTTCGAAGCCTTCGGGCAGTGCGGAGACGTAGTCGTAGGCGTTTGCCTGCTTGGCGGCGGCCTCGATTTCCTCAATGGATGCGCCGGGTTTCCCATACTCGATGTTCTCACGGATACTGCCCCCAAAGAGCAGAACTTCCTGAGGCACGATGGCGATCTGCGAGCGAAGAGCGACGAGCGAGAGGCTGGATGCAGGGCGGTTATCAAAAAGGACTTGGCCGTTTTCCGGGGCATTGAAGCCGAGGATGAGAGAAAAAACGGTGGATTTCCCGGCGCCGGACGGACCGACGAGGGCGACACGCTGGCCGGGGCGGACAAAGAAATTCAAGTCATGAAGGACCTCGACATCGGGCCGCGAGGGGTAACGGAAGGAGAGGTGTTCAAAGGCGAGGTAACCCGTTAGCTTAGCGTCCGGGTCGCCATCGGTGCGCTCGGGGGGGGTGTCTAGCAACTCACGCAGACGCTCGGTGGCTCCGGCGGTGGCTTGGAACTGGGAGATGATTTCCGGAAACGAGCCGAGCGATGCCCCAACAAAAATGGAGAAGAGGATGAAGGAGACGAAATTGGTGCCGTTGATTTCGCCATGGGCGAGCATGCGTGCACCGGACCAGGCGACGAAAGCGATGGTGCCGAAGAGCGCAAAGATAATGAATGATAGAAATGCGGCGCGGTGTTTTGCGCCCCGCATGGTGACACCGAAAAATGCCTGCAGCGAGCGGTCGTAGCGAGCTTCCTCGAAGGGCTCGTTAGTATAGGATTTTACATCGGCGATGCCTTGCACGGTTTCCTCGATGACGGTTCCGGCTTCTGCGAGAGAGTCTTGGGCGGACTTGGAGAACCCCCGGACTTTTCTACCAAAAAATGCGATGGCGAGCACCACGAACGGCACACTGCCGAGCATGATGAGCGATAACTTCCACGAGGCGACGAAAATAAAAATCAGGCCGCCAATGAGGATCACTGTCTGCCTAACTGCCTGAGGAACGGTATTGAGAAGAGTATCCCGGACGACGCCAAGATCAGCGGAAACCCGGTTGCTGAGCGCCCCGGAACGTTGCTCCTGAAAAAATGGCACCGGCAGGCGGACGAGGTGGGCGAAGAGATCGCGACGCAGGCGGTTGAGCGCGGACTCACCCGAGCGGATAAAACCCTGGACCCGGAAAAAAGCGATGGTCGCCTGGAGGGCGAGCGCTGCCACGAGTTCAAGCACGACGCGGTTGGACTTGGCAAGAACCTGCGCGGGATCGACCCCTGATTTCAGGGCGTCGGTAGGATTTCCAATCAGCTCCTTAAGAAACCATGGGAAAGCCAGCGAAAGCATGGCGGTGAAGAACAGCGCCGCCATTGATGGGATAAAAACCGCCTTTTCCCGCATGAGATAGCCGAGCACCCATCGGTGGGAGGAAATCGGTTTCTTCTTTTTCGGCTCGGACATACGCGGATGGGAAACGATGGAGCGGGTTGCGTCAATGGTGGGTTGAGAAAGTGCCGAGTGATCAGTCAGCAGTGATCAGAAAAAACAAAATGGGATTTCTTTGTCTGATCACTGATCACTGCTGACTGATCACTTCTTTGTCTGGAGTTGCGCCTTGCGCCGGGATGCGTCATGGATGGCGGCCATGACGGGTAAGGAAATTCGGGAAGTGCTGGATCAGGCGCGGGTGCTGCCAAGCAAACAACTGGGGCAGAATTTTCTGATCGATCCTAACATGGCTCGCTGGATCGTGGCGCAGTTGGAAATTTCCGAGGATGACGCCGTGTGTGAAGTCGGGCCTGGGACGGGTGCGCTGAGCGTGCATTTGGTGGGGAAAGTGCGACGGCTGATCCTAATCGAGTTCGATGGCCGGCTGGCGGGCGCGCTGAGGGAGCGTTTCAAGGATGATCCAAGCGTGGAAGTGCACCACGCGGATGGCGCGAAATTCGATGGCCGTACGCTGTTCAAACACCGAAAACTCAAATTTCTAGGAAACCTGCCGTATTCATGCGGCGGGGCGATTATGAAAAATTTACTGAGCCGCCCGCATCCGTTCGAGCGGGCGGTGATCATGTTACAAAAAGAAGTGATCACACGCCTCGCCGCGCAGCCAGGGACGAAGGACTACGGCATTCTCTCGCTGAGGACACAGGCAAACTGGGAGGTCGAGCCGCTGCGGACCGTGCCGCCCGAGGCGTTCTATCCGCGACCGACGATCGATTCTGCGGTGGCGGTGCTGCGGCCAAGGACCTCGGGATTGCCGCCGTTTGACTACCGGCTTTTCGACGAGCTGATCCGGCGGGGTTTCGCGCAGCGGCGGAAGCAGTTGAAAAAACAAATGCCCGACGAACCGGCTTGGGAGGAAGTTTCCGCCGGGCTGAAACTATCAGCCACCGTGCGCGGCGAGGAGCTGACCTTGAGCCAGTGGGTGGATCTGACGCGTGCTTACGACCCACATCCGCTGAAAGATCTGCCGCAGAAGGCGGGCGAGATATTTGATGTGGTGGATGCAAACGACGTGGTCACCGGCCAAGCGACACGCGGCGAGGTGCATGCCCAGAAGCTACTGCACCGGGCGGTCCACATTTTCGTTGATAACAAGCGCGGCGATCTGCTTTTGCAAAAGCGCTCATTGCTCAAGGACGCGCATCCGGGCGTTTGGGATTCCAGCGTTTCCGGACATCTGGATGCTGGGGAAGATTACCCGGCGGCCGCCATCCGCGAGCTGGAGGAGGAAATGGGAATCATCGTGAATTCAGCGCCCGAAGAAATCGCCCGCATCGCGCCTTCCGAGGCAACCGGGTGGGAGCATATCCGGCTATTC
The DNA here is from genome assembly GCA_039933825.1 of Luteolibacter sp. Lineage (GTDB taxonomy): Bacteria > Verrucomicrobiota > Verrucomicrobiia > Verrucomicrobiales > Akkermansiaceae > Luteolibacter. The sequence goes on from JBDTNJ010000272.1 coordinate 5,701, forward strand.
CGCACGTTTCATGATGGAAACCTGCGCTTCCCGAGCGCGGAAATTGACGCCGCTATGTGGTTTCCGGTTTCGGAAATCGAAACTTGGATCGCCAATCGCCCGGAGGATTTTGCGAGCGGATTTCTCGAATGTTGGAAGATAACTCGTGGGCAAGATGCCCACGCTTCTTGAAGTTTCCTAACGACGGCGGGATTGCTCCTCAATGAAGATTTCCGCTAGGCGGAAGCAGCGGCGCGATAGGTCCTTGGCATCCGCATCGCCAATCAGGGCCACCCCTTCTTCACTGACTTCCGCAAGGTAGATTTTCCAAGCCATCTTGGTGAGCAATTCAGGATCGATCTTCGCACGCGGCGGCTGTTGCTGCTGTGGCTGGGGTCCCTTTATCGGCGGCGGCCCCGCGGGTGGTCGCGGGGCGGGCGCTGCCTGCTCGAACGATTCATTCAGCTCGCTAATAGTCACTGCGGGAACGTCTTGGCCAGGGGCACCGCCATTTTGGGGTGCAGAGGATTGGCCTTTGCCCTTACGGCGGCGGCGCTTGCGTTTGGCGCTCTCCGATTGGGAGACATTTCCGGCTGTCGCGGCATCGGGCTCAGGCCAATCGTTCTCGGAGGATGCACCCTCAGGCGCTTCCGAATGATCTGCTTCGACACTCTCTGGAGCAGGCGCATCGATGGCGGGCTCGGACGGCTTGGCGGCTTTTTTAGGCCGGGGAGTGGAAATCCGGCGAACACGCGGGGCGCTTTCGTCTGCGGGGCTCGGGAGATTTTCGGGGGAGGAATCGGTTTCGTCGCTCATGTTGCTGAACAGAAGCAAGCCCGCCGGAGCGGCTGGCGTCGAGAACATTTAAACACGCGGGTGTCACGAGACTCGGTAAAAAATGCCCCTCGCCATCAATTGTCGGATGGTTTACGATCATCCCATGAACGAGTTGATCGAGTCGGGTGATCCCCGCGCCAAAGTCGTGGGTAAACGGAAGCCCCCAGCGGCAGGAAGCGAAGCACTTAGGGCTGCGGCAGCACTCAATTTGCTGGCGTCTCAGTTGAGAAGACGCCCATTCAAAGTCAAGCGGGGCGTCTATCGCTTCAAGACACACGAAGAAGCCGACTTATGGATGATGAATCTTCAACTTCGATAGAACAGACCCGCGCACCATCCGATGAGGATTTGGCGCGTCTGGCTTCACGGCTCAATGAGCTGGGTGCAAGATACATCGTTGTAGGAGGATTCGCAGTGATCGCAGCCGGCTATACCAGAAGTACTATGGATATCGACTTATTGGTCGACTGCTCACCTGAAAATGATGCGAAAGTGCGCCAAGCCTTGGAAATTTTGCCGGACCAAGCCGTTCTCGAATTAGAACCTGGTGAGATCGAGAAATATGTGGTGGCCCGCGTATGCGACGAATTCACCGTGGATCTAATGGCCAAAGCTTGCGGAATGAGTTACGCCGATGCTGAAAGTTTGATCGAATTCCGGGATCACCTTGGCGTTAGAATACCATTTGCGTCGCCCGCCTTACTTTGGAAAACCAAACAAACTTATCGAGATAAAGACGCCGTGGACCGATCATTCCTCCGCCGCTTGCTCGAAGACCGCGGGGAATGGCCGGTGGATTGAATATCAAAAAGCCCGCAGATGATGCGGGCTTTTTGGTGAGAGAAATGACTGAAAAAATCCCTGATCAGGTTTTCAGAAGTTCTTGATGTCGTCCCGGTTCTTGGTGTCGGCCGGACTAGCTGGATTGGTAAGGCCGTCCTTGCCACACGACCAGAGATCAAAATCAGGGTTCATATAGTCTGTATTGGCAACGCCAGCAAGGGTCTTTGCAGTCCGATAACGGTATTCATTACCCCAAGGATCTTTAACAGTGGTGGATAACGGAGGCGTCGTCGCCGTCACCACGTCCACCCATCCCTGCTTGCTTGTTCGAGGGTCCAGTTCGGGCAGGTAGATCTTGGTGGCCTTGTTGACCCAGGTTGTTGGCGGTGTCGCAGCAGTCGTGTAATCATACCCTTCTTTGAAAAGAGCCTGATATAAATAAATGGCCGAAGTGCCAGTTCCCGTTGTGGAATTTGCAGTAGCAGGGTAGTTCCCCATATCCAGTTTATATTCCTCCAACGCCTTCGAAAGCAGCGCGATCTGCACCTTGGCTTTCGAGCTGGCCTGTTTTTCGGAAACGTAGCCAAGCCCACCCACGACGAGGCCGGCGAGGATGACGATGATGGTGATGACAGCCATCAACTCGATGAGAGTGAAGGCGGCCCGACCTTTGCGTGAATTGGTTTTCATGATCCTTGGATTTCGGACGAATTTCAGGAGAGCCAGCGAATTACTGGTTACCCATCGTCGAGATCATCTTAATCAATGGTAGGAACAATGCAAATACAACGCAACCGACAATGAGGGCCAGAATCACGATCATGATCGGCTCAAGAATTGAGGTCAGGGCGGTAACGGCGTTATCGACTTCATCGTCATAAACGTCGGCAACCTTGAGAAGCATCTCGGGGAGCTGTCCGGTTTCCTCGCCGACGTCCACCATGGAAATGACCATGTTCGGGAAAACACCGGATGCTTGGAGAGGCGTGACGATGGTTTCCCCTTCTTTAACGGCTTCGTGAACTTTTTCGATCGCTTCCGAAATGACCACGTTACCTGCGGTGTCGCGAGTAATGTTGAGCGCTTGCAAGATCGGCACACCAGACGTGACGAGCGTGCCAAGCGTCCGCGAGAAGCGGGAAACCGCGCTCTTGCGTTGAATGTCGCCGAGGATCGGCATTTTCAGCTTCAGGTGATCGATTGCCTTGCGGCCACCGGCTGTTCGGCCCCAAATGTTAAACAGGAATACGCCGACGCCGAACATAATGAAGACGAATACCACATTTGGCACATAGAGCGGATTCGCAAGGAAGAACTCGGACATGCCGAAGACAATCTTCGAGATCAGCGGCAGCTCGGAGTCCGCATTGCTGAACATTTCGCGGAACTTCGGCACGATGAAAATCATGAGGAAGACCAGGATGGCAACGGCGATGAACATGACGATCACCGGATACACCATCGCGGAAACGATCTTGTTTTTGAGCTTCTGAGCCTTTTCCTGATACTCGGCAAGCCGGTTGAGCACGACTTCAAGAACACCGCCAAGTTCACCGGCTTTGACCATGTTTACATAGAGCTTGTTGAAAATCTTCGGGTGCTGGGCGAGCGATTCCGAGAAGGTCGAGCCGCCTTGCACGTTTTCAGCGAGGGCACTGACGGTTGCTTTCAGCACGGGATTTGGCTCTTGTTTCTCAAGCACGGTGAGGCTGCGAAGCAGGGGCAGGCCGGAATCGATGAGCGTCGCGAGCTGGCGGGTGAAAATCATCAGGCTCTTCGGTTTGATACTGCCACCAGTGCGGCCTTTGGCGGTGGGCTTGCCCTTGGCTTTCCCCTTGCCGACAGCCTTCGCAGGAGCGGCCTTGCCCTTTTTTCCCTTCCCTTCCTCGTTGATCTGGGTGGGGTAGAGGCCTTTGGAGCGAAGCTGTTGGACAGCCTCCGCCTCGCTCGCAGCGGACACGGTTCCGGTGGTCTGTTCGCCTTTGGC
>JBDTNJ010000273.1:0-2158 GCA_039933825.1 Luteolibacter sp.
TGATCTTGCCGACCTCGACTTCGAAATAACCGGGATTCTTCACATCGCCGGAAACACAGAGGATGCGGGTGCCGGTGTTTCTAGCAACTCCAAGTTTTGCGTATTCATCACCGCCCATGCGGATGATGTGTTTCACGTGGCAGAGCGACTCGACGTTGTTGACGATCGTCGGGCACATGTAGAGGCCGAGAGCTGCGGGGAAATATGGCGGTTTGATGCGAGGGTAAGGGCGCTTGCCTTCGAGCGACTCGATGAGGCCCGTTTCCTCGCCGCAGATGTAGGCACCCGCACCACGATGGACGTAGATTTCCACATCAAAGCCGGAACCTAACACGTTCTTGCCGAGGAAATTTTTCGCACGGGCTTCTTCGATCGCCCGCTCGACGATGAGAGCGGCTTCCGGGAATTCCTCGCGAATGTAGATATAGGCCGTGTGCGCAGCGACGGCAAAACACGAGATCACCATGCCCTCGACGAGCTGATGCGGATCCTGATGGAGAATGTAGCGGTCCTTGAAGGTGCCAGGCTCGGATTCGTCGCCATTGCAGATCAGATAGACGGGCTTGGTGTTGTTCGGCGGGATGAAGGTCCATTTCATCCCGGTTGGGAAACCCGCGCCGCCGCGACCGCGAAGGCCGGACTTTTTCACCTCTTCGGTGATTTCCTTTGGCTGCATGGCGAATGCCTTTTTTAGGTCATCATAACCGCCATCGCGCATGTAGCAGTCGATGGACGGATCCCAGCCCTCGCGATCCACATTTTTGAAGATGAGCCGGTATTCTCTCGGGTGGGGCTGCTTGGTGTAGGTAATCATGGAGAAGGTCGGGCGGAGTATCTCTAAGAATGCTTCATTCGCAAAACCGATTTTCTGAAATTTCACATTTTGGCAGGCGGAAGCGTCCATTTCATCGCCTCATCGAGCTTTTTCAGAAATTCATCCCCGGCACCGCCCATGTCGTGAAGGGAATTTGGAAGTTTGAGAATCAAATGGGGAGTTTTCCCCAAATGCTTCAACCAGGTCGTGTCGTCCAATGGATCGAGACCGGCGGCGAATTGAGCGATTTTCAGGCCCCCGAGCTTCGGTGCCATATCGGCCAGTGCGAATGCCCCCGGGCCGGAAGGTTCCATGCCGAGCAGGTCGCTCTCCGTGATGCCAAAGCGTCCATGTTCTCCGGGTGCTGCAAGCAAAAGCCCCACCAAACCTGGCGGCCGTTCGGAAACGGCAGCTGCGGCGACCGATTGCTCAGCTCCAGTGGACCAACCCCCATACCAGACGGGATCTTCATCATCAAGGTCAGCGCGCTTACGCACGGCCTCCACGGCGGCGCGGAATCCGGCGGCAAGCTCAACCTGATCGTATTTGCGGCTATCTGCAAAGCCCCTGCAATCCCAGCCGCCGACCGCGTAACCGTTTGCCACGAGGTGTCTGGCAACCTTTTCCTCCCAATAGGACCAACCACCGTCGCCCGTGCCGAGGATCACAATTCCATGCGGTTCATCGCTTTCGTTATAATACAAAGTCTGATAGTGTCCATGCGGCAGTTCGATGGGTAGGATTTCCCCGCTGCCTCTGAAATTCCGAGGCAAGACCAGGTGCATGATGAATTTCACCAACAAAACCAAAATGACGATGCCAAGCACAGCCAGCGTGCGGCGCAGCCATCGGCGTTTTTTCGGAAGCGGGGCGGTTTCGGAAGGACTCATGACGATTTAGGGCGACCGATTACATTCCGCCAACCGCCGCCAATCAAGGCAGTGATGTCGGTGAGCGCGGCAGGCAGTTGCCATGAACCGGTAACAGCAAGATAACGGGGCTCCCACTCGGGATTGAACTTTTCCTTGAATTCACGGAGGCCCTGGAAGTTGTAAAATGCACTGCCTCGCAGATAGATGAGCGCACCCAGCTTTTGCCAGAGAGGCGCCAGAGGATGCGCGACCATTCCAGATAGCGGTGCCATTCCGAGACCAAACCACTGATAACCCTCCGCCTTGCCCCATAGGAAGAGCTCGGTAAAAAGGAAATCCATCACACAGCTCGGGGCCTCCACACTGTGCCTCATGAGGTCCACTGACAGCTCCTCACGGTTTCCGCCACACCACAAGTTGGCAAAGGCACATGGCACGCCTTTCTTGGTAACCACCGCTACTAATCCTCTCT
>JBDTNJ010000274.1:0-3536 GCA_039933825.1 Luteolibacter sp.
CTATCACCCTGAAGTCGCTTTCCAAATTTGTGAAAAAGCGATCAAACAAGCCACCGACCTCATTGCCAAAGCCAAGCGCCCGGTCATTCTTGCAGGTCAAGGCTGCATGATTGCCCGCGCTGATAAGGAGCTTCTCCATCTTGCTGAAACGCTGGGTTGCCCGGTGACATCCACCCTCTTGGGCAAAGGGGTTTTCCCCGAAACCCACGCCTTGTCGCTCGGCATGCTCGGTATGCACGGCACTGCCTATGCGAATAAGGCGATGGTTGAGTGCGATCTACTGATCAACATCGGCTCGCGATTTGACGACCGCATCATCGGGCAGCCTTCCAAGTTCTGTAAGGAGGCCAAAATCATCCACATCGATATTGACCCTGCAGAATCCGGCAAAATGATCGTTCCTGACGTGATGATCGTCGGTGATGCCAAGGCTGTCCTGACCGAGATCAACGAGAAAATCGGCGCACTCGAAACTTCCGAATGGCTTGCCAAGCTCGATGGCTACAAGAAAAAGTTCCCACTCAGCTATAAAAAACAAGGCGGACTCCGCATGCAGCAGGTGATTGATGAGCTCTATCAGCTCACGGAAGGCAAGGCCATCGTATCCACCGACGTCGGTCAGCATCAAATGTGGGCGGCTCAGTTTTACAAGAATGACAAATCCTATCACTGGCTCTCCTCGGGTGGTGCCGGCACGATGGGCTTCGGCTTCCCTGCAGCCATCGGCGCTCAGTTAGCCTGTCCTGACTCATTGGTGATTTCCATCTCTGGCGACGGCGGATTTCAAATGACCTTGTTTGAGCTCGCCACCGCGCAAATTCACAAGCTCCCTATCAAAATCCTAGTTCTCAACAACCACTACCTCGGAATGGTCCGTCAGTGGCAGGAGCTTTTCTATGAAGACCGCACCTCGGGCGTTGACCTTATTGGGAACCCTGATTTCTGCAAGCTTGCCGATGCCTACGGTATTCCATCCGTTCACATCAAACGTCCCGCAGATGTTACCCGCATGTTGGAAAAGGCACTCGCTTACAACGATGGTCCCATCCTCATCCATGCCGAATGTGTGAAAACTGAAAACGTCTTCCCGATGATCCCGGCTGGTGCCGCCCTCGAAGACATGATCACCGAGGCCCCGAAAACCAAGATGGCTAAGCCTGTCGGTTCCACGTGATTCCCCGGAATCTCAAATCTGAAATTTTAAACCTTAAATCTCAAATCCGTTTCTATGCCCCAGACTATCGTCACCACTGACACTCCCGTATTGGCCCCGGCACTCGCCCGTGGCCCATCGCATACCCTCTCCGTTCTCGTGAGTAACGAGCCCGGAGTCTTGATGCGCATCTGCCAGGTCTTCTCACGCCGTGCGTTCAATATCGACTCGCTTGTCGTTTCCGAAGGCAGGAACGCGAATTTCTCCCGCATGACCATCGGCATCTCCGGTGATCCGCAGGGGCTTTCCCAAATCATCATGCAGGTCGGTAAACTGATCGATGTGATTCATTGCTTCGAACATACTTCGGACAATTCGGTGACCAAGGAAATGGTTCTAATCAAAATTCAGTGCTCACCTTCCGAGCGTTCCATGGCCCTTCAAATTGCCGAGCATTTCTCTGGAAAAACTGTCGATCTCACGCCGACATCGATGATCGTTATGATCAACGGCGACAGCCCGAAGATCGACGCTGCAATCACCATGTTCTCCCAGTTCGATATCATCGAAACCGTCCGTACCGGCAAGGTCGTGATGGCCCGTGGTGAGCAACCGACTTGATTCGGGAGCTGTAGTTTCATCGCCTAACGAAAAAGCCGGACAGGTTTCCCTGTCCGGCTTTTTTGATTGCTGGGGCATGGCGGTTGAAAACCGCCGCCACGATTTACATCATGCCGCCCATTCCGCCCATGCCGCCGTGGTCGTGACCACCACCGCCGCCGCCGGCTGCTTCCTTGGCAGGAAGGTCGGTGATGAGGCACTCGGTGGTGAGCAGGAGTCCGGAGATGGACGCTGCATTTTGAAGCGCGGTGCGGGTGACCTTGGTTGGATCGACGACACCGGATGCGATGAGGTCTTCAAACACGTCGGTCGCCACGTTGTAGCCTTCGCCACCTTTGCCGTTTTTGACTTTTTCGACGATGAGGGCTGCTTCGCGGCCTGCGTTTGCGACGAGCTGGCGAAGCGGTGCTTCGACGGCGCGGGCAACGATGCCGGCTCCGGTCTTTTCGTCGCCTACGAGACCGAGGTCACCGATCGCAGCTTGAGCGCGGATGAGAGCAGTGCCACCACCGGCGACGATGCCTTCTTCAACGGCCGCACGGGTCGCATGGAGGGCGTCTTCGACGCGGGCTTTCTTTTCCTTCATCTCGGTTTCGGTGGCTGCACCGACGTTGATGACGGCGACGCCACCTGCGAGCTTGGCGAGACGCTCTTGGAGCTTCTCGCGATCGTAATCGCTCGTGGTGTCTTCGATTTGACGACGGATTTGATTCACGCGGCCGGTGATGCCTTCGGATGTGCCGCCACCTTCAACGAGGGTGGTGTTTTCCTTGGTGATGGTGACGCGCTTGGCTTCACCGAGGTCGCTGAGTTCCACGGACTCCAACTTGATGCCGAGGTCTTCGGTGATGACGCGGCCACCGGTGAGGATGGCAAGGTCTTCGAGCATGGCCTTGCGGCGGTCACCGAAACCAGGAGCCTTGACAGCGGCGATGTTGAGAATGCCGCGGAGCTTGTTCACCACGAGCGTGGCAAGTGCTTCACCTTCGACGTCTTCGGCGATGATGAGCAGCGGGCGGCCGGTCTTGGCAACCTTTTCAAGGAGTGGAAGCATGTCCTTGAGGGACGAAATTTTCTTCTCGTTGATGAGGATGTAAGCATTCTCGAGGAAGGCTTCCATGGACTCAGGATTGGTGACGAAATAAGGGCTGAGGTAGCCTTTATCGAACTGCATGCCTTCGACCACTTCGAGGGTGGTTTCGATGCCTTTGGCTTCTTCAACCGTGATGGTTCCGTCTTTGCCGACCTTGTCCATGGCTTCAGCGATGATGCCGCCGATTTCCGCATCCGAGTTTGCGGAAATGGAAGCGACTTGGGCGATTTCCTTGGCGTCTGAGACGGGCTTGGAAAGCACTTTCAGTTGGGCGACGATCGCTTCGGTGGCCTTCATGATACCGCGTTGCAGCGAGATCGGGTTGGCACCAGCGGTCACGTTGCGGAGACCTTCTTTGTAGATGGCCTCGGCAAGTACGGTAGCTGTCGTAGTTCCGTCACCCGCGATATCGGAAGTGCGGCTGGAAACCTCACGGATCAGTTGGGCACCCATGTTTTCATAAGGGCACTCAAGCTCGATTTCCTTGGCAACCGAGACACCGTCCTTGGTGATGGTTGGTGAACCGAATTTCTTGTCGAGGATGACGTTGCGTCCTGCAGGTCCGAGGGTTGCCTTGACGGCGCGGGCGAGTTTTTCCACACCGCGCAGGAGGGCCTGGCGTGCGGCTTCGTCGAATTGGAGTTGTTTGGCCATAATAGGTTGAGAGTT
>JBDTNJ010000275.1:0-7678 GCA_039933825.1 Luteolibacter sp.
CCGGCCACCACAATCATAGCTTAGCCCCTGGCCCGAATTTCGGGGTCCGCCTCAGAGGGCAGAAAATCAACAAGACCTCGAACTGCGTTTTCCTCAAGCATCTGCCGAGCGGTGTGTGCATCAAGTGCCAGATGGATCGATCGCGTGAGATGAACCGTTTCCTCGCGCGGCGCGAGTTGTGCGATCAGTTGGAAGCGATTCGCGATGGCAAGGCCACGGCCAAAACCCAGGCGATAGAAAAAATGCGTCGTCAGAAGCGGCCTCGTTCGCAGCGATCGAAACAACGCTCGGTGGTGGACAAACGCATCACCTCGCAAAAGAAATCCATGCGCCGACCACCGTCTGGCGACTGACTGCGATCAATGATCCAGCTTCAGTTTTTTGAGCTTCGGCTCAATGACGAAGCGGCAATACGGGTTCTTTGATTTGTTCTCGTTGTAATAGTTCTGATGATAGTTTTCAGCCGGATAGAACTCGGAAGCTTTCGTGATCGCTGTCACGATCGGATCCTTGAAATTCTCCTTTGCAGCGGCTTTTGAAGCTTCTGCAGTCTTCTTCTGCTCGTCGGAGTAGTAAAAAATCACCGAGCGGTATTGATCCCCCACATCATTGCCCTGGCGATTGAGAGTGGTGGGGTCGTGAAGATTCCAGAACCAGGTGAGGATCTTTTCGTATGAAACTTTTTTAGGATCAAAAACGACGTGCACCACTTCCGCGTGGCCGGTCGAACCACTGCAGATATCGTCATAGCTTGGATTCTTCACAGAGCCGCCCATGTAACCGGAAGTCGCGGAGTAAACGCTGGGGATCTGGCGGTAGGCGGCTTCGATGCACCAAAAGCAACCGGCCCCGAAGGTGGCAACTTCCGCACCTGCGGGAACTTCAGGCATTTTGGCGGCGACTTTGGCGTCAGGAGACATGGTGGTTTTCTGAGGTTCGCAGGAAGCGAGGGTGGGAAGCAATAGCAGCAGGGAGAGTAGGTTTCGGCGATTCATGATCATAGGATACACGAAATCCGTTTTTGTTCCCAAAAAGTTTCATTACCACTCGATGCCGACGCCTTCTTCCGGTATGAGGATCTGTTCGCTGATGCCGAGCCTGTCGGCTTCCATTAGAAGCCGCTCCACCGGTTCATCGTGAGGTTCATTACCTAACGGAAAGGTTCCATAATGCATCGGGATGAGGACCTTCGCCCCGAGATCGACAAAGGCGCGAACGGCTTCCTCCGGGTTCATGTGGACATCGCGTCCGCTAGGCGACTCGTAGGCACCGATAGGCATCAGCGCGATGTCGATTTCGTAGCGCTTCCCGATTTCCTCAAAGCCATCAAAGTAAGCACTATCGCCACAGTGAAAAACACTTTTTCCTCCCGCTCTGACGATGTAACCGCCGAAATCGCGGTGGGTGTCGTGAATGAAACGGGCCCCCCAGTGATGGGATGGCGTATGAATGATTTCAAGTTCTTCAAACTTTAGCTCGTCCCAAATCCGCATTTCGAAAGTGGCTGGAAATCCCAAGCGTTTGACCAAAGAGCCACTGCCGCAGGGAACGATGATGCCTTCGCGGGCTTGGAGAATTTTCAAACTCGGCTTGTGGAGATGATCGAAATGGGCATGGGTGACCAGCACCAGATCCACCTCCGGCACACCTGTTAAATGCAAGCCCGGCTGGCGCTGGCGTTTCACGGGGCCATGCCACTTCGCCCAATTCGGATCGACGATCACTGAGTGACCGGCAAATTGCAGAAAGAACGAGGCATGACCGATCCAGGTCACACGGACTTTGTCTGGTTCCGGCGGGTCAAGCACGGGCTCGAGGATATCCCCATCGGCCCTCCGGAACATTCCCGGAACGATTCGGTGGCGGAGAAAACGAAGGTTTCGCAGTGGCCAGCCTTTGTGCGGAAGCAGTCCCGAGTAGCGGGAGGGGATTGGATTCATTGGTATTTTCCCGTTTTCTTCCACGTGCCACGACTACTACGCCATTCAAGCCAATCTTGCATCGAAAATCCCCACTTACTTTTGGTAAGCAGTGGCGATTTTCTCAGCCCAATCCTTGGCACGTTCCCCGAAACCACGGCCGTCAGCAGCATAGAGAATTCCACGTGAAACATTGATCACATCAGGTGCCGTGCGGGCGGCAGCAGCGAGGGAAGCGAGATCTCCTCCTTGGGCACCAAGTCCGGGCACAAGCAGTGGCGCATCGGGCATTTTCTCAAGCACATCCGCGGCATTTGTTAGTCCGACGACATATCCCACATCCGTGGCGCGGCCCTCCGCCTTTGCCCGCTCACCCAGCGCGGTCACCAACTCGAAAACCGAACGGCCATCCGCCAGTTTCTGACGCTGAAAATCGGCTGACCCGGGATTTGAAGTCACCGCTAGCAGGTAGATCCCCTTCCCTTTCCAATCGAGAAAAGGCTCAATGGAATCATATCCAAGAAATGGATTGAGGGTGACGGCATCCACATTCCAACCGCCAAAATACCCCTGTGCGTAATATTTCTGGGTCTCGCCAATGTCGCTGCGTTTCGCATCGAGAATGACCGGCACATCCTCCGGCATTCCGCCGAGCAACTCCTCCAGCAGGCTGATTCCCTCGATGCCCATCGCCTCGAAATATGCCATGTTCGGCTTGTAACACGCCGCCCAAGGAGCAGTTTCCTCGATCACCTGCTTCAGAAATCCCCGCGCCACTGCCGCTCCGCCGCCGCCCGGCCGAGGGTCGAGGCCGACACAGAGTCGTGAGCCGGTTTTTTCAATCCGTTGCTGAAGTCGATCGGCATAGCGCATGGCGGGAGAATGCCCGCAGAATCGGATTTCAAAAGCGGAAAAATCTCGAATGCTTCCGATCCTGTCTGGACATTGACATGAATGTCTCACCAACTAAAGTCCGGCCAGTGGCAAATTACCCGACCCTAATTTTGGCGCTGGTTTTACTGGCAGCATCCCATGGTTGGGCCGCCACTCGAATTGCATTCTTGCCCTCGTTCTCGGATTTCGAAAAGCAGTCGCCGATGCGCGCCGCGTTGCCGGCCTTCGACGCGCGGCTTCAGGCGGAACTGCTGACTGGCTGGGATTCGGAAGTCCTCTCGCGGGCCGGGTTGTCGTCTGTCGTTTTCGAGCAAAAACTCAGGGCTGCGGAAAACGCCTCGGCCCCTGCACTCCGCGTGCCGCCATCCGGCTTCCTAGTGATTTCCGTGCTCGACCAGCCGAAAAATGAACTGCGTGTCTTCGTCAACCGGGTCGGCACCAACATGGAACTCGGCGCACCCAAAATTTTTCCGATCAGGAATCCGGACGAAATCGCGAATAAACTGCCCGGCGAAGTTGCCCGTCACGTCGCGAGCGTCGCCGGACTGCCTCCCCGTTCTCCCTCTGTTCCAAAGAACGACCAGCAAAGAAGACCATTGATCTGCTCCCTGCTGGAACCGGTCAGCGCTGGCGGGGCACAAGCGGAACTAAACCAAATCTCCCCACTCATCCGCGCCGTTCTAGAGAACGTGGTCGCGAGCGACGACACCGGAGCCACCTTGGTCGAACGCTCGGAAACAGCCAAACTCCTCGATGAAAAATCCCTCACCGCCACGATCGGCATCAACGCCAACGGTGCAACCGATCTCGGACGCATGGCAAAAGCCGACCTGATCCTCATTCCCTTTATACACTATCAGAATTCCAAAAAAATCGGTACCGATCTCTTCGCCGTGGATGTCGCCACCGGACGTATGCTTGCCTGCCGCTCCTGGACCGGCGCCCTTCTCGACCCACCTCCCAGCAGCGTCGTAAAGGAGTTGCTGCGGGATGGGCTGCAAGCTGCCGGAGAATCCATCAGCCGACCGGTCGCCGACGATCCGGCACTTCGTCACGCAGAAGCCGATTTCATCATTAGGTTGAAAGAAGGCTGGGCTGGATTACGGCAGCTCGTCGCCACCGAGGCGGAGCTCTCGATCCGTCTCGGTGACGCCTCGCTTGCGCTCGCCAGTGATGACCCGGCCCTCATGCGAAAAGCCGCAGTGACATTCTATCGGGCAGCCACCCCGGGAGCACTTTATCCATTACAACTCGAATATAACCCAACGGATGATAGATTGGAACAAATCCAAGATCTGAAAAAATCCGGCCAACTGGATCTGATCCTCCAACAGGCACGCCAAATTTTCGAGCTACCGGTGACCGAGCTTGCCAAAGAAAATACCCAAAGGGACTTGGAGCTTCTCGGAAAGTTGTGGATCCGCTTGGGCGACGCGAAAAATGGCTGGTCCATTCTCACCCGCAGTGGCCAGCCCATCGATGAACTTGCCGCCTCATCCACTTACAACGAGGCGCTGGTAGTGGCCTTGATGAATCTTGGACGCTATCAGGAGTGCGTCGATCTGCTGGAGAGCAGGGGGAAGTGGAGCAGCATGTGTACTCCCATCATCCTCGATGCCTACCGCGCGCTCAACAACACCAAACGCGAATTCCAACTCATGCGGGGAAACCCCGCCTCCACCTGTAAATCGGAGCGCCTGACAGCGCGCTTCCTAGACCTGAGCAGAGATCTAGGCGAGGCCGGGCCGGCGATAGGAAATGTCGTTGGCACTGCCAACGCCTGGGTCATCAACTCGCCTATCGTCCGAATGGCCATGATCCGAGCGCGAATCTCAGCCGGGCAGAAAGACTTTGCCATCGCCGACGCGCAGTGCGCGCTGATCACCGCTACCAAAGCGAAAGACGCCACCGCGCAAAAGGAAATCACGGGCATGCTGACCGAACTTGGAGCTAAACCCCTCGCCTCCTTGCCCACCGCCCGCGAGTTCCTAACTCTTCCCGCTGATTGCCGGATCGATCTTATCCACGACCAGACTGTCGATCCCAAGTATGTCGGCGAAGTCGCCGCCCATGTCGCGCGCTTCTGGGGATGCGCCGTTCACGTCCGGCCCGTTCGGATGGACGTGTCGAAATTCAGCTCCTACCGAAAACTATCCCAAGCCTTGGACGGCAATATTTTCGCTGACGCCATCGCCCGCATCGACCTGCCGGCTGGCACGTCTCTCGGCACGGTCCTGTTGACCCAGACGAAATTGATCTCGATGCAAAAAAACAACACGGGCGATATTTACTCGGTGGACAGGGGCTCGCTCACCATTTTGTCAGATCACTATTTCAGGAAATTCAAAAGCTACGACCCGAGGCCGCTGCCGTTGATCACTGCCATTGCAGCAGCCAAACTCAGCCGCGTTTCGAAAAAGATCCTCGCCGACTCGAAAGAACAAGGCGAATGGAAGAACGTTTTCTTGCCGCCGCCACCCGATCTGTTTGCGAGCAATGGCGTGCTCCACTTGGCCGGATTGGATCTTGGAATTTCTCCAAGCACCGGGGCGCATTTGAAAAAAGTTTCCGCTTCAGAGCTATTGAATTTCATTCCTAAAACTAACCAGAATTTCCGGACAATCCCTCCTGAAGCCGACCCGGCCGATGAACCTCTGATCCTCAATCTCCAAAATCAGATTTCCCAAGCCACCCCCCTCATCATCACTCCCCAATCCCCATGAAACCAAGCATTTACATCGTAGCATTTCTCGCAGCATCTATCGCCACCCTCGCATCCGCAGGCGCGGCCATTTCCGTAGCCATCACCCCGCCCGTCACCGCCGCGGGCACCACAGGGGTTGGGGCGTTCGTGTTTGAAGTCCTCGAAGCCCAGCTATCAGGCAAGGCGGACTACGACCTCGTGGATCGCAAACGACTCAGAGACATGCTCGCCGAGCAAAGCCTGGGAGCCGCCGGCCTCACTCAGGACCAAGCATCGAAAGTCGGGAAACTCGTCGGCGCGAAATACTACATTTTCGGCGAATCCAAACAAGCCGGTGAGCGCACGGCCATCCAGTGCCGCGTGGTTCAGGTCGAGACCGGCCTCCTCAAGCCGGTGCTGCTCATCGTGCCTAACGATGAAGACCCGATGAAAGCCGGCGACCAACTCGCCACCCAAGTGAACGACGCGATTGTCAAACTTGAAGGCAAAACCGCCAAAGAACAAGCCGCCACGGAAGCCGGACAAAAATTGAATCTGCCTGCCGATGCCAAGCGCCCGACGATCGCCTTCCGCATTCCGGAGGTCAGCGTCACGCCTCAAGCCCGCACCGCCGATCCAGCTGCGGAGAAAACCCTGGAAAGTTTTCTTCAGGCTAACGGCTGTAAAATGGTGCAGCTATCCCGTCCCAGCCAAGCGTCGGGTCCCGCACCGGCGGCGACCATCACGGTCCTAACCGCACCAAGTCCAGCTGTTCCGCAAGGTGCCCACCTGGAAGGAAAAGAACATGAGGATCTGCTAGCCGAGGCACGGGCGAAAGGTGTCGAGGTTATCATCCTCGGAGTCGCCACCTCCGAGCGGGCGACACAAATTGGCAATTTCACCGCAGCTCGCGCCCGCGTCGAACTGTCAGCCGTCAGAGTTGGCGACAGCCGGATCCTCGCTACCACCAGCGGCTACGGCGTCGGCAGCGATCTCAGCAATTTCGTCGCAGAGAAAAAAGCTATCGAATCCGCCACCGAGAAAATCCAGGCAGCATTCGCCGAAAAGATCATCACCGCGTTCAATGCTTCAGGCTTGTGACGCTGCTAATTGATCTGGATTCCATCCACCAGAGCCAGCCGAGTACGATGAAATATCCGGCGAATTCCGCAGCCTTGTTCCAGTATTGAATCGGCGCGTCACCGCCGTGGCAACCGCAGGAAATCTCGAGATTGTGGTACCAGGCCCAGCCGATGGAGATGGCGAAAACCGTGACCAGTCCGGCAGTAGTTAGAATCGCGCCGCGTCGCAAGATTCCGAGCATCAGGCAGAGTCCCGCAATGCATTCCAGCCACGGTACCGAGTAGGCGGCAACGGCATCGAAGGGAGGCTTCACCATCTGATAGTTGGCCACATCCCGTGTGAACCGGTCGAGCCCGGTGCCGAAAATTTTCAACCCTCCGCTGTATAAAAACCAGGATCCGAAAACCACACGGGCAATCAGTGCGACCACCTGTGGTTTGCTCTGCGGTTTCATCTTAAAGGATCAGGCCGGTTGCAAGAAGCGGCGTTGGGCTTCTTCTTCCGGGTTATGCGGGATCGTTTCGTTGGCAGACTTGGTGTCTGATAGGAGCTCATCACGGAATTTCGCGATGATGGCTTCGACCGGCCATGAGGATGCTTCTCCGAACGCGCAGATGGTGCGCCCGTCGATTTGATAGGCCACACTTTCCAACGTCTCGATATCGGACGGGCTGGCCGTGCCTTCCACGAGGCGGTCGGAGATCTTCTTCATCCAGGTCGATCCTTCGCGGCAAGGCGTGCACTGGCCACAGGACTCGTGGGCGTAGAAAGCATTCAGGTTGTTGAGCACCCAGGACATTTTGCGCGTATCATCGAGCACGATCACGCCGCCGGAACCTGCCATGGAGCCGCAGGCGGCGAGGGTGTCGAAGTCCATCTGGATATCCCAGAAATCTAGATCCTTGGTGGTGCCGTCGGGATTCTTGAGTTTGAAAACCTCGTTGCACTTGAGAATTTTCGAGGACGATCCGCCGGGGATGACCGCTTTGAATTCGCGCCCGTCTTTCGGTCCGCCGCACATGTCGTAGAGTAACTCGCGCATCGTGATCTTGCCGACCTCGACTTCGAAATAACCGGGATTCTTCACATCGCCGGAAAC
>JBDTNJ010000276.1:0-14105 GCA_039933825.1 Luteolibacter sp.
AATCATCTATGCGTTTCCCGGTATCGTGATCGCCACTGTATTCGTCACGTTTCCCTTCGTGGCCCGCGAGCTGATCCCGCTGATGGAAAGCCAAGGAAGCGATCAAGAGGAAGCCGCGGTCACGCTCGGGGCCAGTGGTTGGCATGTCTTTTTCCGGATCACACTCCCTAACATCAAGTGGGGTCTGCTCTATGGCGTATTGCTTTGCAACGCCCGCGCCATGGGTGAGTTCGGCGCGGTCTCGGTAGTTTCCGGTCACATCCGCGGGGAAACCAACACGCTGCCGCTGCATGTCGAGGTGCTCTACAATGAATATCAATTCAGCGCCGCCTTTGCCTGCGCCACCTTGCTCGCCTTCCTCGCTCTCATCACGCTCGGCATGAAAAGCGTTGTCGAGCACTTCACCGGCCACACCTCGTCCGGTCACAAGTAATCCTTTCACATTATGTCCATCTCGATCCAATCCATCAGCAAAACATTCGGCAGCTACGCCGCTTTGGAAGACGTCTCACTCGAAGTGCCGGACGGTTCGCTCACAGCTTTGTTAGGCCCGTCCGGATCCGGAAAAACCACACTGCTGCGCATCGTCGCCGGGCTAGAATTCGCGGATTCCGGACCCGGAAAAATTTCCTTCCACGGTGAGGATGTCAGCGAAATTCCGGCGCGCCAGCGCGGCGTCGGCTTCGTGTTCCAGCACTACGCATTATTCCGCCACATGACGGTGGCGCAGAACATTGCCTTTGGACTCAGTGTGCTGCCCCGCGCTCAGCGTCCGCAGAAACCGGACATCCGTAACCGCGTGATGGAGTTGCTCAAACTCGTGAAACTCGATGGCCTTGACAAGCGTCGACCTCACGAACTCTCCGGTGGCCAACGCCAGCGCGTGGCTCTCGCCCGGGCCCTCGCCATCCAGCCGAAGGTCCTACTGCTAGATGAGCCGTTCGGTGCGCTCGATGCCCAGGTCCGCAAGGATCTCCGGCGCTGGCTGCGGCAGTTTCACGATGAAATCGGGCTGACCACCCTCTTCGTTACTCATGACCAGGAAGAGGCCTTGGAGCTATCCGACCAGGTCGTCGTCATGCGCAACGCGCGCATCGAACAGGTTGGCAAGCCGCAGGCCGTTTACGACCATCCTCGCAGCCCGTTCGTTTACGAATTCCTCGGCAACGTCAACAAGCTGCATTCGGGCAGTGATGTGCGCTACGTCCGCCCTCACGAAATCGAGGTGCTCTTCGCCGCGGAATATGACCCCACAACGGATTCGCTCGCCCGCGTGCAGCATCTGTTCTCAGCCGGACCCGTCGCGACCCTAACTGTCAGACTCAATGATGGCCAATTCCTCGATGTGGAACTTTCTCGCAAACAACTTGATGAACTCGCACTTAGCGCTGGTGATGAAGTGGCCGTGCGTGCGAAGCCTGAGAATGAAGCGATTTTCTGAAATGCCCGTTCCTCTCAATCAGCACGCCGAGACGTGACAATAGGTGATGTAGACGCCGGACACATTCGCTGCTTCAGTTTCGCAAGGCGGCATGAGTCAAACAGATCAAAGCCCAGTCGTGCCACGTCATTCCCCACAACTCGTGGGTGCGATTAATAGTCGGCGGCAGCGGAAAGCGCAGGATGTCGCCGGTCGCGATCATGGCCAGCAGGGCGACCGCCGCCAACAGGTCAACGACGAGGTTGGGATGGCTGCGATTCATGATAGAATGGCGTTGAATAAGTAACCGACAAGCAGAATTCCGGATGCCACCACTCCGAAGAATGTGGCAATGAGCTGCGGCTTGAGGACTTTTCGCAGAATGATGGCCTCAGGCAGCGACAGCGCGATGACCGACATCATGAACGCCAGCACCGTTCCCAGCGCCGCGCCCTTGCCGAGCAGCGCCTGCACGATCGGGATGATACCGGCGGCGTTTGAATACATCGGCACGCCTAGCAGCACCGCCAGCGGCACGGACCACCAAGCGTCTCTACCCATCAGCGAAGCCATGAAATTTTCAGGAACGTAACCGTGGATTCCGGCACCAACGGCAATTCCTAACATCACATATATCCACACCCGCCCGACGATGTCCTTGATCGCATCCAGCCCGGCACGGATGCGATCGGGCCAATCCAAATCAGCGGTGGCAGCATCCACGCCGCCGGGAATTTGAAATACCCATTCCTCGACGTGCCTTTCCATTTTGAGGCGTCCCATGATCCAGCCCGCGATCATGGCGACCATCAACCCGGTGACGAGATACAAGCCGGCGACTTTCCAACCGAACAGACCGAACAACAGCACCAGCGCCACTTCGTTTACCATCGGGGCGGAGATCAGGAAGGAAAACGTAACACCTAACGGGACTCCTGCCGTGACGAAGCCGATGAACAGCGGAACCGCCGAGCACGAGCAGAACGGAGTAACGATTCCCAACAACGCAGCAAGGACATTACCGACGAACTCGCTCTTTCCGGCGAGGATCTTGCGCGTGCGCTCTGGCGTGAAAAACGTCCGAATGATCCCAACGGCGAACACGACCCACGTCAGCAGCATCAGCACCTTGGGCGTTTCAAAGATGAAGAACTCCAGTGCGGACCCAAGATGGGAGCCCTTCTCCAGATGCAAAACCTGATAGGTGAGCCAGGATGAGAAAGCCGCGAGGCTTCTGTAAACGAGCCACCACACCGGCACCGCGATTACCATTGACAACAGGAAACGAACAGAACCCGTTCGTGGAGCGGGCGGGGTGGATTCAAGCTTCGGTGAATCAGACATACTAAAAATTGTTAGGGTGCGGTGTAAATCATCCAGAACCCACCCAGCACGACCAGTACGCCGCACAGGCCCTTGATCCGGGTGACCGCTTTGGAGTTTTCATTCCAGTTGAGAAATTTCTGGACGAGTTCGGTGAAGGTTCCAGCCAGAATGATTACAGCACAGTGGCCGATGCCATAGGCGAGCAGCAATCCAGCGCCAAACAGGGGCGCGGTCTTCGCGAGCTTGAAGGTCACGGCCAGCATCGGTGCCATGTAGGCGAAGGTGCAGGGGCCTAGGGCCACGCCGAACACCAGACCCAGAATGAAAGCGGCGAGCATTCCCTTGCGCTTCATGCCCACAGCTCCCGGCCCGGAGAATGGCAGCGGAATGACTCCTAACAAATGAAGTCCCACCACCAAAAAAATCACCGCAACGATGTAGTTTCCATAGCGTCCGACATCGCCGAGCATCCGCCCTGCGCCCGCCGTTAGTAAGCCAGTCGCCGCGATGGTGACGAGGATGCCAACTGCAAACAACGTGGATGTCCAAAAGGCGCGGCGAGTGGTCACCGTCCCCTGCTCGCTGATGAAACCAACGATGAGCGGGATACTCGCGAGATGGCAGGGACTGAGGATAATGCTCAGGACTCCCCACACGACAGCCGCGCCGAGGGCGACCATTGGTGCCCCCTCGACCGCCCGGCTCAGGTTGGTGAAAAGTTCCTCGACCATCGATGTTAGGGAAGCCTCGCGCCCAGTTCCTTCCACTTGGCAAGAATGTCCTCCTTGCCGAAGAACCCCGTATGACGAAAGAGCTCCCTGCCCTCCGCATCGAAAAATATCTGAGTGGGAATCATCTCAACGCCGTATTTTTTCCCGGCGTCGGCGTCTTTCCAGACATCGATGAACTCCACAGTCATCCTGCCCGCGTATTCCTTTTTCAAATCAGCGAGGATGGGAGCCATCAGCTTGCAGGGCACGCACTTGTCCGCCCCGAGATCGAGAAGACGCGGGAGATTCGCAATGGTGACCGGTACTGCCGCGACGGCAGGCGGAGTGCCGGTGCGGTTTTTCAGATACACGGTCCCTGCGGCTACCACGATCACGCCTAGCAGGATCAAGACTCTGGCGGGAGTTTTCATGATCCCAGCATTCGGGAAACTTCATCGATGGATGGCACCTTTCCACTTGCCACGACCTTGCCGTCGATGACCAGCGCTGGCGTGGTCATCACGCCGAAGGTCATGATCTGCCGGATGTCGGTGATCTTCTCGATCGTGTAGGGTTCGCCGGTTGCTTTGGCGGCGGCTTCCGCGTTGGCGGTGAGGTTGTTGCACTTGGTGCAACCGGTTCCGAGAATTTGGATTTGTTTCATGGGCTGATGGATTCTGTGACCTGAAGAAAGGTGGTGTAGCCGCCGGACAAATTCGCCGCGTTGTAGCCATGCTGCCTGAGGAGGCGCACCGCGTTGTGGGCGCGGCCACCGACAGCGCAGTAAACGGCGAGCGGGCGATCCTTGGGAAGAGCTTCGAGCGAGGCGCGGAGCGAGTTGAGCGGGATGTTCCTCGCACCGGGCGCGTGCCCTGCCGCGAATTCCTCAGGATCACGCACATCCAGCAGTTCGAATTTCGAGAGTTCGGGACTTTTCCAATGGATCAGTGGATCATCGCCATTGAGATGGTTGGCTGCGATCATCCCGGCAAAATTCAACGCGTCCTTGGCGGTGCCATATTGGGGCGCGTAACAGAGTTCGGCTTCTTCGAGATCGTAAACAGTCGCACCTTTCTGGATGGCCATCGCGATAACGTCGATACGCTTGTCCACGCCCGCTTTCCCGACGGCCTGCGCGCCGAGAATGCGTCCGTCCGGGGTGCTGAAGATCAACTTGAGATGGATGCGTTCCGCGCCGGGATAGTAACCGGCATGATGACCCGCGTGTAGATAGATTTTTTCATAATCCGTGATGCCGGCGCGTTGCAGTACCTTTTCGCTAGCCCCGGTGGACGCCACGGCCAAATCGAAGATGCCGCAGATCGCAGTGCCTTGGGTGCCGTGAAACGCGGCTGCCCGCCCGCAAATGGCATCGGCGGCGATCCGTCCCTGGCGGTTCGCGGGGCCGGCGAGGGCTAGCAAAGTCCATGCTCCGGTGACGCGGTCACGCACCTCCACCGCATCGCCAACCGCCCAGATGTTAGCATCGCTGGTGCGCATTTGTTCGTCCACTCGGATCCCGCCGCGTTCGCCGAGGATCAGGCCGGCGGCTTTGGCGAGGGATGTTTCCGGACGGACACCGATGGAGAGAATGACGATGTCCGCAGGGTGGGATGGGCCCTCTTTGGTTAGGACTTCCAAATGTTCGTTAGAATTCGTGAATCCGGCGACGGCTGCTCCCAAGGCGAGCTTGATACCCTTCGAGGCAAGGAACTCATGCACCGGCGCGACCATTTCCGCATCGATCGGCGGCATGACCTGAGGGAGCATTTCGACCACCGTCACATCGAGTCCGAGGTGTTTCAGATTTTCCGCCATTTCCAGGCCGATGAATCCACCGCCGACGATCACCGCGGTTTTGGCGGAGTGTCGGGCGATCCACTCTTTGATGGCGCGGGTGTCCGGGATGTTGCGGAGGGTGAAAATTCCGGGAAGGTCAATCCCCGGCAGCGGCGGACGGAGCGGCGCGGCACCGGGCGCGAGGACGAGCGAATCGTAACGCTGCCGATAGACCCGGTCTTCTGACAGATCGCGCACTTCCAATTCCCGTGCCTCCCGATCAATCGCCACCGCTTCATGGCGGGTGCGCAGATCGATGCCGAAGCGTTCCTTGAAAAGCTGACCTTTTGCAACGAGCAGACTGTCCTCGTTTTCAATGATGCCGCCGATATGATAGGGCAGCCCGCAGTTCGCGAATGAGGCGTAGGGGCCGCGTTCTAGCACGATGATTTCCGCGGTTTCGTCCATGCGACGCAAGCGAGTGGCGCACGAGGCACCGCCCGCCACACCGCCGACGATCACAATGGTTTTTGTTGATGGGGATTTCATGGAAGTGGATGACAGAGGGTGTAATGCAGGATCAATGAGCACATTTACAGCTACTACGCACCCTGTTCCAAGGTGCCCTGGCGATCAGCATGCCCATCGCACAAGTGTCGGTGATGCCCGCAAACATAAGTCCTGCCCCGACAAAGCCAGCAAACCAGATGAAAGCTGGGTTGACGAAATGGGCGAGCAGAACGCCGGTGAAAACCATTGCTCCCGCCGCGATCCGGACCTGTCGCTCCAGTGACATCGCCTTCTGCCCGCGAGTCACCGTCTGTCCGGCGGCATCCCAAGCAAGCATGCCGCCTTCCAGCACCCGGACGTTTTTCATCCCAGCGGCGGCCAGCTTTTCCGCAGCTTTCGTGGCCCGCGCACCGCTGCGGCAGATGACCACGCACTCGCGGTCCACCCCGGCTTCAGTGATGATTTGTTGGCAATCCAGCGTGTCCAGAGGCACGAGGCGGGCCATTGGGAGATTGATTTCCTGATGCTCCACAGGCGTGCGGACATCGAGAAGATACGGCTTGTCGGCCGCAGCCAGAAGGGATGAAAGTTCGGCGGGACTGATTCGAGTGATGGTTGTCATGAGATTTTGGGCTTGCGCCCGTTGATTGATATAGACATATTCCGATATGGTTAAACGTGCAACAAATAATTCCGATTCGAGTAAAAATGCGGGGGTTCCGCCGAAATTGCCACGCCAGTCGCTGGAACGGGTGGCCGAGATTTTCAGTGCGTTCGCCGATGCGACGCGTCTGGGCATCCTACAGGAACTTCGTCACGGACGGCTCAGTGTTGGCGAGCTGGTGACCGCGCTGGGCACCTCGCAGGCGAATATTTCAAAGCACCTCAAGCATCTGCATCAAGCCGGGCTGCTGATCCGCGAGCGCGAGCGGTCGCAAGTCTTCTATCGGGCCGCCGAGGATTCGGTTTATGAAATGTGCCAGATCGCCTGCAAGCGCCTGCACGCCAAGGCGAGCGCCGACGCGGTGGGGCCTAACGATTATTTTATCTAGCGATCCTTACCGCCGCTTGCCGCGGCGTTTCGGCTTTTTGCCGTGGTCCTTGCGGCTCGGCGGGCCGACCTTGGCGGCCGGCTTGGTTTGCGGCTTGCCGTGTTTTTTGGCGGGCAGCGGGTTCTTGGTGGAAATGTGTGTGCCCTCGCTGGTGGGTCTGCCGGCCACTGCGAAATCCACGAAGCGCTTGTCGAAATCGATGTTGATCACCCGCAGCGGGATGCGCATACCCAACTGAATCACTTTTCCATCCATGGAAACCCAAGCCATGCGGTGCGCTTCGAAACGCCAGCGGCCTTCCGGCAGATCCTCGCGTTTGACCACGCCGCGCACGCCCATGTTAGGAACCTCGACCATCAGGCCCATCGGGCGGACGTCGGTGATGAGTCCGTCAAACACCGGCGGCTCTTCCGCGCTGGCGACACGATCAAGATATTCCAACAGCTTGATTTGTTTCGTTTCACTTTCGGCATCGGACGAAGTGCGTTCGGTGTCGGAAATGTGGCGGGAGATTTCCCGTAGGTCGGCCTGCGAGGGTGTCGTGTCGTGGTGCTTCGGCGCATTCTCTAGCAGCGGCTGGAGCGCGCGGTGGACGATGAGATCGGCATAGCGCCGGATGGGGCTGGTGAAGTGGCAATAGTCGCCTTTCGCAAGGCCGTAGTGGCCGACTGGCTCGGCGGAATAGGCGGCACGTTTGAGGCTTTTCAACAGGCCCAGCTTGATGACGTGTTCTTCCGGGCTGCCTTTCGAATCATCCAACAATTTCTGGATGTGAGCACGGTTGGTGAGGTCACCAGGGCGGTAACCGTGGGATTTGGCGGTCTCGGTATAATCGAGGAGGCGCGATGGATCGGGATCATCGTGAATTCGATAGATCGCCGGTTTCATACGCTCTCTCAGAACTTTCGCCACAGCTTCGTTGGCAGCAAGCATGCATTCCTCGACGAGTTGGTGGCTCTCGGTGTGGATCACGGGCTCGGCGACTTCAGCGCGGCCCTGGTCATCGAGGCGGATCTTGATTTCCGGCATTTCGAGATCGAGCGCGCCACCCTCGAAGCGGCGCTTGCGCATGGCGGAGGCGAGGCTCCAGCCTTCTCTAACCATCCCGGAGAGCGTGGGATCCGAGCCAGCAGGGGCCGGTTTGCCATCGAGGATTTCCTGCGCCTGCTCGTAGGAAAGCTTCGCCCGACTGTGAATGACGGCGTCGATAAATTTCGACTTGGTAATTTCTCCATAGTGGGAAATTTCCATCAGCGCACACTTGGTTAGGCGATCCACATCGGGCTTCAGCGAGCAGATGCCATTCGATAACTCGGTGGGCAGCATCGGCAACACGCGGTCCACCAGATAGGTGGAGTTTCCCCGCTCGACGGCCTCTTGGTCCATCGGGCTGCCGGGCTTGATGTAATGGGACACGTCCGCGATGTGGACGGCGAGCGTCCAACCGCTCGGAGTTTTTTCTAACCAGATTGCGTCGTCATGATCCTTCGCATCGGCGGGATCGATGGTGATGACCAGCTTGTCGCGCCAATCCTTGCGGCGAGCGATTTCTGAGGGTTCCGGTTCTTCCGGCACTGCACGGGCTTCTGCCAGGACGTTATCAGGAAACGAAGTGCGCAGGCCGAAACGGTGAATCACGGAAATGATGTCCACGCCGGGATCGCCGGGCCAACCGAGCACTTCGATCACACGGCCTCGCGGGTCGGTGTTCCGGTCGAGCCATTCTTCCAGATCGACGACGACCATCTGCCCCGGCATCGCGGTGGTGTCACCGACGACATCGACGCGGCCCTCGACAGCTTTGTCATCACAATCGATCCATCCGAAATTTCCCGTTTTGCGATAGATCCCCGCCAGCCTGCCGGAGCGGCGGACGAGCACCTCATCCACCTTTGCACGCATTTCATCGGAAGGCTCCGGCGTAAACTCGCTGCGCGTGCGGAATGGCCGGGCGACCTGCTTAATGATGGAGGCTGCGACGCGATCGCCATCCAGCGAGGTGCCGACGTTCCGGCGGTCGATGAAAATGCGGGAGTGAAGGGTGAAGTCGATGCCACTGGCGATATTATGCTCGTCGGTGAGATCCGGGAAAAAGAAGGCATGGCCCTTCGGCTGAAACTTGAGCGTGCCGGTCAGTTGGTCTTTCGGAGCGGATGGCAGGACGTAGGTGTTTTTCTTCCCAGCAAGGAGAACCCCTTCCTTCACGAGTGCTTCGAGCGTGTTCCGGAGTTCGGAGACTTCAGGTCCGGGAATTTTGAGGCCGCGGGCGAGTTGGGATTTGGAAAGCGGGTTTCCTTTGGCGGTGCGGA
The DNA here is from genome assembly GCA_039933825.1 of Luteolibacter sp. GTDB lineage: Bacteria > Verrucomicrobiota > Verrucomicrobiia > Verrucomicrobiales > Akkermansiaceae > Luteolibacter. The sequence continues at coordinate 9,107 of JBDTNJ010000276.1, forward strand.
GGGCGTCGAGGATAAGATCTCGCAAATGATTGCCGGGCATGCTGGAAGCTTGCGATCTACCGACCCTCTCCGCAATGGCAAAGGCGGGGCGGGAAGCTGGATTTGAAAATTTATCCGCGCTCGGCGGAGATCCGCAACAGGGGAGCACACGCGCCCTCGCGTGTAGTCATCGGCGCCCTCGCCGCTGACGACGTGGCAAAAGGGCCTGCGTCGCATTATCTGAGACCTCGGTTCCTTGGCTATTCCAACCCATTTCCGGCGAGGGCGCCAGAAATAGCAAGCGAGGGCGCTTACGCTCCCCAGCGCTTCGCGCGTCACTCACTCAAAGATCCAAAATCCTGCTTCCCGATTCCAGGCGATCGTCATGATGCCTTGTTACCACGGAGAGTCCGTCTGGCGAGCTTGGATACCCAGATTATGCGGATCTGAGAGGAGCGGTTTCCATGCAAAGAATTAGTTTGCCGGGCATGAAATACGCGCTTAGGTATGCACCATGTCATTGCGTAAATAATTGAGGGGTTGTCAGCCCTCAATGTCTCGTATTGGCTCGTCTCAGTGAAATTCAAATCCAAATCCGTCATGAAATCGCATTCCTCCCGCAGCAAACGCGGCTTCACCCTCGTTGAACTTCTCGTCGTGATCGCGATCATCGCGGTGCTTGCCGGGGCAGGTTTCGCCGCTGGCAGTGCGGCAATTCAAAAAGCCAAAAAAACCACGGCGCTCGCCACCTGCGTCGCCATCGAATCCGCAGTGAATAATTTCTACACGGAATACGGGACGATGCCGAAGGACAATCTCAGCGCTGATACCCCTTTAGATACCAAAACCAACCTTGATCTCCTCACCGTCCTGCTAGGCACGGAGACCGGCACCTCTCCTTTGAATACCCGATCCGTGAAATTCCTCTCCGTCAGGGAAGGCAAAGCTAACAAAAACGGGCTTATGTATACTTCATCGGGGACAACGGTCACCGGCCTTTATGACCCATGGGGAGGCAGTTACAAGGTCATGCTCGACGGAGATTATGATGAAAAAATCACGGTCAAACCCGTAGGTGGTACCTCGCAGACATTGAATGGGCGCCGTGTGGCCGCTTGGAGCGACGGTGCGGATGGCATCACCGGTGCTGGCAAGAGCACCGATGACGTGACGACCTGGAAGTAATTGTCCAAATCCCGAACTCAAGTTCTCCAAAAACCCAAGGAAACCCCGTCCAGCCTAGGCTGCGGCGGGGTTTCTGTTTTTGAATCGTGGCTACCCGAGCAATCCCCTTGATGTTTTCCGGGAGCTTGCCATGAAGGGCTTGAGAATCGGTGACAGCCGAAAAATCAGCCCCTCATTCATGTTCCGTAAATTATCCCAGCCTAAAAAAGCTGCCACGCCTCTGGCGGGAGGCTGCCTTTCACTCTTCGGCCTGCCGTTTTTCGCAGCGGGCGCTTTCATGAGTTTCCTTTACTTTTCAGGGCTTGTTCAATGGTGGCAGGCCCAAAGATGGGAGGAAGTGCCCTGCCGGATCGAATCTGCGGAACTTAAAAAAAGCAGCGACAGCGATAGCACAAGCTACAAGACCACTGCCATCTATCATTACCGCTACCATGGGCGGGACTATCGCGGCGACCGCGTTTCATTCGGATCCGGCTCGGACAATGTCGGCAGTTTCCAACACGACGCCCATCAGGAGCTCACTGCCCATTCGCGCACTGGACAACCCTTCCGCTGTTATGTCGATCCGTCAAAACCGGAGAGCTCCGTCCTCTACCGGATCTTGCGCTGGCAGTTGCAGGCATTTCTCTCGATTTTTGTTCTCACCTTTCCCGCCGTCGGCGCAGGGCTGGTGCTCGTCGGCATTCTGGGTCTGCGGGAATCCAAAGTGGAAGGCCGTCTCCGTAATGCGTTTCCCGACAAACGCTGGAAATGGAAAACCGCATGGGCGGGACAATCGATCCCCGAAGTCGCGTCGCGCACCAACCTCGCGATCTTTGCCTACACCATCTGGTTCTGGTTGGCTGTTGCCCCTCTCATCGCCGCGATGCTCATCAGCGGGGCCTTTCAAAATGACCGGCCCGCGTGGGCGATTCTGATTCTGCCTCTGATCGGCTGCATTCCTGCGTGGCAAACTTTCAAACGCGTCAGACACCGGATGGCCGTGGGAAAATGCCAGTTCGAACTCCGCGATTGGCCGGCCAATCCGGGCGGAAGCTTGCGCGGCGAAATTTTGTTAGCCCGCCCACTGCCCACCGGCACGACCGTGGAGCTGACCGTGGAATGCACCAAATCGTTCACCCGAAGCAGCGGTGATGGAAGTTCCACGACCACCGAAAAATTCTGGAGCCACCAGGAAAACGTTCCGTCGCAAATGATCCGCAGCGACCTATCAGGCTGCCGGGTGCCTGTTGTTTTCCAGCTTCCGACAGCCCCAGAATCGACCTTGGATCTCTCGGAAACAACGCGATACCGCTGGAATCTCCACCTCCGGGTGCCGGGCACAAGCATCCATTCCGTTTTTGAAATTCCGGTCTTCCGTGACGGCCAAACGATCACGGAAGGTGCGGTGGTGGAGACACCCGCCATTCCCGTTCCGACTGACGAACTCCCGGCGCTCCTTGCCTCACGGAAAATCCAATCCAATTTCGATGCCAATGGTTTTCCGATATCGATCCTCTGCCCGCCCGCGCGGAATTTCAGCATCATCCTTTTTCTAACTCTATTCAACCTGGTCTGGACGGCTGTTGCGGCCTTTCTGATTATCCAACATGCGCCACTCATTTTCCGGCTCGTCTGGCCTATCAGCGCCACAGCCATCTGGTGCAGCATCATCTGGATGGCACTTCACAAACGGAGCGTGACCTTCGATGGTAACGGCCTCGTCATCACCCATCAGTTCGCCCTCGTGATTTGGAAGCACTCTTTCGGCAAGAAGGACATCGTCGGCTTCAGCCATGATACGAACATGAGCTCCGGCAACCAGAGTTTCTATCGAGTCCGGCTGGAAAGTGTCATCGGCAAAAAGGAAACACTCGCCGATGGCATCACGGAATCCAACACCGCAGCCGCGCTGGTAAGCCAACTCGAGAAGTGGAAGCAATCCCAAGCTTGATCCGTCCCATGGAAACTGCCGAAAATAACCAACGATCCGGGCGCACGTGGCAGCCATTCGCCTGGATCATCGCCGCCAGCGCCCTCGCCCATCTCTGGTGTCTGGCCTCGCAGTTTTTCCTGGATGACAAGGACATCATCCAGCGTAACGAAATCATTCTGAACGGTCACTTTTGGGAAACCAAGCTGCTTGCATGGACCCATCTTGGATACATCATCCAGTATCGGTTGTTCGGCATTTCCGCGCCGGGATTTCATGCGGTGAACTGGCTGTTACATACCTCCATCGCCTGCGTGTTGTTTGGCTTTGGCCGCGATTTTCTGAGAGACCGCGAGCATTGGCGGGTGGCGTTTTTTGGAGCGGTTTTGTTCGCGGTGCATCCGCTAGGCAGCGAGATCCCGAACTATGCGCGGACCCAGGATCTCGCATGGGTCACACTCTTTTCACTACTGGCAACATGGGCATTGCTGGGATTTCTGAGAGATGGTGGCTGGATGAAACTGTTCGGCTGCCTGGTGATGATGACTGGAGCGACGTTTTCAAAAGGACCGGGCTTGATCCATGTCCTCATCATGACATCCACCGTTGGAGCGGCATTTTTACAGCCCACGCAATGGCGCATCATCAAGCGCTACGCGTGGCTGGTCTTGGGAGCGGTCGCTGTCATCGTCGCGCTGTGGATAGTCGGCATGATTCCAATCTACCGCGGGGGGCTCAGCAAGTGGTCCGAACCACGCATGATCGGCCATGCCTATACGCTCTGCCGCGTGTTCTGGGAGTTCGCATGGCGTAGCGTGATCCCGGTATCGCTCTGCTCCGATCACCACATCGCGGAAACGATGATTCCAGTAGGCGCAAAATTTTGGAATATCCCGGATCACGGCGCAATGTGGGCGGCTGCGGGATTTCTGGCACTCACCGCTTTCAGTGTTTTTCTAATTGTTTGTAAATCCACCCGGTTGGTGGGCGTCTGCCTGTTTATCTATTGCGCCACGATCCTGTTCCGGGTGCTCTATCTGATTCCCGAGTTCATGCCGGAATATCGGATTTATCCCGGTTTACCATGGTTCTGCCTCGGCGCGGCGCTGGTTCTCAACGCCGGACTTCGTAAGTTCACGGAGATTCCACCACGGATCCCGGCAATTCTGCTGGTGCTGGTTTTCATCTTCCTTTCCGCGAAGCGCTCGTTTCTCTGGCATGATTTGGATCGGTTGTTGAACGACGAGTTGAAACAATATCCCACGCAGGCACGCGCCATTTGGGAATGGCAGGACCGCGATGTTAGAGCAGGGAACTGGCAAGCGGTAATCGACCGACAGCGGACAATCTGGCCGGAAGTGGCCCGCCGTTTTCATGCGGAAAACAGGATCCTCGCCCCGGGACGGGAACTGCCGACCGGCCATTTCGCCCTCGCCGAAGTGGCCTGCGCCGGTCACTACGCCCGGGCAATCGCCGCCAGCGAGGGCCCGGCCGCAGGGCTGCGCGAAATCAACCGCCTAGAACTCTACATGCGCCGTCTTCACCTCGATCCTGTGGCGCACGCCATCCACTGGTCTCACTTTAATTACGACAAGGCACTCGTCCTTGAAATGGCAGGCAAAGATCAAGCCGCATACGACCTACTAAAACGCGAAACCATTCCGGGCACGGGGAACCTCGACCTCAAGCGCATTGAAAAAAAGCTGGCCGACAGGGCCGCCTCCAATCGTTAGGCCAGGTTCGTGTAAACCGCCTGCACGTCGTCATCATCCTCAATTCGGTCCAACAGTTTTTCGACATCCTCCATTTGCTCTTCTGTCAGTTCGATGGGCTGGGTCGGCAGGCGTTGCAGACTGGCTTTCGTCGGCACGATTCCAAGTGCTTCAACCGCGCTCGTTAGGCTGGCGAAAGCGCTGTATTCGC
>JBDTNJ010000277.1:0-6604 GCA_039933825.1 Luteolibacter sp.
GCACCGGCACACTGGCAGCACCGCCGACCCTCCCGAGCAACCGCACAGCGGAATAGCGCCCTGGGCCCTCGGTCGTCGGGAAACGTTGGATAACCGTAGCTTCGATCACCGGCCCCAGATCTGCGAATAATGACTCCCATGTGGTCGCATCCTTAGACCAGAGCTGATCCAGAATGGGAATGACCGCGAGGTTCCTCTCTTTGACGATCAAGGCAATCATGTCCTGGGGAACCACCGCACCTTTATCCATCAACTGCTTCACCGCCAGCAAAGCAGCCTCACTGGCAGGACCGGGTTCATCCGACCAGATTGACAAGGCGTGACAAATGTTCCCCTTGAAATCAAGGCCGCTCTCCTTGAGCAAGGAGATGAGCTTGCGGGAGATATCAACTCGATAGACTTTCGGCGGGGCTTCTGCCAGACGCTGGACCGCGCGACGCACCCGCTCAAGATCGATGCTCTCCAATTCACGTTTATTGAGCTCATAAAAAGCCGGATCGTCCTTTTCCGTGAGTTTTTTGATAGGACCTTCCGTAAAATTCTCATTGTTCACTCGGATTTCGATGACTGAGAGCTCCGGGTAGATTTTCTCAGGAATACCCAGCGGGGATATGACCTCGGTCATTTCTTCCAACTTCTGTCTCGGCCCGGTAACAACCATTAAAAAATCACCACCATCACGCGGATAAAAGTGCGATGACGGATCCGCCCCTGTGACCCGGAAAATATAATCCCTCACGAGGAACCGATTCATATCACTCAAACCACGCAGCCACAGGCCGATGGCGCGCTTGGGGCTTCCCTCTGCCTCGAGTCGTTTGATTTCCTTATCCAGCGGCTCAGTCCCGATGCGGTTGCGCAAAACCGTATCGGCGTCATCCTTGATAGATTCCAAGGTCGGCAGTGGAGGAACAGGAACGGAAGCGGGTTCGATTCTCACGTCCTGTAGTTTCGAACCCGCGGTAAACACAAATGGTATCCCCATGAGCCCGCTGCTCATCAGCAAGGCAATCCCAAATGCTTTGAGCCGGGCCTTTGGATTCGCGTATATTAAAAATACAATCCCCATGAAGCTGGCGAATCCCGCCATCACGAGGCGATTCTCCATCGTCATGCCATCCAGTGATCCACCAAGATTCGCACCAAATACAAGTAACAAAGCCATCATCAGCATCCCGCTGGTTCCGATGATTCCAGCAAGAATTTGCAGCGGCGAAGTGGGCTCCAAAATCGATGAATCCGGAGCCTTTGCATAGCGCATCGCTTGGTATTCCTTGGCAAGGGGCGTAAATGCCAAGGGCACGCGCTGGAAACGGTTCAAACCTGGAGCGCTGCGCTCACCGGGATAAAACCGCCGCCCCCTTACGATCACCTCGTCGTTGATTCGAAAACGGACATCACAGCCACCGCACTCCACCATCTTGTCACGAAGATCTTCTCCCACCTTGAAGCGCTGGCCGCATGAGGGACAACGGATCAATAGAAGCAGTTCGTCTGGCGTATCGGATGGCATGTAGATGTGGGTAGTTTTGCGGCAATCCAACCTGATTGCAACACCAAGCGCTGGACCCAACTAACGCCAGTTTAGGCAAAGGTGAAGCAAAACCGTGACAAGCCCCAATTTAGTTTGGAAACATTAAAAATTGACGTCTCCAGAATTTCAGCCTAGAAAGCTCATTAATCACTCGAAACCGTCATGACTCCACTCCGCGTAAACCCATTGCCAACTTTACGGGCCATCGATGAACCCGATGCGCTGGTGATCGAAAGGGAAGGATTTGTAGACGAAGCCGCAATCTCCGCATTGATGTCCGGGCCGCTTTTTCCCTCACGGCAAGCCCCCTACCCAGAGGATCTCGCACTGGCGGCGGGAGATCTCGATTTCGCAGGCTGGAAACTTTCCCCGCCCCCCCATCCGCGTTTGCTTGAAACGCCTTTCCATGTGCAGCCGCGGCGCCGCCCCGCACCACCGGTCATCGAAGAACCCGGCTTGGGCTTGCCGCATTCAGGTAGCCACCGTTGGTGGCTGGCGGGTCTGGCGGGTCTCCTTTCAACCCTGATTTTTTCCCTGCTGCTGCTCAATCTTGCCGTGCGCCGGGGAACCCAACTTGAAGTGCTCTTCACACCCCGCGCGCCCGCCACGTCTCAACCGATACCTGCCGTGAAAGCCCACTCTTTAGAAACATCCGCAGAACTGACACGGGTCTCCACCGCGTCCCCTTGAAGCGCGGCATGGCCTTGATCGCAGACGCTCCACCTGACCCATCAAACGATATGGAAACGCAAACAAGCCCGCAGCTTCCGACAGCCACCAACTGGCGGCTCTATCTGGAACTATTGTCCTTCACCGCGTTCGTTTTTCCAATCGGCCATATTCTCGGACCACTCGTCTTGTGGTTGGTGAAAAAAGACTCCGTTCCCGCAGTCAATGAGGAAGGCAAGAAGGTCATCAATTTCAATATCTCATGGACACTTTGGGGAGTGGCGAGCTGTGGCCTGGGCTTCCTCGCATGGATCGTGATCGCCATCATTGCCACGCTGAAAGCCGCCAACAACGAGCCGTTCAAGCATCCGTGGACAATTGGTTTCTTGAAATAAGAGGCACTCCAGCCCACTTCAAGCCCCCAGCGTGGGATCGTAATCCTTTGGCGCGCGGATAATTTTTTCGATGCCGTGCTTGGTGACGAGATTTCCTGCGCTGGAGCGGCTCTTGATGCCAAACTCGGCGAAGTGCAACGGGCGGATCAGATTTCTCATGCGGAGGCCGGACTTGAGGTGAACCAACAACATTTGTGCGGCGCTTTCCTCGTTGGTCTTATGAAAGGCAAAGTAGAGGACCCGGCTGCCGGGAGTTCCCTTCGTGAGATTGTATTCCTTGTCGCGGGTGACACCGCCGACAGTGAAACGCTTTGCGAGAATTGGTCCCTCCCGACCATCCCGATAGATCATCGAGTAAATCAGATCCTCTTCCTTCCGCAGGATGGCGACCCGCAAGGGCTTCTGGCCGACGAACACCTTATCGGCAATTTTCATCACGCGCATTTTACCATCCGCCGTGAACGTGATGATATCGTCGATAGTGGAACACTTTTCGATAGGCTCGCCGTCCTTTTTCAAGCCGTAACCGGCAAATCCGTTTTTCGCATCGAGATAGAGTGTCTCGGTGGCTGCGACGACCTGCATGCGGTCCACGCGATCGAAGGAGGAAATCTCGGTGCGGCGTTCGCGGTCCTTACCGTATTTTTTCTGGAGATCTTCATACCAGCGGATGGTGTATTTGGTAAGGTTGCGAAGATGCTTTTCGGTCTCTTCGATAAGTTTTTCGAGCCCTTTAATCTCCTCATCGGCCTTGAAGGCATCGAACTTGGAGATGCGCTTGATCTTGATTTCCGTTAGCCGCACCAAATCCTCTTCAGTGACATCGCGTTTGAGGAGTTTCTTGAAAGGTTTGAGACCGTCGTCGATGGCTTTGAGCACCGCTTCCCAAGTTTCGCATTCTTCGATATCGCGGTAGATGCGATTCTCGATGAAAATTTTCTCCAGTGAGCTGAAGTGCCATTTTTCGGCGAGCTCGGCGAGTTTGATGTTCAGCTCCATCTCCAACAGCCTGCGCGTGTTGAGTGTGGTACGGCGCAGGATGTCGGAAACCCCCATGAACACGGGTTTTCCCTCGGTGATGACACAGGCGTTCGGCGAAATGGTGAGTTCGCTATCAGTGAAGGCGTAGAGCGCGTCGCGGGTTTGCTCGGGATCCGCTCCGGCAGGTAGATAGACGAGGATGTCTGCGTGGGCGGCGGTGTTGTCCTCGATTTTGGCAATCTTGATTTTCCCCTTATCCGCAGCAGCGACAATGGACTCCATCAGTCCGCCGGTGGTGGTGCCGAAGGGGATTTCCGTGATGCGCAGGATGCCCTTTTTATCGGTAGCGATACGGGCGCGGACCCGGACTTTTCCGCCGCGCAGGCCGTCGCGGTAATCGGACGCGTCCATGATCCCGCCGGTCGGGAAATCAGGGATCAACGAGAACGGTTGGTCACGCAAGACGGCGATGGCGGCTTCGATGAGTTCATTGAAGTTGTGCGGGAGAATTTTGCAGGCGAGGCCGACGGCGATACCTTCGACGCCTTGGGCGAGCAGCAGCGGAAATTTCACCGGCAGCGTGTCCGGCTCTTTCCGGCGCCCATCATAACTGGGTAGCCAATCAGTGGTTTTCGGGTTAAAAACGACCTCGTTGGCAAATTTTGTAAGCCGGGCTTCAATGTATCGGGGAGCGGCGGCACCATCGCCAGTGAGCGTGTTGCCCCAGTTCCCTTGGGTGTCGATCAGCAGATCCTTTTGCCCGAGACCAACGATCGCGGCCCCGATGGATTGATCACCGTGCGGGTGATAATTCATCGTATTTCCAACGATGCCGGCCACTTTGTTATAGCGACCATCGTCGAGCTCATCCATCGCGTGGAGGATCCGGCGCTGTACCGGCTTAAGGCCATCAAACAAGTGCGGCACTGCCCGCTCGAGAATCACGTAGCTGGCGTAATCGAGGAAATAGTCGGAATACATCGCTCCCAGCGAGGCATGTTGGTCCGGATCGTGCGTCATGTGGCGGATTGGTTAAAGAACCTGCGGGCCAGGCGCAAGTCTGAGGTGAAAAGATCGTTTCACCTGCGCCATTTCTCGTTCTTGCCGTCTGGCTTGGGGGTGATACTTGTGTGGATGCAAACAACCTCTCAATTCGGTCGGCGGGATTGGCTCAAAACCGCAGCCCTCGGCAGCGCGGCGGCGATGATCGCGCGCACCCGCGCGACTGCGGAGCCGTTCGGCATGGTCTCCGATGGCATGAGTCCCGGCGTGCTGACCTTGGCCGAAGCTTATTCCAAGCTCACCCGCCAGCGCGGCACGCAATGGTGGGGCATTTTCAATGACCGCAACGCCTCACGCGGGTTGATGGACACTGCGTCCGCGAACTCAATGGTCACCGACTCCGCGGCCGCCGCCAGCTCCTGGGGTGGTGGAGAACGGGTGAACAATGGCTCGATCAACGTCAATCCAAGCGGCAAAGCGCTTACCCCGATTGCGGAAATTTTAAAGAAAAAAGGTGGACTCATCGGCCTCGTCAGCACTGCCACGATCACCCATGCCACGCCCGCCGGATTCGCGGCATCCGTTCCGAAACGAGCTGAAGAAGACGACATCGCACCGCAATACCTGAATCGCGTGGACGTACTTCTCGGCGGCGGCTCCGGCCATTTCAGCGCCATTGATCGCGCGGACAAACGCAATCTATCTGGTGAATTCGCCAAAGCCGGCTACGGGGTTTTAGCCACTCGTGATGCACTGCTCACCTCACGCGAGGCAAAACTGCTCTGCACGTTCACCCGGGGCCACCTCCCCTTTTCAATCGACCGCGAAAACAACCCGGAAATGGCCGCCAAAGTCCCCACCCTTTCGGAAATGGCAAACGCGGCCCTCACCCGTTTTCTCGCCAGCGACAAGCCGTTTCTCCTCCAGATCGAAGGTGCGCGGATCGACCACGCCGCACATCTCAATGACATCGGAGGCTTGTTAGGCGATCAACTTGCGTTCGATGATGCAATCGCGAGGGTTCTCGCGCTGATCGGAAAACGCGATGACATTCTGCTCGTAGTGACCAGTGATCACGGCAACTCCAATCCCGGCCTCAACGGCATGGGCGGCAGTTATTCCGAGAGCAACAAGGCCTTTGCATCGATCACCCGGTTCAAGGCTTCTCACGAACGGATTCTCGGCGAGTGGAACGCCCGAAATGGCAGCAGCGCCGCGGAAGTCACCGCACTAATCCAAAAACATCTGGGCTTTGCCCTCAAACCCCAGGAAGCCGATGCCTTGCTGGAAATCGTCGCGAAACATCCGGTCATCGAGTGGAACGAGCAACTCAGCAAACCGGAAGGTCTGCTAGGCCAGTTCGCTGGAAACCACACCGGCATCGGCTGGACCGGCACGACCCACACGTCCGATCCCACGATTATTTCCGCCGTTGGGCCGCAGTCGGATCGGTTTTCAGGCATGGTAAAAAACTCGGATGTCTTCGGGCACCTCATGGAAATGTTAGGATGACTATCACTGGACTCCATCACATCGCGATCATCGCTTCGGATTACGCCCGCTCGAAGCATTTCTACACGGAAGTGCTGGGATTGGCGGTTATCCGGGAAACGCATCGGGCTGGGAGGGATTCCTACAAGCTCGATCTCGCCATTCCCGGTGGTTCACAGATCGAGTTGTTCTCATTTCATAGTCCGCCTAAGCGCCCGTCCTACCCCGAAGCTTGCGGTCTGCGGCATCTCGCGTTTGCCGTCGGCCAGTTGGACCTGAACGTCGCTGAGTTGGAAAGACAGGGAATTTCAGTGGAGCCAGTCCGGGTTGATGAACTTACCGGCAAGCGTTTCACGTTTTTCGCGGATCCCGACGGTTTGCCGATCGAACTCTATGAAGTCTGATGGCCCGCCGAGTTTCAGCCCAATCGACCCCGAACTCCGGTTGGACACGCGACATCTTTGGATTTCATCTCAATCTTGTCATTGAAATGGATTCCAGAGGTTTCGAAAAAGGTGAGTTTCGGTCCTTT
>JBDTNJ010000278.1:0-6912 GCA_039933825.1 Luteolibacter sp.
CGCTGACTTTCGAGTAAATCAGAGAGTCACCCAAGTCCACGTCGCTGGCAGAACCCGCGAGACTGCCGCTGTAGACGGCGTCTTCGGTGGCAGCGAGACCGGTGATCGGATCAACGGTAAAGGTCGGCGCGTCGTTTGTGTTCGTGACCGTGATGTTGAGAGTGGCGTTAACCGTCGTGTTGGCAGCGTCCTTGACGCTCACGACGAAAGCATTGGCTCCAACATCTGAGTTGCTCGGCGTGCCGGAAAGTCCACCATCGTTGGCGACCACCAGCCAAGCCGGGCCGCTGACTTTCGAGTATATCAGCGAGTCACCCAAATCCACGTCGGTGGCGGAACCGGCAAGCGTGGCGGTGTAGATTGCGTCTTCAATGGCAGCGCTGCCAGCTATAGGATTAGCAGTGAAGGTCGGCGCGTCGTTTGTGTTCGTGACTGTGATGTTAAGCGTGGCAGTCGACGTCGCCGTTGCACCATCCGTGACACGGACGACAAAGACATTGGCTCCGACATCCGAGTTGCTCGGAGTGCCGGAAAGCGCACCATTGCCCCCGACAGACAACCAGGCCGGGCCACTGACTTTCGAGTAAGTCAGCGAGTCACCCAAATCCACATCGCTGGCCGAACCGGCGAGTGTGGCGGTGTATGCCGTGTCTTCGGTCGCACCGCTGCCCGCGATGGGGTTAACAGTAAATGTAGGCGCATCGTTGGTGTTCGTGACCGTGATGTTGAGCGTAGCAGTTACCGTCGCTGTCGCACCATCCGTGACACGGACGACAAAGACATTGACTCCGACGTTCGAGTTGGTCGGTGTGCCGGAAAGCGCACCGTCGCTGGCGACAGACAACCAAGCCGGGCCGCTCACTTTCGAATAGGTCAACGAATCGCCTAGATCCAAGTCGGTAGCGGAACCGGCGAGCGTGGCGGTGTAGGCCGCGTCTTCGGTCGCACCGAGACCGGTGATCGGATTGACAATGAAGGTTGGCGCGTCGTTCACCGAATTGATCGTTAGAGAAACCGTCGTGATCGCAGAGCTCGAAACCCCATCAGAAGCGTGATAGGTAAAAGAGTCCGGGCCGAAATAGTTGGCAGCGGGCGTGTAGGTGAAATCGCCGTTTAGATTCAGCGCAAGCGTTCCATGAGTCGGGCCGACGTCGAGGATCGCAGTCATCGCGACTGATTCCGGATCCGTATCGTTGACAAGCACACCTGTGGCGGAGGGGACAACGAGAACAACGTCCTCATCGGTCGAATAACTGTCGGCAGTAGCCACCGGCGGCGCGTTGGGTATGTAAACTGCGGTGAGGGTGTTGTTCGCGCTCATCGTCACACTGGTGGCGGCGGTCACGGCGAAATCGACTCCGTTTCTCTGCCATTTTTGGAAATTCTGCGCACCGATTGCGGACGGCACCGAGAGATTGACCACCTGAGAGTCCAGATAAGTTCTTGTGAATCCGGTGACTCCCCCAGCCAAGCTACCGAGGTCCGCCGGACTCACTGTCACATTCACACCGGAAACCGGCGAAGACGCCACGGTGAGAAGCCGGGTGTTCTTGGGAATGATTCGAACCTTATCCAAAAGCATATCCACCTTGACTGATGCTGCGGAGTCGCAAAGGTCTTTCAGTTGTAGAGTGGTGGTGGCCGTGCCCGGTGTGAAATCGATGGTTTTCGTTTCCCAGAACGTGAGGCCACTCGTATTTCCGGTGCGGGTGATCGTCTGGGAGACGGGTGCCGTCGAGGTTATCCCAGAAAGAGTTACGCCCATGATCTGCTGACGGGAGACTGCGTCGAATGTCAGTATCCCCAATTCAAATACCAGCGTGTAGGAGCGGCCTGGAGTGGTTGCGAATGTTTGTGAGAAAATCGAATTAGGAGTTCTGCTTGGAATCGCGCCGCCCGTGTTGAAAGCTGCGAGGCGGACACCATCCTGAGGTGTGGGTGTCGTTAGAATTTCATAGGTCGCGGCAGACCCATTTGAAGATGTCACCACCCAGTTGTTCGGTGTAAAATTCGGGGATGTGCCGCTTACCGCTTCGAAGCTACCGTTAAGCAGGATCGAACTCACGGTGATGGAAACCGTCGCGACGGTGGAGTCGGCGAGGCCATCATTGACCTTGAAGGTGAAGCTGTCCGAACCCACGTAAGTTTCAAGTGGCTTGTATACGAGATTCGGAGCCACCCCTGTTAGAATACCTTGTGTCGGGCTTGAAACGAGGGTGTAGGTGATTGGGCTTCCCTCCGGATCGTTCCCAGTAAGTGTGATGGGAAGCGAGGTAGCACCGGTCATTGTGAGCGACTGGGAATCTGCAATGGGAATATCCTCCACCGGTGCGATGTTGATGGAAACCGTCACAGTATTTGAATCCGCAACACCGTCGTTTGCCTTGAAAGTGAAACTGTCAGTGCCGTTGTAGTTGGCAGCAGGAGTATATGTCCGGTTCGCACCGGTTCCTGAGAGACTGCCATGTTGCGGTGCATCCACGATGATGAAGGTCAGCGGGTCGGCATCGGGGTCCGTGGCACCAAGGGTAATCGGAAGCGGGACATCCTCATCGGTCTGCACCGATTGTACGACTGCGACAGGCGGGTCATTGACAGGTGTGACGGTGATACTGACGGTGGCGACCGGAGAATCGAGGGTACCGTTGTTGGCGTGATAGGTAAAGGAATCGGGACCGTTGTAGTTCAGAGCAGGCGTGTAAGTGAAACCTCCATCCGGGTTCAGCGTGAGCGTTCCATGGCTCGGACCGGCGTTCAGAACGGCTGTGATAGGATCGGGTTTCGGATCGACGTCATTTGCCAAGACCCCGGGAGCCTCGACGATCATTTGCGTATCTTCGTTGGTAGAATACGAGTCAGCCGTGCTTCGGGGTGAGTAATCAACAACGTAAACGGCGTTCAGCGTATAGTCCGCATTCATCGTGACGTTGGCCGTAAGTGAGGTGGTTAAATCTACCCCATTCTTCTGCCATTTCTGAAACACGTTAAATCCAGAAGCTGCGGTGGCAGTCAAGTTCACCGTTGCGTCATTCGCATAGCTACGAGTCAAGGGGGTTAGGCCATTTCCATTGTTGGCGAGGTCGGCAGGAGTGACCGTCACTTCCAAGCCGCTTGGCGGAGATGAAGTAACCGTCAGTGCACGGACAGTGAGAATCGGGGAGATCCGAACGTGATCCAATAGAAGATCGCTGGAAGCAGCGGACGATCCCACTGGCAGGTTTTCGGAATCATCAGTGAAAGTCAGAATTGTAGTTGTGCTGTTGGCAATGAATGAAAGGCTTTGGGCGGGCCAGACTGCGGCACCTTCTACATTCAACATCAACGATTGGGAAAGCAAAGTTCCGCTGCCGACTGCGGTCACTTGAAGAAGTTGCTTGCGCCCTGCGATGCCGATCGTTCCCGCATCGAATTCCAACTGATAGGCCTGGCCCGGAACTGTGGGGAAGGATTGCGAAATAGCACCATCGAAGTTGTCGCCGCCCACACTTAGAATTGCCAGGCGGGAACCATCCGTGGCGGTGTAGTTCGCGTCAGCGATATAGCCCGCTGAGCTGCCAGTCACAGTCCAGCCGTCAAGGACCGTAAAATTTGAGGGAAGGATTGCGCCAGTTTCAAAACTTCCATTCGCCAAGATACTGGATGTCACCGTGAGTGATACGGTCGCTACATTGGAATTCAAAAATCCATCATTGGCCTTGTAGGTGAATGAATCTGACCCGGCATATCCTGATGTCGGGGTGTAAACAAAGCCGCCGCTGGCATTCAGGGTCAGGCTACCATGTGCAGGTCCGGTGACCTGCACTGCGGTGAGTGAGTTGGATTCACCATCGGTGTCATTTCCCAGCACACCGGGATCCGCCACTGTCAGGGTGGTGTTTTGAGTCATCGAAAAAGAATCGTTTACGGCAACCGGTGCCGTATTGCCGGCAGTGGCGACCACCCGCACATCATCCAGCAGCAGGTCCGTGTCCAACGATGTGTCAGGAAATGCCAGGTTCTCGGAATCATCTATAAAGCTCAGGGTGGTCGTGCTGCTATCAGCGGTGAAAGTCAAAGTTTTGACCTCCCACAACGGATTTATACCGTTAGAAACGATAATCCTTGCCGCAGAAAGAAGTGAAGTGTCACCAACAGCGGTCACTAATACCCGTTGTTTATTGCCCGATGTGCCAGTGATGCCCATGGCGAAGGTGAGGGTGTAGGTCTGACCGGGAGTTGTTGCGATCGGTTGTGAAATAGCGCCCCCGTGGCTGTTACCCCCCGAGTTAAAAAGGGCCTGCCGACTTAATTCGTAAGGAACATACCCGGGATGATTTGAATAGCCCACTGGGAGAGAACTCCCTGTATCCTGAATGGTCCAGCCGGTTAGGACTCCAAAATCTGGCGGACTCCCCGCTTCAAAACCTCCATTGACAACTAGACCTGAGGCAGATGCTGCCACGGTAATCGAGACAGTGGCTATATTGGAGTCCAGAAGGCCATCATTGACCTTGTAGGTAAACGAATCGGGGCCGACGTAACCACTAACAGGTGCATAAGTGAAGCCACCGCTGCCATTATAGGTCACGCCACCGTGGGTGGGGCTTGTGACTGGCACGACGCTGAGCGTATTATTTTCGGAATCCGTGTCGTTCGCCAACACCCCGGGGGCAGCAACCGTCAGCACAGTGTCTTGAGTCGCGGAATAGGAATCGCCTATCGCCACCGGAGGAGTGTTAGACCCAGCTTCGGCCACCCGAACGTTGTCGAGCAGCAGATCCGCCCCCTGGCCGTTTGCGATCGTCGTCACATCGGTAAATTTCAAGGTGGTGGTAGCGCTATCCGCCACGAAGGAAATACTTCTGGATTCCCACAGGAGATTGGGACCTCCCGTTCTGGAAACCGACTCGGTTTGCGAAATTGGTGACGCAGGACCGGTAATCATCACCTGAAGCAACTGTGGTTTAGAAATCCCTCCATAAACGCCGAGATCAAAAGCCAAAATATAAGACAGCCCAGGTGTGGTTGGAAAAGTTCTCGTAAGTTCTCCATTGGGATCTGAATTTCCTCCGTTAAATAGTACAAATCGATCCCACTCGTTGGCATTATAGGTGCCATCGGATATGTAGCCGAATTGGTTACCGACAGGATTCCAACCGTCCAACTGCGTTTTGCTGCCAGGGCCTCCATTACCGGTAATAACCGCACCCTTCTCGAAGCTCCCGTTTTCCAGGATTTTGTAAACCGCCTCCATCGTGTGATCCGCTGTCATCTCAACATTTGTGCTGACAGAGGTAGATAGATTTATGGCGTTCTGCTGCCATCGGTCGAAAGACTTGCCGCCTATGCCGCCTAATGTGGCAGGAGCAGTCAGGCTGACAATAGTCCCATCGTCATAGGTTCGGTTGAAGGGGGTAACACCAGTGCCATTCGAGCTGAGGTCATTCGGACTCACGATCACACTTGCCCCGCTCGCTGGAGAAGAATTAACGGTAAGTGTGTGAGGGACCGCAAGATTCAGGCGAACGTCGTCGAGCAATAAATCGGAATTCAAGGTCGATGCCGAGGTATCCTGAAAGGCAAGAGTAGTCGTCGGACCTGTTGCGACGAATTGAAGGACCTTGCTTGCCCAAACCGTCCCGCCCGGAATTGATCCAGACACGTTTTCGGTCTGAGTTAGCAGGGTGGAATTGCTGCCAGCCACATTGACCGACAATGATTGCACGCCGGTGCTATAAACTCCAACATCAAACCCCAAATTATAGGTTTCTCCCGGGGTGGTTGCCACCGTTTGTGATACCACTCCATTTGTTGCTGAGTTTCCACCGTTAAAAACCACCAGCTTCGTGCCATCCGTCGCTGGAGTAGCAGGAGCCGCATTGAGAATCTGATTACTACCTTGGCGGGTCCATGCCGCACCACTTTCCTCGAAGCTTCCATCAAGCAACGTCCGTGCCGTGAAGTTTCCGACCGCGCCAGGGGAGATCTCGTTGTGCTGAGGTGTCCGATCCCGCACGCCGCTGGCAGACATGGTGTAATACCTGCCCTGAATCTGCGTTGTCGTTTCCAAAGTGACAACTCGCATTGAAAGCGTGTCCAGCTCCGCACCCACAACGCTGACACCACCACTGATGTTGAAATTTGACAATGTGGTTGCCGCGTCTTCGACCGGCTTACTGAATGTGACGGTCACGTGGTTGAGGTCCCCTCGTGCGTTGACGCGTGCGATCGCTGGTGGATCCGACGTTCCCAGTGGCGTGATGACTGAGGTGATTGCGGAAAACCAAGCGTCTGCCATTTTATCATACCCTGCCAAAGTCGGGTGAATCCCATCGTTCAAATCCGATGGTTCCAGCACGCCATTCATATCCACGAGGGAAAACGGGTGTCCCAACGAAACCTGTTCGCTGATTATTCCGGCAAGCGACTGGTTGTATGCATTTTGCTGCGCTTCCGTGAAAGAATCATCCGTGCGAAGAATCAGGCTCGAAAGGATGATTTTGGCATGAGGCCGCGCAGAAACCAAATCACTAATCAAACCACGCAACGAGTCTTGAATCGTGGTCAGAGAGTCGTGGGAGGAGAAATCATTGGTGCCGATATGAAGCAGGATGACATCGGGATCCTCATTAACCTTGAGCCAGCCCGCGATACTACTCCGAATGGTGTTGATCCCAACACCACCGTGTCCCTCATGATCTCCGTCCGGTAATGCAGGATTATTCAGATCCTTTTGAGTGCCAACGAAGTCCACGTTGTAGCCAGCACTCGCCAGCAGGGAATAAAGGCGTGTCCGGTAGCCACCTTCTGTCGTTGTACCACTGCAACAACCCAGTGTGATTGAATCGCCCAAAGGCATGATCCGCACAGCAGGAATGTCTGCAGCATATGCTGAAATGCTTAATCCAGTAGCCGTAAAAACAGCCAGAAATC
>JBDTNJ010000279.1:0-5828 GCA_039933825.1 Luteolibacter sp.
AGCGCCTTGCCATAAGTCCGGTGCGCAATGCGGTCGTTCTCCCAAGCGAAGTCATCGAACCTCTCGCGCACGAACCGGCCGAAAGCCTTGAATTGTTCCCTTTTGAAAATTTGTTTCGCACCGACCGTGGCGGTGAAAGTCCTAGTTTCGTTAGGTTCAAAGTCGGATTGAAAAATCAGGTTATCCTCCTCGTGCATCTCATCGCCATCGCTATCGATTGCCTGACAGATCAATTCTTTTCCCGATGAATCCGTGATGTGAATTAAGTCGAGTTTTTTGGCAACTAACGGAGCGAGATCCTTGGCTGAAATTTCCAATGTCTGGCTGCTACGTGCCAGCGGCAGCGAGTTGACGGCTTGGATGGTGAGCGGCGCGGCATTGCAGAGCGAGGGAACGAAAAGAAGTGCGGCCTTTTGGAGGTGGGATTTGAATTTCATGGGTTGACGAGAGTAGGACACAGCAGTCTCAAACCTGAAGGACCTGTGTCGAGTGGAATTTCTGCACCAAGCACCCGAAAAGGGAAGACTTCGCCTTTTCGGGGATCCGCGCAGATTCAAGGCTGGCAGCTCAAAATCCCACTAAATAGCGGAAGTCAGGCTAGACAGCTTCTCACGAAAAAATCAAGGCTCCGCCTCATCTGCCGTTTCGTCCCTTTGATAGATCGGGAGCTGCCGGTAGGGTACGGTGAAGGCGAGCGTCATCATCGCAGTGCCGTAGATCCTGCCGGCCTCGCTGCTGTTCCACGAGCCGTCGGATTCCTGTTTTTTCAAGTAGGTGTCATACATCCATGGAGCGAATTCCTCCCAATATCTCCCGCCGATCTGGAACGCGCCCTGGGAATTGTAGTAATTTCCGTAGAACTGGAACTGACTGCCCGGAATCTTGCGGAAAGTTGTCATCATATAGTCGGCAGCTTTAATGGTTTCCGGTGTGCCATGTTTCCCGCACAGTTCCAGACAAAGCAGGCCCATGCCGGTGAGCGTATCCGCGTGATCGGTCGTGGCGGAATAACCGAAACAACCGGATTTGGCGTCCTGATGGCGTTTCAGATAGCCAACGGCGTCATTAATCGCAGCATCGGGAACTGCCGCGCCGTTGAGTTTCGCGGACCGCAGTGCCATGAGCGCCCAACCGCTGCATGAAGTGTCGCTGTCCTTCGAGCCGGGATGATAGCGCCAGCCGCCGCGGTTCCGCTCGTCCTTTTTCACGGCTTGGGCGCGGAGGATGAGTGAAAGCGCGGGTGGCAGGGCCTTGGCAATCTTTTCCTGCCGCCCCGGATCAACCATGCCACTAACTTCTGATAAAAAAAGTGTGGAAATATTGTGCGCATACATCGGACCTGTGCCAGCGTTGCCTTTTTCGAAAAGCCCCTCGGGATTCTGATTGGCGAGCACGAAGTCGATGCAGCGGTTCAGAGCCTCAACATACGGCCCCTCTGTCGGCAGGTGGCCCTTGGAAAGGAACGCCATGCCGACGAGCGCGGGAATGCCGGTGGAGTCGCCATACCTATCAGGAAACGAGCCATCGGGTTGCTGCATGCGTGCTAGATAGCGAAGTGCTTTTTCCACTGCCGGATCTACCTGGGAACTCCACTCGGCAAATACCGGATCGGCTATTTCCTGAGCAGCGGCCAAACAAGCTAAAGCCAGGAGGGCCGCGCAAATTTTTCTAGAAACGTTCATGCTCAGTTAGTCCTTGTTGGATTTTTTGGAAATGCTTTCGAAGTAGCCTTTCACCAGTTCGCGGTATTCCGCAGGCACTGCGCCGCCTTCTCCGGCACCCACGTCCGATTTCAGGCTGGACTGGATTTTCACCCAATCCGCCGAACTGATTCCGAGTTTAGCAAGTTCTGCCGGCACCCTGGGATCGGCCCCCGCGGAGCGATCGGTCGAGCCGTCCTGCGGTTCCTGGCCGGGCACACTTCCTGGAGGTCCCTGCGGGCTGGGTTTCCCCGGCTTGTCGCCCTGCATCTGCTGGCGTGCTGCCTGTGCGGCTTGGGCCAGAGCTTGCGTGGCTTTGGCGGCCGCCGCCGCAGCTTGGGCGGGTTGCGAACTATCAGCGGCTTGCGACGCCTGTTGGAAGGCATCCGCCATCTTACTAGCAGAAGCTTCCGCACTCTGGGGATTCGCCTGCTGGGCTGCTGCCTGCTCTGCCTGGGTGGAAAACTCCTC
This sequence comes from Luteolibacter sp., assembly GCA_039933825.1. Taxonomy (GTDB): domain Bacteria; phylum Verrucomicrobiota; class Verrucomicrobiia; order Verrucomicrobiales; family Akkermansiaceae; genus Luteolibacter. The sequence goes on from JBDTNJ010000279.1 coordinate 2,172, forward strand.
GGCAGCGCGGGCGAGGGCTTCGGCACTTTTTCCAAAGCTCTGGGCGGATTGATCGTGTTGTTTCGAGGCATCCAGTTGTCGACCGTTCTGCCCTTGTTCTGCGGCGTTCTTGGCTTGCTCGCTGCCTTGTTTGCCGGAGTTGGTGGCGTCCTGCATGGAGCTGTTTCCATCAACCTGCGGCATGTTTTCCATGTCCTGAGCCAGCGCTTTTGCAGCATCGGCTTGGATAGCCTGAAGGTTTTTGAGAGCGGCTTCCTTGTCGCCCTTTGCGAGGAGTTCCATCGCATCGGCGACTCTATTTTGCTTTTCTGCCAAGCGTTCTAACGACCCGGCCTGCGCCGCTTGAGATAACGATTCTTTTCCGGATTCGCCCGGGCTGGAGGACTTTTCACCAGACTTGGCGGCGGCATCCTTCATGGCGTGTCCGGCTCTTTTTGCGGAATCGGCTGCTTTTTGGTTTTCACCATTTTCTAACTCATTGTGCGCGGTTTCCGCTGCGGTAGTGACCTCGGGAAGGAAGTCTGCTAGAGGACTGCGTGCTTCCTGTGCGTCGGCGAGTTCTTTTTTCGCCTCGTCCGCGATCTTCGCCTGCTCGGCCAACAGAGCTTTCTGTAGTGATTCTTCGGACGTCTGTTTCGCCTGCTGTTCGAGATTTTCCTGAGTCTTCGCCATTTGATTCGCTTCATCGGCGAGAGCCTTGGCCTGCTCTGCTTGGGCTTTCAGGACCTCGGCCTTGGCATCCGGGCGCTCGTTCAATTGCTGTTTGAGCGCCTCCTCCATCTGCTTCTGGCGGTTTTTCCAATCCTCCGGCACCTCCGCAGCTTCGGGATTTTTTGAAATATTTTCCTCAGCCTGCCGGGCGACCTCCTGCTGCTGCTGGGCGAGATCCAGGAGTCGGGCGAGGTCCTCGATCTTCTCGCGCTCGCGATCCATCGCATTTTTCACGTTCTCCAACTTTTTGACAGCTGCTTCCGCTTCGTTGCGTGCCAGTTCGGTCTTCGCGTCACGTTCGGATGGAGTGTCCTGCAAGCGCGAGTTTTCAAAATCCTCACGCGCCTTCGCGACGAGATCCGCCGCTTCGTTGACGTCATCGGATTTCGATGCGTGCACGCTTTCCTTCATCTGAGTGGACAGTTGCTTCAGCTTCTCCTCCGCCCCCGCGAGTCTTTCGTCGGCGTCTTTCAAGTCCTGCCGCGCGATGTCATTCAGCACGCCCTTTTTAACTTCCTCGCGATGCAAATCGATTCGCTCGCGTGCCTCACGGGTCGCGCGGATCGCCTCCTCGATCGTTTGTTTCGCGCCGTCGTGTTGCTGCCACAATTCTTGGCGGGCCAAGGATTGAGCGGCTTCATCGAACTTCAACGTCACCCACTGGGAAAATCCGACGCCTGGTCCGCTCAAGTCCGCTGGTCGGGCATCCTCCGCCCTTACCCGCACACGAAGTTCATTCACACCGGGAAACCTCGATCTCATCTCACCGACTGAAACCGAGGCATCGCCACGAAAGATCGGCGGCTTCGAGTTGGCCACTCGCGGCGGCAGCGCTTGGTCTAACACCATGGTATCCTTCCCCGCTGGATCAACCTCCACGGCGAGCCTGGACAGCGAAAAATCCTCGGTTACCTCATACTTCAGCGCCAGCGACTCATCCGGTCTCACTTTCAAATCTGTCTTCATCGGACTCAGCAAAACCACCTCGGGCGCGCGGTCCTCCAGCACATTGATCGAAAACCGCTGCACTTCGATCGTCCGTCCCAGCCGATGTTTCAAAATCACCAGTGCCTCGCCCGATCCACCGACTGCCAGCTTCCATGAGAATGAAATCCGTCCCCCGTTAGCAGATGCTTCCACGGCACCATCTGCCAGACGTTTTCCGCCCATCTCCAGCCATGCCGACTCGACCGCAGTATTCGCCCCGCCCGACAAAGTCACCCGCGTTTCAGCCACCGCTTCGATGCCGCGATCCAGCGGCGACTCCTTCGGCGATACCCCCGTGTATTCCGGGAAATTCAAAGTCACGCGTGGTAATAACATTTCCGGTATTGGCCAAACAGTGACAGCGAATCCATCACTCTCATCTCGCCCTGCGCGGATTCGATAATGAAAGCCCGATTTCGCGGGATCCAACACGTAGCGGAGCTTCCCGCCGTCATTCGTCATGGACTGAGAAATCTTCTGGCCGTTTTCAAACTCCATCCACAGCTCCGGATTTTTCTCACCTCCGTCATAGGTCGCCTCGATCTTGACCGCATCCTCCGCCAGAACCTCGATGTTGCCCGGCTTTACAACGAAGCGACCCGCTCCGGCATTTCCCACATTCGAAAACGGGATCAACGCCCTCACGAACAACCTCGATGACTGGTGCGGCCACAGCACGAAGGATAATAGAATCACAATCACCAGCGCCGATGCGGGCCGTCCCCAGCGCCGCGACGTTCGTGCCGCCATCACCTCCCGCACTACATCCACCTTTCCAGCATCCTGCTCCGCCGCGCGAGCCAGCGATGCCAGTAAATCTTGGGAAACGCCTTCACTCCCATTTGCCATTTCCAATACGGTGCTCAGGCGCTCCTCCATTTCCGGGTGCCGCACCTCCAGCCAGCGTGCCACCTGCAGGAGTCCGATCGGTTTCAACAATGGGCCACAACTGATTCTAGCAGCAGCCAGGATCACGAGCAGCCATGCTGTGAACATGATCATTCGCATACCGGACGGCAGCGGCGAGAAGAGATAGTCCGCCGCCATCATCGTGATCAGTCCGGCCAACCCGATGGTCACCACCACCATCGCGGCGCGAATTTTTTGCACCCGGCGGATGCGGGTCCTCACCGATTCCAGGCGTGCTTCGATTTCTCCCGATTGAAGATTGGTTTTCATAAGTTCATTCATGTTATGGCAGTCCTCCCGCTCGTCTGATTACCCACTCACTACCCAGCAGCATCGCCAATAGTGCCAACACCCAACCGCTGTCCCACAGCGCGCTTTCACGGACTTCCTGCCGTTCGTTCTTGGCCGTCAGGAAAAGGGATGCCAGATCGCCGGTCTTGTCCGGGGAAACGACTTTACCGCCTGATAGCTGCGCGATAGTTTCCAACAGCGGAAGGTTCAGCGTAGTTTCGGCCAGCTCGACAGGACCGCGCGAGCCCACCACCCGGAAGCCGGTTTTTAGTTCGTTCGCGCCGTCCTCCTTGATCAGCTTGTCCGCGCGATCCCCGCGCAGACGCACCTCGTATTTCCCTGCCTTACCGAATCGTTCCAGGACCGCCTCGTAAAGCCCCTCAGATCCAGGCACGGCGGTCATCTCCACCGTTTCCAACACCTTGCCGTCGCCCAACACCTCGGCGCTCAGCGATTGATCAACCACCGGCTTCAAGGTCTTGTCGCGCATGCGCGCAGTGACCTTCGGCCGATCATCAGGAGTATAAGTCAGTTGGTCAGTTCCTAGCCGCACACGTTGGCCGCCGGAGCGGAGGATCGGCCCCGCGCCCCAACGTACGAGATTGCCCCAGAAGCGGTGATGATAGAGATCACCCGCGCCTTCGCGGAGGCGCCAAGTCCGGTCCGTTAGTAAGAGTGCGACCTTGCCCTTCCCTGTCTGACGGGTGATGAGCAGCGCCGATTTCGCCTCGCGTTCACGACGTTTCGCTAGATCATCCA
>JBDTNJ010000280.1:0-5634 GCA_039933825.1 Luteolibacter sp.
CAGAGAGAAGATTGGCCGTTGGATGCGCTCGGGGTGACGGCGGCGAAGCCATCGCTTAGCGCATTGTAAAAGACGAGGTTTCCAGTCGAGCGGAGAGTGAGCACACCGGGCGCGGACTTAGAACCATATCGAAAAGATTCCAGGTTCCAGTCCGAGGTGGCAGTCGAGGTAAGCGTTCCTAATGTGAGATCGCCAGTGGTGGGAGTGACGGTGACGGCGCGATTTGTCGTGAAGCTGCCTGAAGCCAAGGCGACGGAAACTCCGCCAGTGCCGCTGACGTAAGAGATACTTCCAGGAGCGTTAAGGGTAATGTAACTCCCCGCCGGGATGGAGATATTGGTATTGGCGTTGAATAAGGTGACATCACCGGTGCGCGAGGTGATTTGCCCGGCGGCGGTGGAACGAATCTGGCTGGAACCCGTGCCACTGGGGAAGGTGATGCTGGTGCCAGGGCTCAGTGCTAATGAACTAGCATTTGCTAACGTGCTGCTGGCGGTATTGAGGGTAACGACGGTACCACGCTCTGAAACGGTGGCGCTGGAATTGGTGGCGGCAGTGGAGCCGGTGGTGTAAGTGGAGCCGGAAACTAGGGAAATTCCGATCGCTCCGCCCGGGCTTCCAGGGATGGTTGCGTACGTCACCGTAGCGCTGCTGTTACCGAAAAGGAGCTTGCTGCCTGCGGGGATGACGGCTGGGGTGTTGGCTTCAAGCGAAGTTACTTCTCCGCTGGTGGACACAATAGTCGCAGCCACGCTGGAGCGGACGGAGTTGCCGGAACTGCCATTCGGGAAAAGGACGCTGCCCCCAGGCGGGACAGAAAGCGTGCTGCCTGCGGAGTTGAGGTTGAGTTTTGTGTTAGATGCGGTGGCAGTATTGATCATCTCCACACCAGGAGCGAGGACGAGAATCGACGCCAACTTGGATTTCTCTGATTGGGTTTGGCCTGAGAGGAGACGGGTAGTGATGGTTGTCTCGTTGATTGAGAGGGTGTCAGCGGTGCCAAGAAATGCTTGGCCATCGGTCTGGACCCAACTTTGCGCAGCAGAAGAAATTGTACCGCCGTAGTCGGTAAGGTCATAAAGTTTCACGCCCTCCGCGAGGATACTGGAGGCACCCTTGATCGAACTGCCAATCGCGTTGACCTGCAGGTCGCTGTTCGCAGTATTGCGCGGGGCTCGCAGGTGGAGAGTGCCGGAGAATTTGCCGAGCGATTCGCTGGTGGCGTTCGCGGCGGCGACGGAGAGATTGATGGAGGAGCCGGATTGGAGATCGAGCACGGCGGTGCTGCTGGAATCTCCGTTGCGCTGATTACCGGCTTCGAGAGTGACGGCACCGCCTTTGCCTGCGGCGTCGAATTGAGCCCCGGAAGCGTTGAGCAGGGCGTCGTTTTCCAAGATCAGGCTGCCATTGGCCTTGAGATCGATAGTGCCGCCCGTTAGGCCAGAGGCATTGATGGTGTTCGAGACCCGGATGGTTCCGGAGTCAGCGGAAACCCGATAGATACGGGAGGTCGCAAGGCCGTCGATGTTCACATCACCCGTGCGGATGCGGTAATCGCGGGACTGGGTGAAATTACCGGCATTGAGGGAGGAATCGAGGCTGGCAAGGCTGCCGCCGGTAACCGAGCCGGCGTCCAACGAGAATTCACCCTTGTTTCCAGTGGCTCCCGCAGTGCCCGTGATTACACCCTTCAGGTCGAAGATTCCAAGAGGGACTTTTACACTGATCGCTCCCGCGTTGCCACCGCCTGGCTTCGCTGAAACATTGATGTTAGCAGCCGCAGCCATCGTAACGGAACCCGCATCGGAAATAAGGTTGGCCGTGCCACCGCTGGTGTAGCGGATGGTATCGACAAAAGTGTTGGATGTTCCTGTCAGATCGAGCGCTGAAGCTGCTGTATCGCCAAGGGTGAGATCACCCGAAGTGGCATGGAGGGTGAGCTTTCCGCTGGGCAGGGAGATATAGCCATTCACCTTCACGCTCGCGCCTTGGAGGGTGAGATCCGCACCAAATCCACCGTTAAGTGGGGAAGGACGGCTCACCGCAGGCTTATTAAGTTGCAGTGCGCCTACAGCGCGGATCGCATATTTGGAAGTACTCGATCCTGTGAGGAGGGGCGCAATAAAAGTTAGGTCGCCAGTGGCATCAAAAGATCCCTGACCGGAAGTCAGAATGCCGCTGGTGGCGGAGAGGGTAGTATTAGCATAGCCCTCGACCCGCATGGCATTGGCTCCAAGCGTGATTTGGTCCGCGTCGAAAGTGATCGAGCCCGCTGGCGTTCCAACCAAGGGAGACGAAGCTGCGCTGGCGGCACTGTTTCCGAGTGATAGATTGGCTGCTGTGATAGAAACAGTTTCGCTGCTTGCATTGAAGCTGCGGATCGCGGCGGCTTGTAGGGAAAGGCTATCAAGTGCTCGCGACCCGACGACCCCTGTGCCATAGATGTCCAAGGTGGAATAGCTCAACAGGGCAAGCCGCTTGGCGGAATTTTGTAAGGAGGACAGGGCGTCTCCCGCTAGCACCAGTCCGGTGGTGGGATTGAGAGCGCCGGGGTTATTCAGGCTGATGCTGATTTGGCCGCTGTTAAGCGAGACTACACCCGCGTTGAGGCGGGCAGATTCCGCAAGATTGGTGCCTGCAGTGGAGTCCAGCACGATACTTCCTCCAGCAAGAATGACTCCAGAGCGAACCGTGAGTTTCGGTAAACTGGATGAACTCACGCCAAGGCGGGATACCTGCCCTGAAGCGTCGGCACTCACCCGGACCAGCGAGCCATTGCCGCTGCCTAGGATACCGGTATCACCCAGAGTGATGGTATCGAGGGCAATGTCATCCTTCTTTGACACCATCTCCGAGTTTTCCGCTAGGGTAAGTTTTTCGCGGGAAACGAGGATGATGTCCTTTCCTGTAAGGGAAGTGCCGGCATTGTCGAGCGTGACATCCGCAGAGTTCGCGGTGACGGAAGCGCCATTTGAATTGAAGCTGCGGATCCCGCCGATTAGGAGGCTCTCCGCACCGAAGCTGTTGAGTGTGGTGGCGCTGAGCACCAGTCCACCAGTTCCGATGCCAGAGGAATTAATGATAATATTGGACGAGCTGTTAATGTCGATCACGCTGCCGCGCCCGGCAGTGGGAGCAAGAGAGGAAACGCTTCCACGCAGGATCATACTCAAAGGCGAGGAAAAGGCGAGGTATCCGGCATCCACCGGCAGGCGAGGCACCGCAAACTCGCGGGAAATGGCGGCTTCGCGCAGCACGGTGTTAGCCAGCAGATCTTGGTACTGGGCACGGGCGCGGACAACGCTCGCCGGGGCGATCTCGAAACCTCCGATAAGGGTCGGCCCGGTCCGGGATGGATCGAGATTGTTGGAGCGATAGCCAGCAACGATGGATGAGCCATCGGGCGATTTCACCGTGCCGGTAGGAACCGTAGATTTCGGAGTCACCAAGAGGGCTCCCGGCAGCAGGGCGTAACGGGCGGGAAGGAGAGTGTAGGTTCCGGCAGGCAGATCCTTGCTTGCGGCAAGGGTGATCTGGTCTCCGGCCTTGAGCGTGGAATTTACATAGCCGGGCGCACCGGCCAGGTTGGTGGCGGAGTTATCACTGTTGAATGGGGCGTAGGGGCTATAGTTGAAGCCATAGCTGGGAATGACGGCAAAACTGTTTGATGAAGCCAGAATGTCCTCGCTGCCGCCATTACCGGAAATCCAGCGGTATGCATAGAGATCGCCACCACCGCTAATATCAACCGATGAGCTTGCCTCGGTGACCAGATTCACGGCTGCCAGATTCACTGCTTTTCCGGGCGGGCCGCTCACGGTGATATCGTTGCCAGCCGGATCAATCCATGATTTACCATCTAGACTGATGCCATAGGGGATAACAGTCGCTTTACCGGAGATGGGATCGATGGTCGAAACCGAAGTGATACTGCCGGAGACGAGAGTTAGAATGGACGTGACGGGGCTTGCTAGACTCGTACCTGTAATCGGATTGAAAGGCGCGGCGCCGGTGCCATCCCAGCCAAGGTTGATCGTGCCAATGGGCGCCCGCAAAGTTCCTCCCTGAGTGATCTGCGAGGCATAAATCGAGAGAGCGCCACCTGCGGAAAGTGGCATGGAGCGAACTGCGCCCGATCGAATCGTGACAGCTCCCTCATGTGCTGTGCCGGCGGAGGTGTAATCGTAGGCGAATACATTGAATTGGCGCTCGCTGGGCGGATAAATTTGACCTGCTTCAAAAGTTAGACCGCCGGCGATTTGAAGCGTGCCATTGCCTCGGATATCACCAGATGGAGCGAGGAACTCGGCATTTCCAATGCCCTGAAGCGAAAGAGTGCCAATGTCGATAAGCTTCGCGTTGACAGTTAGGGTTCCCTTACCATGGGACGGCCCAAATGAATAGGGCAAAATGTTTCCGGCGATTCCTTGGCTGAACAGGATGGGCGACTGCAATGAAGGCGACTGGAATGCCTGCCCTAGGGTCACATGCGCGGCTGTGAGAGTAACATGATCATTAGCGTAAATCACTCCACCATCAGCGACCTTCAGGCTACCCGGAACTGCAATAGAGACCTGCCCTTCAAAGCGGACGTTTCCTCCTAGGGACAATGAATCAAACCCACCGTTGGCGAAGCGATCCGCCGAGAAATAACCGAGCTGGGGGGCGATGCTTCCTGTCGCGTCCAGCACAGGTACTCCCACCCCTATCGTTGTATTTGAAGCCGGCAAAGCAATTCCATTTTGAGTCACTAGCAGATTCACATCCGCTGTCGTGTATGGTAAGGTAACAGGAACAAAACGATTGGAGGAGACATTGAGCGTACCACCGGTGGCCGAGCCGCCGCCTGCATTGCCTATCAGAGTAGCGTCGGAAAATAGCATCTCACCACCTGATAAAGTGATTGTCCCCGCGTTGGACTGGATGGTTACCGGGACATAGCCTCTTCCATTTACAGAATTCGGAACGGAAGGCATGAGTGATTGATTTGAAGGAGGCAGATCCAGAATTCCGGTCGCTCCCGAAACATCCAAAACCGCACCCACTTCTGCAACGATGTTTCCACTGATTTTGATGGAACCGCCTGCGAGAACCCGACCCTGTCGCAACTCGTATGGATTACTCACCAATATTTCCTTACCGGCGGTCGATAGCATGGCACTCCCACCCAGATGAACCGTAGCGAGAGCGTTTGCTGGAAACTGCGATGCATCCAGTGGGAAACTGGCAGGCCCGATCACAGAAATGCTGCCACCTGGGGCGATGACACTGCCATGAAGAGTAATGGTTTGCCCGCCGAATGTGACCGAGCTCATGCCATCAATCTTGATCGAAGAATCCTGGCCCATGAGCACATCACCGCGCGCCAAAATCCCACCGCTGAATGTTGCGCCGATGGCCGAGAACGAGAGATTTACGGGGGAGCGAACTCCTTCCTCTCGTGTGAGCTGGGACAGGCTGAACCTGTCGTTCTGATTCAGAGCACCAAGCCAGCCTTTCACTTCCGGTAATATTCCGGTATTCTCGGCGATACTCAAACCTGGGATGAATTCGCCGGGCAAGGAACCCGCAAGACCAATGCCGACTAGCGAAATGTTTCCAAAGCCGCCCCGACTGAAGAAATCAGGACTGATG
>JBDTNJ010000281.1:0-2892 GCA_039933825.1 Luteolibacter sp.
AAATAGGGATGCCCCCAGTTACTTTTCTTACCACTGTGGCTCGACCTGTACACTCTCAGCTCGGGGTGTTCGATGAGCACTGCGTCCTTTATTTTGTGCTGTCCATCAGAATTCGACTGACCGACGCAGTACCAGACGTCCCCCATGACGATGTCATCGACCAAAGGGGGATCGCCTTCCGAACTTGCAAAGGTGCTCTGCGTTACAGCAAGCGTATACGGACCCCCGCCGGGCACCTGAGAATGTCCCACAGATCCCGGCTGGAGACAGCGCCTTGTCCAGGATGACTTGTTAGGGACCGTTTTTGAAATTGGTAAACAGCTTGACGGTTTCGATGATATCGTCGGCGCGCTGGAGTCCCTCCCATAGAGCCTGAGTACCCGGTGGGCGGTCGGATTTTCTACCGAGGTGGCCGCCAAGCTTACCGATCCAGCCGACAACCACGGCGATGGTGGGCACATTACTCTGCGGGACCGGCTTCTTGCTGATGAAACAGGACAGAGCCTTCCACTGGTGGTCTTCGAAGTAGATCGTACACGGCTTGTCGGGTTGTGTGCGTCCGAGCCAGGTCAGGTGCATGATACGCACGGCGACCATCATGTCGATCGCCAGGCAGTTCTGGAGTCGCTTTACATTGCCGAGTTGACGGTCCTCGATGCGGCAACCGCTTTTGAGCGTGCGATGGAAGACCTCGATCATCCATCGCTGGATGTACCAGTCGAGCTTTTCGCAGGCCTGATCGAAGGTGCTTACCTCGATGCTGGTCAGCAGCATCCACTCTACGGCTTCCACGCCATCGGGGACGCGAGGTTCACGGGCATGCACGGCCCACAGCTTGATGTTGCCCAGTGCACTCTTGCCCTGCGGCGCACTGAGCAGTACCTCGCGGAAACGCACCGAAAGCTCGGCCGTTCTCTGCTTGCGTCCAGCCCGCGCCGGAATCTGCACCGTGCGATAGCCGGCCACCGGCTCCGCCTCGACTTTCTCCCAGAGCTTGCGGCTTGAATCGGCCAGTCGACGGTTCTCGCTCGAACGTACCAGAAGATGCGGACCGCCAGCCTCGATGTGCTCTTTGGCGGTGGCGAACAACTCGTAGATATCGGATTCGCGATCTCCGACACTAACCAGTCGGGTGCGCTTGAGTTGAGCCTGAAGGCGGGCCACTTCGCGGTAGCTGCGCAGCCACTTTACGCTCTCCTTCTGCTCGATGTCGCGGCCGATCTCTTTGTCCTCCCAGTCGCGACCCCATACCTGCGCGTCGAGAACTCCAAGGGCGAGTCCGTCGGGAGTGACGGCCACCGTGTCGTGCAGCAACAACCCGGTTGCCCGGCTCTGCCGTGTTCCAATGGGCCCCAGCCCCTCGGTCTGAGAAAGATTGGTGTAATTGAGCGAGGTGGTGTCCTGGGCGCACAGCACGACCGGGTGTTCAGCGATTCGCTGGCGAGTCCGCTCGCGGTGCGGCTCCAGTAACTTCTCCAAGGAGACTTCTTGGTTGTCCAAAAACCGGTACACCGCCTTTACCTTTGCCCGATCACCATTACACGCCTGGGGGATGGTTGCCTGGGGGTGACTGTAGAAATCGCGCGCCACAGACACAAACCGCTCGGTGAGCCGCTTATCACCCAAGCGCGCTTTGCCGAGCTCACGCTCGGCCCAGTCCCCGCTCTGTTCGGCGGGCAGCACTCCGAGCTTCTCGCGCCAATGCTGGTGCAACGGATAGACCAATATCTTCTTGACGCTGACAGTGTTGGCGCGCTTACGGTCCTGGCGGCCTCGTCCGCTTGTGTCTCCCAGCTCCACCCAGTTCGCGGCCCGGTAACTGACACCGGTGAAGCGCTCTTTTTCCACGAAGCTCTCAAGCAGCACCGGCTCATAGCCGTAGCGTCGCTTCCAGTCCGCAACCACGCGGTGGCTAGCCATCCCCAGTACGTGCGAAGCCAGGTTGCGCACGTTGATCCACGGCAGAATCAGAAATCGCGAGTTGGACACCACCAAATGCAGGTTTTGGGCGCGCGCCGTATCGCTCCAACCAATCCATCGATCGCGCGCCGCTACCCGCCGGGCCGCCGCACTGAAACCCAGCGCCCCCACGACCCCATGATGCTCGCTCCGGATCAGGTAGCGCTGCTGCGCTCCGACCAGCGGCGTGTACCCAAGATAGTGGTAACCGGAGATCAACAGGTTCCACAGTTCAGACAGGTCTCGATCGTCGGTGGCCCGCACTCCTACCAACTCGATCTTACCCAACTCCCCGAGCTCGCAACGCAGCAACCGGTCGCTGATTCCTTCCCAGCGCTGCGCCGGCATCTGTGTCCGGGTCTTGGAGCGCTTGGGCGGAAGAGCCACTTCGCCGCGCCGATCCAGATCGAGCAGCGCCAGCCGGCACGTCATCTCACGCAGTTCACCGTTGGCGGCGCGCCAATTCATCCAGCGGCACACCTCACGCGACAACTCGGTACGCGTAAGCCCCCCGTCCTGCTTGATCCGTGCCCGGATCCCTCGGAGCACCGAGGCCGGAAATGCCAGCCCGGCCGCTTCTAGCTCACCCGCCACACCTCAATGCTAACAAATCGAATATGCCGTGTCCAGCCGATACTTCTGGGACATTCTCAGATCTACGGTGGGGTAACGCTGGGTTCTCGTCGTACTTTCGGGGGTGGGGGGTACCTCAAGCTCAGCTGGAGCGGCTGCTGGAGCAAGCGTGACTGAGGAATTGGCGATGGTTTGCCTCGGCATCCTCCTCGTCGTTGCCGGATTTACCGTAAAAACGGTCAGAGGGGCAATGCCGGGAACCGATCCGGGCTACCCGGTGCCACTTAGGTTCCGACTCATCTTGATCTTTTTCGGGGTGGTGTTGTCGGTTCTGGGAGTTGTTCGGTTGATCCAAATATA
>JBDTNJ010000282.1:0-18214 GCA_039933825.1 Luteolibacter sp.
ACTGAGAACAATTACCTCACGCCGAGCGATGCCGCGCCGGATGCGCCGATCAATTCTTCGTGCACCGATGAGCAGCACGCCGAAATGGCGATGGGCCGCCCGCCGGTTCCGGGGAAGATTCGTTTTATCGAGTGATTTTCCGAGTTTCCCGGGGAGGCAATGATTTTGCAGACAAATGCCTCAACTTGGGGCATTCTCATCTCTGAAGAATGAGTTCTCCCGCACAACAATGGAAACAGTGGCTGGCTGAAAATGGCCCGCGCCTGCTTTTGTTTGCGCGTGGCTGGAGCAACAGCCGCCACGACGCGGAGGACCTGGTGCAGGAGGCGATCCTCCGGATGTGGCATCATCAGGCGGAAAAGGGTGCGGTGCCACCGGATCTGCCACTCGTTTTTTCGACGATTCGATTTTGTGGGCTGAACCACCACCGCAGCGAGTCACGCCGGCGGAAACGCGAGGAATCCGTCATTTACCTGAACGATTTCCAAGATGTCTGGCTGGACCCGGTGCTGGAGGAGGACGAAGAAGCGGTGGTCTTGCGCGAGGCCGTACAAAATCTGAGTCAGAAGCTCCGCGAAGTGGTGGTGATGAAATTTTGGGGCGGTCTGACGTTTTTACAAATTTCCGAAACCCTCGCGATCTCGCCGAACACGGCGGCCTCGCGTTACCGTTACGCACTTGAACAACTGGCGCACGAACTGCGCCGCGTGAAGGAGGACCGCCGCCATGCAAATTGATGCGATCGAAGCCGCCCTCGCCCGCTTGATGCCGCCGGCATTGAGTGAGGATTGCCAGTTCGAGATCGATGCGATGCTCGATGAACTGGCTGGTCCGGAGATCGAGGAAGTCGTGGAAATGCCGGAACGCAGTTCCCGGCGCTGGATCACAGGCAGTGGGATTGCCGCTGCGGCAGCTGGCCTGTTGGTGATTATTCCCTTTCTGAAAACCACGCCGATTCAGACGACCGCGAAGGTTTCAGTGAAAACCTCGGGGCTGGTGCTCGTCGGTGAGTCGGACCGCGTCGAGTCCATGACGGACGAAGGCTGGCGGGACTCCGACGGCTCAGCGATGCATGCCGTGCGCCTCAATGTGGTGGCGGAAAACAGCCTGCGCGACGAGGAAACCGGGATCGTGATGCAGGTTTCGGAGCCCCGCGAAGAACTTTTACTCACCCCGATCACCGCATTTTAACGATGAAGCTCAGTTACATCGCCGCTCTGCTGATGATGGTGCCGGCGCTGCTGGCAGCCGGGGAGCAAGCGACCTCAGGGGCTGAAAAGGCGGTGCCCGATCCATCCAGCGCACCCCACGCATGGCTCGGGTTGCGAGTTGCCAAGCCGGATTCAACGATCGCTGCCCAGGTACCGGCGCTTCCGCCAGGGGTCGGTTTTTTGGTGAGATCCATCGACGATGGTGGCCCTGCTGAATCTGCGGGCCTTCAGGAACACGACTTGGTTTGGAAATTCGGCGATCAAATGCTGGTGAATGAAAGCCAGCTTGCCACCCTTTTGCGCCTCTCGAAGCCCGGGCAGGAGATCACACTCGCGGCCTTCCGCGGCGGCAAGCCGCTCGAAGTGAAGTTGAAGCTCGGTGAGGCACCACCGCTCAAAAAGCCTTTTTCAAGTGAAATGGTAGAGGCCGCCATACTTCCCACGGATTTCATCAGCCCGATGCGCGTGGTGAACGTCGCGGAAAAAACGGCAACTTATTCCACCGCAGAGGGGCGTGCCGAGGTTCAGCGCGATGGGGAGATGGACAAGATTCGTATCCAAAATCCTGCGAATGAATTGATCTTTGAGGGCAGTTTTGCCCAAGGCGATCCACTGGAGAAAGTGCCTGAGCAATGGCGCAGAAGAATTTGTGCGCTGCGCCGTGGCCTCGATCAGTCGCTGAACGGCGGCATGACACCGACACGGCAACCGCGCCCCCGGGTGGTTCCTCCGGCCGCTGAGAAACCGTGAATTTCGGAGTTTGGTAGATTTCTCATGGGATTGCCTTGCGTTTTTCCAATCGCCTTCCCATCTTCCGCCGCATGCATCCTGACGTGGCGAAGCTGGTTGAGGCCGGTCGCATTCCTAAACCAGTCGGCGAGCGCCTTTCTCAATTGGCTCCCGGAAACTTTTGTATTCATAAATCCTTCGGTGCCGGCAAGGTGATCGACTGGGATCTTCCTGCGAAAAAAGTCACCGTCGACTTCGAAAAGTCCACTGGTCAAACCATGGAGCTGCAATTTGCGTTCCAAAAAACCGAGTGGATTCCCTCCGATGATTTCCGCGCCAAGAAAATCGAGCAGCTTGAGGAACTCCGCGCTCTTGCAAAAAGCGATCCGCTCGCCCTCATGGTCCACCTGCTCGAAAGCCACGGTGGAAGCATGACCGGTGACGCACTGGAAAAGGAACTCTCCGGTGCCGTCATTCCCGAGGCCGGGTTTAAAAAATGGTGGGATGCTAACAAAAAGGCGCTGCGCGAAAGCCGTCTCGCCGTGGTCCCTCAGAAACGCACCGAAGCGATTGTGCTTCGTGTTGGCGATCGGACTCCGGCGCAATCCCTCGTCGCCGATTTCGAAGCCGCCCGTGATATCAAAGGCATGATTCGCGCATTGGAAGCGATTGCTGCGGATATCGGAGCCTTCGAGAATGATGTGGAATCTCTTAAACGCCTGCTCAACGACATCGACGAAGGGGCGAAAAAAGCAGCCCGAGTCCAGTTAGGCCAGGCGCTGCAGCTCGTCGCCGCGCGCGATGAAGTCATCGGATCATCCAAGGCTCTTGAGCTTGATCCCTCCGCAGTGCGCCTATCCGATCTTCTTCTTTCCGCTGATCCGATCCGCCTTGCGGAAGAAGCTGGGGCTCTTCCATCCGGACGCCAACGTGCCGTTTACGAAGCGTTCCCAAATGCTTTCGCAGAGGATTGGGTTGGAAAAATCGTGCAGGTTTTTGATCGTGTCGGTGCCCGTGGCGTTACGGAAATCGCCCGCATCCTGCTAGAGCGTGGCGGCATGCCGGCTCTTGTCACCCACCTTCGTTCGGCTATCGCCCGGCGTGCTCTCGGCCCCGATGCGCTCATTTGGGTTTGTCGCGAACGGAAAGGCCCGGCCCTGGAAGTTTTCAGTGCCGATGTCGGCGCTTCGGTGCTCAATTTGTTGGAAAACGACCACCTCTCAGACGGTCCACGTAAAACCTCGCGACTCCAGTCCTTGCTGGGTGATGATAAATCCCTGCTGACGGATCTTGTGGGCATCATGGACATCAACGAGTCGCGGAATTTCGCGCGCCGTCTGCTGGATTGCCCGGTCTTCGGTGATCTGGAGAAAAAATCGCTCATGGCCCGGATCATCAAGGTCCGCCCGGAAACCGCCGAGCTGGTCAGCGGTGTGAATACCAAACGCCCTGACGAAATCCTGCTGGTCTCGTGGGAAAGTCTCGAGAAAAAGAAAGCCGAACTCGACGATCTCATCCGCAACAAGATCCCGCAGAATCTTAATGACGTGAAAATCGCCCGTTCGTACGGTGACCTTCGCGAGAATTTCGAGTATAAGTCTGCGAAGGATCTCGAAAAATACCTGGCACACCGCCGGAACGCCCTGGACAAGGAAATCAGCAACTCCCGCGGCACGGATTTCAAAGGCTCGGATGCCAGCAAAGTTAATATCGGCACCATCGTCACCCTGACGGATGCGGCGGGTAAAGAAATTGTCATGACCGTGCTCGGTGCATGGGACTCCATCCCGGAGACCAAGACGGTTTCCTATCTATCTGAAGTCGGCAAGGCTCTCGTCGGCCGCGAACCGGGCGAGACCGTGCAAGTGCGTGACGAAGTCTCCGAAGCGATGGAAACCCTGACGATCCGCTCGATCCGGCCCTTCAATCCCTGAAATTTTCAAAACCCACCGTAACTAACAAAATAGAAACTATTATGGACTATACCACCATTGTTGAAATCCGCGGCCGCGAAGTTATTGATTCCCGTGGCAATCCTACCGTCGAAGTTGATGTGCATCTCGAAGGCGGTGCGATCGGTCGTGCCGCAGTGCCATCCGGTGCCTCCACCGGCGAGAACGAAGCTGTTGAACTCCGCGATGGCGACAAGTCACGTTATCTCGGAAAAGGCGTGCTCAAGGCAGTTGAAAACGTCAACGCCGTCCTCGCTCCCGCGCTGCTAGGCTATTGCGCCACTGAGCAAGCTTCCATCGATGCCGCCATGCTCGCGCTCGACGGTTCCTCCACCAAAAAGGTTCTCGGTGCCAACGCCATCCTCGGCGTTTCCCTCGCGGTCGCCAAGGCAGCGGCTTCCCAGCTCGGCGTGCCGCTTTACAAATACCTCGGCGGCCCGAACGCCAAGGTGCTTCCCGTGCCGATGATGAACATCATCAACGGCGGCGCTCACTCCGATGCGCCGATCGACTTCCAGGAATTCATGATCGTGCCAATCGGTGCGCCGACTTTCCGCGAAGCCGTGCGCTACGGTGCCGAAGTTTTCCACGCCCTCAAATCCGTTCTCCACGACCGTGGCCTCTCCACCGCTGTCGGTGACGAAGGTGGTTTTGCCCCGAAACTTGCCGGTGCCGAAGACGCTCTCAGCGTGATCGCACTCGCCGTTGAAAAGGCCGGCTACAAGCTCGGCGTCGATATCGCCATCGCACTCGATGCCGCTTCTTCCGAGTTCTTCGATGCCAAGCAAAACGCTTACGTCTTCAAAAAATCCGACGGCTCCGTGAAAACCGCTGAAGAACTGGTGGAATATTACGCCAGTCTCCAGAAGAACTACCCGATCATCTCCATCGAAGACGGCTGTGCCGAAAACGATTGGGACGGCTGGAAAATCCTCACCGACAAGCTCGGCAAGACCACCCAGATCGTCGGCGATGACCTCTTCGTCACCAACGTCGATTTCCTCAGCAAGGGCATTAAGCTCGGCGTCGCCAACTCGATCCTCGTCAAGGTCAACCAAATCGGTTCCCTCACTGAGACCTTCGACGCCGTCGAACTCGCCAAGGAAAATGGTTACACCTCCGTCCTCAGCCACCGCTCCGGCGAAACGGAAGACAGCACCATCGCAGATCTCGCCGTCGCCACCAATTGCGGGCAGATCAAGACCGGCTCCATGAGCCGCTCCGACCGTGTTGCCAAATACAACCAACTTCTTCGGATTGAAGAAGAGCTCGGTGATGACGCCGTCTTCGGCATCAAAAAGCTCAAAGTGCTCAACAAATAAAGTGATACAGGCATTCCTGCCTGTTCTCCATGAATCAATAACGGCGGATCTCGAAAGGGTTCCGCCGTTTTTTTTGTGAAAAAAGCCAGTTCCCAAGTCTCCTCTGGACTTCATTTCCGCCGATGACTAAATCCCGCCTGTGATTCGCACCGCTGCGGTGCAGGTCTCTAAATCCCTTGATAAGTGCTTGAATTGATTTATCAGTCTGCAACCCATGGTTCCACCGAGAGAATGCCATTAATTTCCCGATTTTTCCTGGCTTGCGGGTCATGGCGGTCGTGGATCGTTGTTGCGGCGTGCTTTTTTCTATTGTCAAATGGTGCTCAAGCAGTCGCTCCTACCGCGCCTTCCGGTTTGCGCGGTGCCGTCACTGCGAGCACTGCCCTGACCTTGATTTGGAATGACAACTCCACCACGGAAACCCACTTTCAAGTAGCCTATACCGACAATAGTATCACCAAGACCCCCATTGCCCTCGCTGTGGGATCCATATCGAACGGCTCCACTGCAGGAAGCGGCACCGTGAGTGCCGGCCTGACCGGCCTGACCGCTGGACATACCTACACCTTCCAAGTTCGTGCTTACACAACAACTCCCTCGAACGCGTCAGGCTACAGCAATACCATCACAGTCGTCACGAGCGACTTTAACACACCGAACATGGTGGATGCGATTACCCAGACCGACGGCTCAATTCTGGTGCGCTGGGTGGACAATGCCATCACTGAGGATGGTTATTTCATCGAATATCGGGCGCTGCCATCCGGGACTTTTTCGCTTGCGGGTTCCACGGGTGGAAATTTCACAGGCTTTTTCATCGGTGGGCTGGTTCCTGCGACCAGCTACGAATTCCGTGTTCGCGGCTTCAAAGGTACGGCGGCCAGTCCCACATCATTCACTGTTTATTCCGGGCTCGGCACAGCCACGACTCCATCCACACTGCTTGCGCCCACCAGTCTGGTGGTATCGGCGCTCGCACCTGTAGAGAGCTCGGTGAAATTCGTTTTTTCCGATAATACGGCCGTGAACAACGGTTATGAATTTGAATACCGGCTCAGCGGAGTCGGATCGTTTGTTTTCCTCGCCGAATCTGGCGATGGTTCCATTATCAATGGCACCGGAATTCTGGTTCCGGGCACGGCTTATGATTTCCGCTGCCGTGCTTTTTATTCTAACGGTGTTACCCGGACCTATTCCGGATATTCCAATTCCACCTCGTTGACCACGCCTTTCAGTGCTCCGACGGTGGCGTCTTCCACGGCGGGTTCGGAAAATCAGGTCAATCTCACCTGGGTGGATAATTCGCAAGCAGAGGGTGGGGTGGCGGTCTACGTCCGAGTCAGCGGGAGTGCGAGCTACCAGCTATACGATTATGCCGCGACGAATGCGACTTCGTTCTCGGTCACCGGGCTCAGCCCTGGAACTGCCTACGACTTCCAAGTCGCTGCTGCCGTGGAGCGCACAGCGCCGGGAACGACGACCATCGTGGAGTCCGCCCGCAGTAATATGACATCGGTGGTGACGAAGGATGTTTTCACCAGCCGGATCTATCAGCCGGTCACCCTAGGGGTTGCGTTCTCTTATCAGGCTACGGTCACGACCGGTTTCACCCGCAGTTCGTGGAACATCACCGGATTGCCGGCTGGCCTAACATTCAATAGCGCCACGGGTATTGTCTCCGGGGTGCCCACGGTCACCGGCGTTTTCAACTGTCCCATGACCGCGACGTTTGCGAACGGCTGGACAACTAACAGCTCGTTGACTTTGCGCATCGTTCGGGATGCCGCGGTTCCCGTGGTGGACGCATCCATCTCCGGGCAAACACTGCTGGCAGGTGGGGATATGTCGATCCTGCTGGCAGGCAAGTTCGCCGACCCGGACTCCGAGTCCGCCGTGCGGGTGACCACGAATTTGGGAGTGATGGACTTCATCCTCTATAACACCGCGACGCCGCAGACGGTGGCGAATTTCCTCGGCTATGTGAATAACGCCAGCAGCAGCGGCAATTACAACGGCGCTGTGTTTCATCGCTCGGTTCCGGGTTTCATTGTGCAGGGCGGGGCTTTCAAAACTCAGTCAGCACCCAATAATTTTTCCGTCACCACGACTACCGCTTCTCCAGTGAACGAGCCGGGGATTTCCAATTTGCGCGGGACAGTGGCGATGGCGAAAATCGGGACCAATCCTAACAGTGCGACCGATCAGTTTTTTGTAAACCTTGCCGATAACAGCAGCAATCTGGACAATCAGAACGGCGGCTTCACCGCATTTGCTAGAGTCGCGGGTGATGGCATGGCCGTCGCCGATGCCATCGCCGGACTACCGAATGCCACTTACAACGTGAATCTGGGTGGAAACGCCTCAAGCATGGAGAACTGGCCACTTACCAGCGCCAGTGCGGCTATGGATGTTTCCAAGGTCGTCGTGATCACCTCTGCGGCACCTGTTGCCGTGCTCAGCTATAGTGTGACGGGGAATACCAACCCACCTGCTGTTAGCGTGTCGATCGTTGGTGAGAATTTACAGATCAATGCTCTCAGCGGTGGCCAAAGCGATGTGACCGTGACTGCCACCGACCTTGATGGAAACGCCGTTTCGCAAACTTTTTCAGTCATCGTCAACCAATCGCCCTCATTCACCAGTGCGGCCCCCACGGCCACCAGTGACGTGGGCACCGCATACAGTTTCACGTGCACGGCTGGAGGTTTTCCGGTGCCGACGTTCACTGTCTCATCAGGCGCTTTGCCAACAGGATTGGTATTGAGCAGCAGTGGAGTGATTTCAGGAATTTCTAACGTTCCTGGTGTTTTTACGGGTGCCATTACGGCGACAAACAGCGTCGGCCCGGCCACGCAGAATTTCAGCATTACAATTCATGCCACGCTGGCGGATTGGGCAGCAGGTCAGAACCTCCTCGGAGCCGATGCCCTTCCCGGTGCGGATCCCGATCACGATGGCCACAGCAACCTCGAAGAATTCGCGTTTTTTACCAATCCGAAGGTCTCAAACACCACGCAACTGCCTTCTTTCGCCCTCGCTGCCGTGTCCGCCGCCAAATACGGAGAAGTCACTTTCCCTGTGCGGAAATTCGCTCCCAGCCTCACCTACACCGTGGAGACGTCGGGCTCGCTGAGCGCCGGCACGTGGTCCACCCGATGGACCTCATCCGACGGATTCGGTGCTGCCGCCGTCACCTCCGCAGTGGATCAGGCGGACCGCACAATCATCACCGTGCGCGACTCCCAGTCGTCCTCTTCCGCCACCTGTCGATTCCTGCGGGTGAAAGTGACTGGGCAGTGATGTGTAATCAGGGCGCTGCTGAGCAGTTAGTCCCCTTGGCGCAATTTGAATTGGAGTTCAAAACCGATGCTTCTACTTGAAATCGGTGACTGACGAATTCAGCGGATCTTCAAGAAAGGCGACCGGAAGGACTTTTAATCCTTGGTGAGTAACCCTTAAAAAATTTGCTAGATTCGTCTGATTGGCTGTCTCAATCCTCCCAAACTAGGGCAGGAATATCAACGAAGTGGCGCGTTTACGTTTTTTTAACGCTTCCTCCCCTCGCATTTACTACCCGGAGCGTTGTTCGGTGGCATCTTGGGATCACCAACCGCCACCTTCATGACCGACCTCATCTACATCGCCTTGACCATCGGCTTCTTCGTCACCGGAGCGCTCTACGCCCGCTTTTGCGAAACGCTCTAACCCCGCACCTTTATGGAAACCATCATCATCGGCGTCATTGCCCTATTGCTCATCGGCTACCTCGTCGTCGCCATGCTTCACCCGGAAAAATTCTAACTCACGTCCATGCACACGAACGACTGGCTCCAACTCGCGCTCTTCATCGGGCTGCTCGCCCTGATCACCAAACCGATCGGCATTTACCTGACGAAGGTGCTCGATCCGCAGGGGAAAACCTGGCTCGACCCACTCATCCGGCCTTTTGAAAAAATCACCTATCGCCTGATGGGTGTGGATGCTTCGAAGGAACACGGATGGAAAGGTTACACCGTTGCCATGCTGATCTTCAGTGCGGTGGGCGTGCTTTTCACCTATGCGATCCTTCGCCTGCAAAACCTCCTGCCACTCAATCCACAAGGCCTGCCCGGTCTGAGTCCGGCGCTCGCGTTCAACACCGCCGTCAGTTTTACCACCAATACCAACTGGCAGAGCTACGGCGGCGAGGCGACAATGTCGTATTTCTCACAGATGGTCGCGCTGACCATCCATAACTTCACTTCCGCTGCTGTTGGAATCGCCATCGCCGCAGCGTTGGTCCGTGGGATCTCGCGCCACTCGGCCACCACGCTAGGAAACTTCTGGGTCGATTTGATCCGCACCACTTACTACCTGCTATTGCCGCTCTGCCTCGTCTTCGCGGTGTTCCTCGTTTCCCAAGGCACCATTCAGAATTTCAAGGCCTACGACACCGCCACGCTCGTCGAGGTGATCCCTGAAACTCCCGCCGTCCCCGCCACGGGCGATGTGCCAGCCGTCGCGGCGGTTCCCGCAGTGACCACCCAAACCATCGTCCAAGGCCCGTTGGCCTCGCAAGCCGCGATTAAAATGTTAGGCACTAATGGCGGCGGCTATACCAATGCCAACGCCTCTCAGCCGTTTGAAAACCCGACGCCTCTATCGAATTTCATCCAGATGCTCTCCATCTTCGCGATCGGCAGCGGGCTGACGTGGTATCTCGGAAAATCCACGAAAAATCAGGCCCACGGCTGGTCGATCTGGACTGCGATGATGGTGCTCTTCGTCACCGGCGTCATCGCTTGTTGGTGGGCGGAAGCACATGGAAATCCCATCCATCAGGCGCTCGGCATCGTCGCCGCTGATGGAAATATGGAGGGCAAGGAAGTGCGCTTCGGAATCTTCAACTCCTCGCTCTTCGCCACCATTACCACCGCAGCTTCGTGCGGTGCGGTGAACTCGATGCACGATTCCTTCACCGCCATTGGCGGACTGGTGCCGCTGTTCATGATCGAACTGGGAGAAGTCGTGATCGGTGGCGTGGGCGCGGGACTTTATGGAATGTTAGTTTTTGTGGTGCTTGCCGTTTTCATCGCCGGTCTGATGGTCGGAAGGACACCGGAATATCTTGGGAAAAAGATCCAGGCCTTCGATGTGAAAATGTCGATGCTCGCTTTACTCGTCCTCACCGCCAGCATCCTCGGCTTTACCGCTTGGGCCGCCGTCAGCACTTGGGGGCAAGCCGGACTCAACAACACCGGTCCCCACGGCTTTAGTGAAATTCTCTATGCCTACAGCTCCGCCACCGGCAACAACGGCAGCGCCTTCGCCGGTCTCACGGCGAATCCCGCCGATGGCAATCCGCATTACAACGTGACCCTCGCCATCGCCATGCTCATCGGCCGCTTCCTCATGATCATTCCGATTATGGCGCTGGCCGGCTCGATGGTGAAAAAGAAGATCTCGCCACCCAGCGCGGGCACCTTCCCTGTCTCCGGCACCACCTTCACCGTGTTGCTGCTAGGAACCGTGATCCTCGTTGGCGCGCTCAATTTCCTCCCGGCCCTCGCGCTCGGACCGATCGTCGAACACTTCCTGATGCTCAAAGGACAACTTTTCTAACTTACCGCCATGTCACACACCAATCCCTCACTTTTTGACAAATCGATCATCGCCCCGGCGATCGGAGATTCGTTCCGCAAACTTGATCCGCGGCTCATGATCAAGAATCCGGTGATGTTCGTCACTCTCATCGGTGCCGTGCTAACAACCGTCGCGATTTTCACCTCGCACGATGACCGCGGCTTCGTGATCCAGCTTGCCATCTGGCTCTGGTTCACCGTGCTGTTCGCAAACTTCGCGGAAGCCGTCGCCGAAGGGCGGGGGAAAGCCCAGGCGGACAGTCTCCGCAAGGCCCGCAAGGATACGATGGGCCGACGTTTGAAGAACGGCAAAGAAGAGATTGTCGCCGCGCCGATGTTGGAAAAAGGCGATTTGGTCGTCTGCGAAACCGGCGACGTAATTCCAGCCGACGGCGACGTGGTCGAAGGCATCGCTTCGGTCGATGAAGCCGCGATCACCGGCGAATCCGCCCCCGTCATTCGTGAAAGCGGCGGCGATCGCAGCGCTGTTACGGGCGGAACACGCGTTATCAGCGATCGCATCGTCATCAAGATCACATCGGAGAAAGGCAATACATTCCTCGACCGAATGATCACGATGGTGGAGGGCGCGAAACGCCAGAAGACACCTAACGAAATTGCGCTGACTATCCTACTTTCGGCGCTCACACTCATCTTCCTGCTCGTCGTGATGACTCTGAAACCTTTCGGCACCTATGCGGGAATCAACTTCACTATCCCGGTTCTCGTTGCGTTGTTAGTTTGTTTGATTCCTACGACCATCGGCGGCCTGCTCAGTGCCATCGGCATCAGCGGCATCGACCGCCTCATCCGCCGCAACGTCATGGCCACGAGCGGCCGTGCCGTGGAAGCGGCAGGGGACATCGATGTACTCATGCTGGATAAAACCGGCACCATCACCATCGGCAACCGGATGGCTTCGGATTTCGTTCCCGCGCCCGGCGTGACCGAACAAGAACTCGCCGACGCCGCGCAGCTTGCCTCTCTAGCAGACGAGACTCCTGAGGGGCGCAGCATCGTGGTGCTGGCCAAGGAGAAGTTTAACATCCGTGCCCGCGAAGTAGGGCATCCTCATGCCACCTTCGTTCCCTTCACCGCGCAAACCCGCATGAGTGGCGTGGATATTGAAGGCCGCAGTGTCCGCAAGGGAGCCGCCGATTCGGTGAAACAATGGGTCGAGCAGCAAGGCGGACTCTATCCGGTCGATGTGGAAAAAGCCGTGGAAGCCGCTTCCCGTGCCGGACGCACGCCGTTGGTGGTGGCTGATGGGCGGAAAGTGCTTGGTGTCGTCGAACTCAAAGACGTCGTCAAAGGTGGCATCAAAGAACGTTTCGCACAGCTCCGGAAAATGGGTATCCGCACTGTGATGATCACTGGCGATAACCCGATGACTGCCGCTGCCATCGCTGCCGAAGCGGGCGTCGATGACTTCATGGCCCAGGCCACGCCGGAGGATAAACTCAAGCGCATCCGCGACGAGCAAGCACTTGGTCACCTCGTCGCCATGACCGGCGACGGCACTAACGACGCGCCCGCCTTGGCGCAGGCCGATGTCGGCGTCGCCATGAACACCGGAACGCAAGCTGCGAGAGAAGCGGGTAATATGGTAGATCTCGATAGTAACCCGACCAAGCTCATCGAGATCGTGGAAATCGGCAAACAACTGCTGATGACGCGTGGCTCACTAACGACATTTTCGATTGCCAACGATGTCGCCAAATACTTTGCCATCATCCCGGCGATGCTGATGGTGACTTTCCCTGCGATGGCCGCGCTGAATGTGATGAAACTCGGTTCGCCGCAGAGCGCCATTCTCAGCGCCATCATTTTCAACGCGCTCGTCATTGTGGCTCTCATCCCGCTCGCCTTGAAAGGCGTGCCTTACAAGCCGCTCGGAGCCATCGAAGTGCTACGCCGAAACCTGCTGGTTTACGGCCTCGGCGGACTCGTTGTTCCCTTCATCGGCATCAAAGCAATCGACCTCGTTATCACTACCCTTCACCTCGCCTGATTTATGAAAACTCCATTCTCCGAAATCCGCCCTGCTATCGTTTCTACACTCGTCATCGCATTCGTTTGCTGCGGTTTCTATCCACTCGCCGTCACTGGGATTGCCAAAGTCGCATTCTTGGACAAGGCTAACGGCAGTTTGATCGAGGATAAAAACGGAACCATTATCGGCTCGTCGCTGCTAGGCCAGAACTTCAGTGGTGAAAACTATTTCCACCCTCGTCCATCTGCTGCCGGTGCGAATGGCTACGATGCCGCGAGTTCCGGTGGCAGCAACCTGGGACCCACCTCGCAAAAGCTCGCGGATCAGTTGAAAGAGCGAATCGCCGCCTACCGCACAAGCAATGGTCTCGCGGAAAACCAAGCCGTCCCCGCAGATGCCGTGACCGCGTCCGCAAGCGGACTTGATCCTCACATCAGCTCCTCGAATGCGAAAATTCAGAGCGCCCGCGTCGGCAAGGCGAGAGGCATGACACCGGAAAAAATCAAGGACCTCATCCTCGCTAACATCGACAAGGCGGGTTTCGGCATTCTCGGGGAGGACGGCGTGAACGTGCTGAAACTGAATCTCGCCTTGGACGGCCTGAAGGAAAAGTGATCTATGAAAACGTCTTTCAAGCGCCTGCTCACCGCCATTTCGGTCGTTGCCGTTGCGGCTGGAATTTCTGTGACGTGGAGAATCATCCGCCATGACAGGTTGCCGGTTCCCGACGAGAAAGCCGCCGCGATGGAGCTGCTCGCCCGGAAGCTGTCAGGACCGGGTTATTTCAATTTGCCGCTGAAGGGCATCCGGGAGCAAGGTGGTCCGTGGATCCCGCTAGAGGAAGTCAGCCGCCAAAAGGACCGAGTGACCGGTGAGCGGAAATTCGGCGAAAAACAACGCGCCGAACTCGACCGCCTGATTTCCGAACTCTCCGAACCGCAGCCCGAGCGAATGGTCGGCGGCTACCGCGTTCAGCTTGAGCGCTTGAATCTGGCGGTTGATGGGATCAAACTCAATCCCGACAAATGAAATGTCACACAGATAAAGCAAGGCGGCGGACAGAATTCCCGCGCCACGGTGATCCGGGCATTCCGCCCGCAGCTCCGCATTGCATCCTGGGCCCGTATTCCACATGAAAGAAGACCACCGCCCCGATCCCGATGTATTGCTTGCGCAAGTGAAGCGGGAGGAAAGTC
Organism: Luteolibacter sp.; assembly: GCA_039933825.1. Classification (GTDB taxonomy): domain Bacteria; phylum Verrucomicrobiota; class Verrucomicrobiia; order Verrucomicrobiales; family Akkermansiaceae; genus Luteolibacter. Next base: position 14,025 of record JBDTNJ010000282.1, read on the forward strand.
AGGAGAAAAGCGGCAGGCTCTACATCCTACTCGGCATGTGTCCGGGCGTGGGAAAAACCTACGCGATGCTATTGTTAGCACGGCAGCGGCAGAGCGACGGACTCAACGTGCTGGTCGGTGTGGTGGAAACCCACGGCCGCAAGGAAACTGCCGCTCTGCTGGAAAATCTTACGATTTTGCCACGGAAAAAAATCGCCCACGGCGGACACGAGCTGGAGGAATTTGATCTGGATACCGCGATCCAGCGGCGGCCGGATCTTTTACTCGTTGATGAACTTGCGCACACCAACGCGCCCGGCAGCCGTCACTTGAAACGCTATCAGGACGTGCTCGAGCTGCTGGACGCGGGCATCGATGTGGTCACCACGCTCAACGTGCAACACATCGAGAGCCAAGTCGATATTGTACGGCAGGTCACGGGTGTCGCAGTGCAGGAAACGGTGCCGGACTCGCTTCTTGACCGCGCACATGAAATCCAGCTCGTCGATCTTAGTGTGGAAAAGCTGATGGTGCGGCTTGGCGAGGGGAAAGTTTACATGGCCGAGCGCGCACAGGCGGCGGCGGAGGGATTTTTCCGCGAGGGAAACCTAACTGCCTTGCGCGAGTTGGCGCTGCGTTTCACGGCGGAGCGGGTGGACCGCGATCTGGAAGACATCCGCAAGGCACGGCGGGTGAGCAGTCCGTGGAAAACTAACGCGCGGCTGATGGTGGCCGTAGGGCCGACGCCATACTCGGAAAGCCTGATCCGCTGGACCCGCCGCGCCTCCGGCCGGCACGGCTGCCCTTGGCTGGCGGTGTGGGTGGAGGGAACCGAGCCGCTGGGCGCTCCAGAGCAGGATCTGCTGGCCCGAGGGCTGGGCCTAGCGAGGCGACTGGGTGCAGAGGTGGTTCACGCGACGGGCGAGGATGTGGCGGCGGCTTTGCTGGACGTGGCGCGTGAGCGGAATGTCTCGCAAATCGTCGTCGGCAAGGCGAACCGGCGTTCGCGGTGGAAGCCGACGCTGGCGGACAGGATCATCGCGGGCAGTGGCGACATCGATGTCTGCGTGGTTCGACCGGTGATCGGGCGACCATCGAATCGCCCGGAGCTGAGGAGACGGAATTTCGCCGTTTCAAACCGGATTCACGAGTATGGGATTGCTTTCGGCATCATCGCCGCGCTAACGGCGATCTGCTGGCAGATCGAGCATGTGGTCGGCTACACGGTGCCGGCTTTGGTCTATCTACTCGCGATCCTGCTGGCGGCGTTCCATATCAGCCGCTGGCCGATGATTTTCATGGCGGCTATCAGCGCGCTGGCATGGAATTACTTTTTCATTTCACCAAGGTTCACCTTCGAGGTCAGGGCGCTTGAGGACATGATCCTGTTGGCGATGTTCTTCGCCGTAGCCCTCAGCATGGGACACCTGACGTCACGGCTGCGGACCCGCGAAATCGCCGAACGGCGGCGGCAGATCGAGACGGATGCGCTGCTCCGTGTCACGCAGAGCGCGGCGCTGGCTCCGGAGATGGGGAAGGGGCTTTCCGAGGCGTTGAAAATCATCAACTCGGTGATCGATGCCGACACTGCGCTGGTCGTCCGGAAGCTGGACCATTCGCTGCCGTCCGTGGCGCATGCGGCGAGCACCTGGCAGCCGCTGGACCACGAACTCGGCGTGGCAAACTGGGCTTACGCGAACAAACAGATCGCCGGACGTTTCACCGACACGCTGCCGCAGTCCGAGGCGACGTGGTTTCCGCTGCAAACGGCGACTTCGGTGATGGGGGTGTTGGGATTGCGATTGACCGGCGAAGCGACGGCATTGGATTTCATTCGGCGGCAGGCGATGGAGGCATTTGCGTTGCAACTCGCACTGGTGTTAGAGAAGGAGCATTTCATCCAGGCGGTCAGCCAGGCGGAGGTGATGGACAAGTCCGAGCGGTTGCGACGGAATCTGTTGGATAGTGTTTCCCACGAGTTGAAAACGCCGCTGGCGATCATCCGCGCTTCGATTGAAGGCATGGGAGCGGCAGCAGCAAATCCTTATGTGACGGAAATCGACACCGCGACGAAGCGTTTGCAGCGGTTGGTGGACGGGTTGTTGCAAATGACGCGGCTGGAGTCGCAGGTGGTCGAGCCGCAGATGGAATGGTGCGACGTGAACGAGCTGGTGGAAACCTCGGTGAAAGCGGCGGGGGATGCATTGAAGAGCCATGAGTTGAAAATCGATATTGCTCCGGACATTCCCTTGATCAAAACGGACCAGGCGCTGTTGTCCCAGGCACTGGCTAACATTTTACACAATGCCGCCGTTTACACTCCCGGAAACTCGCCCGTCGAAGTGACAGTCCGACACGCCGAGCAGAAACTCCGGCTCACGGTTCGCGATCATGGTCCCGGTTTGCCACCCGGTGAGGAGTCCCGCGTATTCGGGAAATTCTATCGAGCCGCGGGAGCGCCCGCGGGAGGGACCGGACTGGGTCTTTCGATCGCGCGGGGATTTGTCCAATCCCTCGGTGGGGACATCGCCGGGTGGAATCATCCGGAGGGCGGCGCGGTTTTTGAGATTCTGCTCAAAGCGGAATTCCTCCCCGAGACGGACGATCAAGGCGCTTGTATCATGGATTGAAAGAGAGAGACTTCAACCAATGACGGCGCTGATCATCGACGACGAAATCCAGATCCGGCGCTTGTTGCGGCTCGCTTTGGAATCGCGCGATTACGTGGTCCGCGAGGCGGAAACGGGGAGGCTGGGTTTGCAGGAAGCCGCGTTCCACCGGCCGGATGTCGTGCTGCTGGATATGGGTTTGCCGGATATGGATGGCTTAGATGTTTTGAAAAACCTCCGGGAATGGAGCGAGGTACCGGTGCTGATTCTATCGGTTCGCGATCAGGAGGACGTGAAAGTCGCGGCGCTTGAAAACGGGGCGGACGACTACGTGACCAAGCCCTTCAGCACGGCGGAACTGGTCGCCCGCCTGGCTGTTATCCAACGCCGTCGCCACGGAAACGAGTCTCCTGAGCTTGTCGTTGGTCCGCTCACGATGCATCTGGACCGGCATGAGGTTTTTCTCTCCGGCGAGCCGTTGAAAATGACACCCACGGAATACGCCTTCCTCCTCGCGCTGGCCCGCCATGCCGGAAAAATCGTCACCCAGCGCCAGCTTCTGCGAGAAGTCTGGGGCCAGCAAGGCGACGGTCAAACCCACTACCTGCGGGTTTATGCCAATCATCTCCGGAAAAAACTCGGGGACAAGCTGCCCATCCGAAACGAGCCCGGCATCGGCTACCGGCTGCTGGGGCCGGCATAAGCGAACCATTTTGGGAGAGGGCGAACCCCGGCATTGACGCATCGTCTTGATCCCGCTGAACTTCCGGCCCGCCGGACAGCGGGCTTTCCCATGGACTACACAGCGAAAATCGCAACCAACGTCGCTTCGATCCCGCGCTCGGGTATCCGCGACTTTTTCGAACTCGTACAAGGCCGCGATGATGTCATTTCGCTCGGCGTGGGCGAGCCTGATTTCGTCACTCCATGGCACATCCGCGAAGCCGCCATCTACTCGCTGGAAAAAGGCCAAACGACCTACACCTCGAACCTTGGCCTGCTTTCCCTGCGAAAATCGATCTCGAAATACGTCGATGGATTTTTCCATGTCCAATATGATCCCGCGAAGGAAATCCTCGTAACGGTGGGTGTCTCCGAGGCCATCGACATCGCCCTGCGCGCGTTGCTCAATCCCGGCGACGAAGTCATTTTCCACGAACCGTGCTACGTTTCCTACAGCCCGAGCATCGTCATGGCGCACGGCGTCGCGGTGCCGGTGGTGACCACAAAGGAGGACGAATTCTCGCTGAAACCGGAAGCCGTCGCCGCTGCGATCACGCCACGGACGCGCATTATTTTCATTAATTTCCCGACCAATCCCACCGGAGCCTGCGCCTCACGCGCGGACCTCGAAGGCATCGCAAAACTCGCCATCGAGCACGACCTGATCGTGATGACGGACGAAATTTACAGCGAACTCCGCTACGACGAAGCCGAGCCGCATGTGTCGATCGCCTCGCTGCCGGGGATGAAGGAGCGCACCATTTTGCTGCACGGATTTTCCAAAGCATTCGCCATGACCGGCTTCCGCCTCGGCTATGCCTGTGCGCCGCAGCCGATCATCGAGGCGATGATGAAAATCCACCAATACGCGATGCTCTG
>JBDTNJ010000283.1:0-5750 GCA_039933825.1 Luteolibacter sp.
CGCTGTCCACTTTTGCTCAAACAATTAAATCCACTTTTGCTCAGTCGCCGACATTCTGCAATCTCCCGCTTGCCAGCGGCGATCTTCTCCTTACCCTTGGCGAAGAATCTCACATGAAAATCTGGCTCGACGGCAAATTGGTAAATGAATCTGAAGCGAAGGTATCGGTCTTTGACCACGGCCTTCTCTACGGGGACGGCGTTTTTGAAGGCATTCGTTTTTACAATGGCCGGATTTTCCGCTTGGAAGAACACATCCGCAGGCTCTTCGATTCATCGCGTGCCATCATCCTGAATCTGCCTTGGACGCAGGAGGAGGTTTGCAAATACACTTGTGAAACGGTCGCGGCAAACGGTCTCACGGACGGCTACATCCGCCTCGTGATCACCCGTGGTGCGGGCGAACTCGGTCTCAATCCCTATCTCTGCCCGGTGCCGACGATGTTTATCATCGCCTCGACGATCAAACTCTACCCGGACGAGCACTACAAAAACGGCCTTTCCATCATCACCTGCGCCACCCGCCGCCCGGCACCAGGTGCCTTGATGCCTCAGGTGAAGTCGCTGAACTACCTGAACAACATCATGGCCAAGGTCGAGGCGATCCAAGCGAACGCGCTCGAAGCCGTCATGCTCAACGAACAGGGTTACGTGGCCGAGTGCACTGGTGACAACCTTTTCCTTTTGAAAAATGGCACGCTGCTTACGCCTCTGATCTCTGATGGCGCGCTCGATGGCATCACCCGCTCGGTCATCATTGAGCTCGCGGAAAAGCTCGGTGTGCCCTTTAAGGAATGCTCACTTACCCGCTATGATATTTTCACGGCGGACGAGTGTTTCCTCACCGGCACTGCGGCGGAAGTGATTCCGGTTGTCGCGCTGGATCGTCGGACCATCGGCACAGGCAAGCCGGGACCGTTCACCGCCCGTTTCCTCGAAGCATTTCACGAACTTGCAATGAGCACTGGCACTCCCTTTGCTTAAGTGGTAACTACCGTATAGCCCATGAAGTGCGATTTCTGCGAAAAAAAAGCCACCGTCTTCCTGACCCAGCTCGTCGAAGGTCAGATGAAGAAGGTCTGCCTTTGCGACGTGTGCGCCAAGGAACGTGGAGTCACCGATCCCACGGGCTTCTCGCTTGCCGATCTTTTGCTAGGTGGACTACCGGGTGGACCAGGAACGGTTACTGCGAATACTTCACAGGTCGCCCCGGGAAATGGGAAAAAATGCGTTACCTGCGGATTTACACTCGATGATCTGCGCCGGGTGCGGCGCTTCGGCTGCAGCGACTGTTATGCGACGTTCAGCGAGGAGGTCGCGCAGATGGTTCGTGGCATGCACAAGGGGACTTCGCATATCGGGAAAGTCCCCGAAGGCCTGATGGCCCTGCACTTCCGCAGCCAACGCATCGAAGAGCTCCGCTCGCGGCTTGACCAGGCGATCGCTTCCGAAAGTTATGAGGAGGCCGCGGGTATCCGCGACGAAATCCGTAATCTCGATGAAGTGATCAGTTAGGAATCCCCCCCCTTGAACGAACTAACAATATGATGCGCTTTACCACTCTCATCAAGCACCCCGCCGATTGGATGACCGGCGGGCAGGGGGAGCATGGTGCCGTGCTCACCTCCCGTATCCGCCTCGCCCGTAATCTCCGCCGTCAGCCGTTTCCTGGTTGGGCGAAACGCGACCAACGCGCCGCCGCGCTTGATCTGATGCGCCCGGCAGTGGAAGCGCTGCCTGCTATGAAAGGCGCGTTTTCCCAAGATCTTGGCGATCTAACGTCGGTACAAAAACAGGTCCTCGTCGAACGCCATCTGATCTCCCGTGAACATGCCGCTCGGGGTGATGGCTCCGCTGCGGTGATCGAGCGCCGGCAGACGTTCAGCCTGATGCTCAACGAGGAGGATCACCTACGCATGCAGGCGATCCGTCCCGGGTTGCAGCTAACAGCCGCATACAATGCCCTCTGCGAGCTCGACACGGAACTCGAAAGCTCACTCGAGTTCGCCTTTGACCCCACGCTGGGTTATCTCACGACCTGCCCGACCAATCTTGGCACCGGCCTGCGCGCTTCCGCCATGCTGCACCTGCCCGGCCTCGTCCTCAGTGACCAGATCGGCCAGGTCCTTCAAGCCGTGAACAAAATCGGCCTCGCCGTCCGCGGTCTCTACGGCGAAGGCACCGAATCTCTCGGGAATCTCTATCAAATTTCCAATCAATCCACCCTCGGTGAGAGCGAGGAAACGATCATCCGCCGCCTGGAGCGCGTGATTTCGCAGGTTTCCAGTCACGAGCAAAATTCCCGCGAGAAACTCCTCGAAGACGATCCGGAAATGGTCTCCGACAAGATCGGCCGCGCCTACGGAATGTTGCGCTACGCCCACATCATCGATTCAAAGGAAGCGTTGAACCAACTTTCCCTCCTCCGCTTGGGCGGCACCCTCGGATTTTTCCCGGCGGAGACGGTGATGCTTTGCGACTCGTTGCTGATGGATATCCAGCCCGCGCATTTGCAGCTGCACTCCGGCCGCAAGTTGTCTCCTGAAGAAAGAGACTCGATTCGTGCCGAAATCGTACGCTCCCGTTTGCATTCTCTCGAATCACCTGATAATTGTATTTCATCGAAAGAAGAAAAAAAGCATTCTGAACCCAACAACACCGGCGACGCATGAACAACTTCACCCCACGCGCTCAACAAGTCCTCGCTCTTGCCCGAAAGGAAGCAGACCGATTCAACCACTCCTACGTAGGCACCGAGCACTTGTTGCTAGGGCTCATCAAGCTCGGCCAAGGCGTGGCCGTCAACGTGCTTGAACGCATGGGCTTGGAACTCGAAGCCGTCCGCATGGAGGTGGAAAAGGAAGTCGGCTCCGGTCCTCCACAGAAATCCGCAGGGAACATTCCTTACACGCCTCGCGTGAAAAAAGTGCTAGCCCTTGCGAATAAGGAAGCGAAAGCACTGAACCATTCTTACGTAGGAACCGAGCATCTTCTCCTCGGATTACTTCGCGAAGGTGAAGGTGTCGCCGCCCGTGTGCTCAAGCGTCTTGAAGTCGATATCCAACGCACGCGCAACGAGATCCTCGCGGAAATCGATCCGAATTTTTCGCCGGACGATCAGGATGACGACGATGACGATGAAGATGAGGATCTTGAAGATGGCCCGTTTGAAGACGAAAGCCCATCGCAAGCCCCCAGCGCCGAAGCCGAAGGAAAATCAAAAACGCCGGCGCTCAAGGCGTTTGGGCGCGATCTAACGAAGGTAGCCCGCGAAGGTGGTCTTGATCCAGTCATCGGGCGCGAAAGCGAAATTGAGCGGGTGATCCAAATCCTTTGCCGCCGCACGAAAAACAACCCGGTCCTCATCGGTGAAGCTGGCGTCGGTAAGACCGCTATCGTTGAAGGGCTCGCTCAGGAAATTGCCACCGGAAACGTGCCTGAAATCCTCCGTGACAAAAAAGTCATCACCCTCGACCTCGCGCTGATGGTCGCTGGCACGAAATACCGTGGCCAATTCGAAGAGCGCATCAAAGCGGTAATGGACGAGATCCGTAAGGTGAAGAACGTCATTCTTTTCATCGATGAACTGCACACCATCGTTGGTGCCGGCTCCGCGGAAGGTGCGATGGACGCATCTAACATTATCAAGCCCGCTCTCAGCCGTGCCGAGCTTCAGTGCGTCGGAGCCACGACCCTCAACGAGTATCGTAAATATATCGAAAAGGACTCCGCTCTCGAACGGCGTTTCCAACAGGTCAAGGTGGATGAGCCATCCGTCGATGATGCGATCAAGATTCTCCAAGGTCTGCAGGAGAAGTATGAAAGCCATCACAAGGCCAAGTTCACACCGGCGGCGATCGAGGCTTCAGTGAAGCTTACCTCCCGCTACCTCACCGCGCGCTTCCTGCCGGATAAGGCCATTGACGTGCTCGATGAAGCCGGTGCCCGTGCCCGCATTGGCACGATGACCCGCCCTCCTTTGATCAAAGAGTTGGAAACCGCCATCGTTGATATCAACCGTGACAAGGTGGCCGCCATTGCCGAACAGAATTTTGAAAAGGCTGCTTCCCTCCGCGATGACGAAAAACACGCGAAGAAGAATCTCGAAGACACACTCAAAAGCTGGCGCGCCTCTTCCGAAGAAACCATCGTCACCGTCACAGACGACGACATCATGGCCGTCGTATCCAAATGGACTGGCGTGCCGCTCCGCCGCATGGAAGAGAAGGAAGCCGAAAAGCTCCTTAAAATGGAAGACGAACTCAAAGGCCGCGTGATCGGTCAGAACGAGGCTGTCATTGCCATTTCCAAAGCTCTGCGCCGCTCCCGCGCCGACCTCAAGGACCCGCGCCGCCCGATCGGCTCGTTCCTTTTCCTTGGCCCCACCGGTGTTGGTAAGACCTACCTCGCCCGCAACCTCGCCGAGTTCATGTTCGGCGATGCGGATTCGCTCATCCAGATCGACATGTCGGAATACATGGAGAAATTCACCGCCAGCCGTCTCATCGGCTCGCCTCCGGGTTACGTCGGTTATGAAGAAGGTGGACAGCTTTCCGAAGCCGTCCGCCGCCGTCCCTACTCCGTCGTTCTTTTTGACGAAGTGGAAAAAGCCCACCCGGATGTGATGAACCTCCTGCTTCAAATTCTCGAAGAAGGCACCGTCACCGATTCGCTTGGCCGCAAGATCGACTTCCGAAACACGATCATCATCATGACTTCCAACGTTGGAGCGTCCTCGATCAAACGCCAGACCTCACTCGGTTTCGGTGCGATGACCGAAGACCAGGCCGACTTCGAAGGCATGAAGGAAAAGATTCTCGAAGAGTCGAAACGTTACTTCAAGCCGGAGTTCCTCAATCGCCTTGATGACCTCGTGGTTTTCCACATGCTGGAAAAAGGCGATCTCAACCAGATCGTCGATCTCGAAGTCGCCAAGCTCGTCAAACGCCTCAAGGAAAAAGATATCACACTGACACTCACCGAGTCCGCTCGCGACCTGCTTGCCGTCAAGGGCTTCGATCCCGCCTATGGTGCTCGTCCGATGCGCCGTGCCGTCGAACGTTTCTTGGAAGACCCGCTTTCCGAGTCGCTCCTCCGTGGGGATGTCAAACCGGGTGATTTTGTGAACGTTGTCAAAAAGACGGATGCCGAGGAACTCGACTTCGTCTCCAGCCGCCCTGAGGCCCAACAGGAAGTCAGCGAAGCAGGTGTCTGATTTCTAACTATTAAAACTATTAAAATCCGGCCGGGCGGCGTCGCCCGGTCCGGGTCGCGGCTGGCGGAGCAAGGGTCTAGAATTTCATTCTAGCAGGGAGGAGGAAGTAACTTCTCCTCAATCCATTTTGCAATGTCGGAAAACGAGCCGTTTTCCAGAACCTTTCCTAAACCAAGGGTAAGCACCGGCACCTGCTCACGGGTGTGATCAGTGCCAGGATGATAGGGATCATTTCCATGATCGGCAGTTAGAATTAGCAGATCGTCCGGCGTTACCTGTCCGATGAAGCGGCCAAGCCAGTCATCAAACTCGCTCAAGCACTGGGCGTATCCCGCAGGGTCGCGACGGTGGCCGTAGAGGGAATCGAAATCCACCAGATTGGCGAAAATGAAATGGGAATGCTCGCGGGGTTCTGCCCAAAGCCGCTCGATCACTGCCATTCCCTCGGCATTTGATATTGTGGGATGCGACTCGGAAATTCCTGAGTTTGCGAAAATATCGGCGATTTCTCCCACGCCGATCGTTTGAATTCCGGC
>JBDTNJ010000284.1:0-7830 GCA_039933825.1 Luteolibacter sp.
ACGTAAGTCGGAGCTGGTCTACAGCCACTCTGGCAGGTGCGTCGTTGCCGAAGTGTGCGTTGACGAAAAGGACCTTCTTCCATCCGGTGGCCACGGCCCATGTGGCGATCTCACAAAGGCTGGCGATGAACGTTTCATGCCTCAGTGAAAATGTCCCCGGCCACTTTGGTGTGTGGCCTTGCGAAACGGTATAGCGCAAAGCGGGCAGCACGGGCACGCCCGTGTTTGCTGAAGCGGCGTGACAAACTGCCTCCGCCAGCAAGGTGTCCATCGCCACTGGCAGGTGGGGGCCGTGCTGTTCGGTCGCTCCTAACGGAAGAATCAGCAGGCCACCGTTATTACTACGGAGTTCCGCGATCATTGGCCAGGCGAGATGTTCGAGCAGGACGGGCTTCATATTTTCTATTAGAACAAGCGGGCGTAGGTGTCGATCTCCCATTGGCTGACGCGCTGGTGGTATTGGCGCCACTCCTCGGACTTGTAAGTGATGAACTCATCGCGCAATTCCTTGCCAAGGGTTTTCTCGACGAAGGGATCGGCGGCGAATGCGGCGACCGCTTCATCGAGAGTCTTTGGCAGCTCGCTGATGCCTCGGGCGGCGAATTCTGCGGGAGTGAGTTCGTAGAGGTTGTCTTCTTGCGCCGGGCCGGGATCGAGATTTTCGCGGATACCTTCGAGGCCCGCGGCCAGCATCAAAGTAGCAGCAAGATACGGATTGCAGGCGGCGTCCGCGTTGCGGCTTTCGAAGCGCCCGCCCGCCATCGGCACCCGCACGGAATTGGTGCGGTTGTTCCGGCCATAGCTGTTGAAAACGGGGGCCCACGAGTAGTAGGACATCAGCCCTTTTCGAACGAGGCGCTTGTAGCTGTTCACGGTCGGTGCGAACGCGGCGCAGAGAGCGGGGCCGTGTTTCAAGACGCCGGCGATGAACTGATAGGCAAGTTTGCTGACACCGAGTCCACGCGGGTCGTCCGCGTGGGCGCATTTGAAAAGATTCGCGCCGGTTTCCAGGTCATAGAGCGACATATTGAAATGCGCGCCGCTGCCGGTGCGGTTGGCGAATGGCTTTGGCATGAAGGTGGCTAACAATCCTTCCTCGGCCGCGTAATGTTTAGCCATGAGTCGGAAGAAAATGTAGCGGTCGCACATGGTGAGTGCATCCGCGTATTTGAAATCGAATTCGAACTGGGAATTCGCATCCTCGTGATCGAGCGAGTAAAGGTCCCAGCCGAGGCCGTTGATCGCGGTGGCCATTTTATCGAGCCATGGATAGCGGTCCATGAAGCGCTTCACGTCATAACAGGCTTTGACCAGATTGTCGTCCGGGTTGGGAATGTGAAGCGTTCCATCGTCCGCTTGTGTGACAACGAAGAGTTCGCACTCGATGCCGAGGTTCATACCGAAGCCCATCTCGGCGGCGGCGGCGAGTTGCTTTTTCAGAGCGACGCGGGTGCTGACCTCGTAGGGTTCGCCTTTGAATGTGTTATCTGCGGGGAACCAGGCGACTTCCTTGTTCCATGGCAAAACGCAGCCGCGCTCGAGATCGGGCACCGAGGCAATTTCATCGTCGTTAGGCTTTTGGCCGAGGCCGTCGACGGCGTAACCCGTATAGAGTTCCGACCCTGCGGCAAAATCTTCGAAGTGATCGATGGGCACGAACTTGCCTTTTGGCACGCCGTGGATGTCCACGTAGGCACCAACGCAGTATTTGACGCCTTGGCTTTTAAGGGAGTCACGAAGGGCCTGGATCTTTTCTGAATGCATAAGTTTTTGTGGAAAAGTATGAAGTTAGGGTGCTGAGTTTGTGTGTTGATGAGGTTGCTTTAAATGACGTCTGGGTCGGAAACCGCCAGGCGCATGACCGGCGTTTCCTTCTGTTCCTGGCCGGGAGGGTGCATCATCCCATCGATGTGCTTGCGGGTTGCCATGAATGTCGGGTCAAAGATTTGTTTTTCGGAGCGCGGGCGAGGCACTGGGACTTCCACCAACTCTCTGATACGGCCGGGGTTCGCATCGAGCACAAGGATCCTGTCTGATAGGAAAACCGCTTCATCGAGGTCGTGGGTGATGAAAACGATGGTGATGTCCACGTTTTTCCATATATCTAGCAAATAAGACTGCATCTGGCAGCGGGTCTGGGCATCTAGGGCACCGAAGGGCTCGTCCATGAAAAGCACGCGCGGCTGGTTCGCGAGAGCGCGGGCAATGGCGACGCGTTGTTTCATTCCCCCCGAAAGTTGGTGCGGATAGGCGTTTTCAAATTTTGATAGACCGACGAGTTCGATCCACTCACGGGCCTCCGATGCCGCGAAAAACGGCGCGCGCCCGGCCATGCGCGGGCCGAACATCACGTTTTCCTTTACCGTTTGCCATGGGAACAAGGTGTATCCTTGAAAGACCATGCCACGGTCCGATCCTGGACCGGATACCGCCTGGCCGTTGACGCGGACCTCACCCGCAGTCGGTTCCTCCAGCCCGGCGAGGATGCGAACCAGAGTGGATTTCCCGCAACCGGATGAGCCAATGACGCACATCAGTTCACGCTTGTGAACGGAGAAGGAAACGTCATTGAGTGCGGTGACGGTGCCGCGTGACGACTCAAATACTTTTGTTAGTCCGACGACTTCGAGCGCCACCGGTCGTTGGTTGAGGCGCTCAAAGCGTGCGGCGACCTCGGGTGATTGCTCACGGTAATCAGGGAGTGCGAGAGTGGAACTCATGGGGTGGTTGTGCTTTCGCGAGCGACGCGCTTGCTGCGGCGGTGGACGGAATCACGTACGGCGGCGAAAGCGTTGAACGGCAGAGCGAGAATGCTGGAGACTCCGCGGGATAGGGGGCCGTTTTTTCCCGACCATGGGAAAAACACACCGTGCAGCCAGGAAAGAATTTGGTCGGTGACGAAACCGGTAACGCCGATGAGGATGATCACCGGATAGACGCGGTCGAAGTTGCGGAAACGTCCTTGTGTTTCGATGAATTCGGTCAGCCCGCTCTTCACACCGATGAGCTCGGCAATCACCAGCCAAGTCCAAGCCCATCCGAGCAGGATGCGGAGGTCGTTATAGAGATTCGGCAGGATGCCTGGGATGACGACATGAGTCAGGAGTTGGCGGGGTTTTGCGCCCAGCGTTTGCGCGGCCTCAAGCAGGGCCGGATCGAGCAGGCGTGTGGTTTTTGAAATCACCAGGACCATTTGGAATACCGTGCCAATGAACACGAGTGCGACCTTCGGTGCATCTCCCGCTAGCAACACCGCGACCAGCAGCGTGCTGAAGGTGGGGGCTGGCATGTAACGGAAAAAGTCCACAAACGGCTCGAACAGCTTAGAGAAAAAATCGAAGACACCGCACAGGATTCCGACGGGGATACCAAACAGGCAGGCCCAGAGGAAACCCATGAAGATCACATGGATCGAGCGCTGGTAACGCTGCCCCATGGTGAGTTCGCCAGTAGGCACCTTGGCGGTGAAATCACGCAGTCCCGTGTGGATGACCTCGTCGGGTGCCGGTAGATAGATCGGATTGGCGCGTTTACCTTGGGGGATGAGTTTTAGCAGCGCTTCGTCGGGCAGTTTGCTAAACGAAAACTCGGCGGATAGGGCCGAGAGCACAGCCCAGTTCTGGCGTACGATTCGGAGATTTTCATCGGTCAGCGCAGGATTGGTGGTCGTTTTCGTGCCCGTGGCCAGATCCCGCCAGATGTAATAGAGTAGCGCGTCGTTTTGTGACTCGGTGTAGGGCAGCCAATCATGGCTTATGGCGATTGGTGCGATCTGGCGGAGGAGCTTTTGGTTCTTTCGCCTGGCACCGGTCTCGGGTGCCCCCGCATTTTTAGCGGCAACGATTTTTGCGTTTTCATCGCTAACCGCTTTGACGAACTCCGGGAAAAATTCTCGGCTAACATGGTCCCCTGCGGTGAAGACGGTAGTCACGCCCTCGCGTTCGGCGGAAATCTCGATCTTCACATCCGGATGCCAAATCCACGGAATATAGGAAAAAATGCACCACAGACCGATCGGCAGCAGGAAGGAAACCAAAGTGAGGACCAAGCCCCGGGTTTGAGGAAGATCCCGCCGAATCACAAACCAGTTCTTGAGTATTTTCGGGCGAATCATCGGGTCAGAGTCCGGGTGCGAATCGACCACGCCGCTGCACTTCGCATGCGGCGTGGTCGTGCCATGAAAAAGTTGGAAAACAGAAGAGCTACCCGGCTTATTTGCCGACGTAAGCCTTGGTGAGCGATGGGTCGAGATACTTGGTCACGTCCTGAGTTTTTTCGTAAACCTTGAACTTGAGATTGAAGTCATTGACCACCTTGGAAGAGCCATAAACAGTGCCGAGCCCCGCTCCGGTATCCCAACGCTTGAGGGCTTCCTCATGAGTCAAAATATGCGTGCCCTTGAGGAACGGTTCGTATTCCTCAGGAGAGATCTTCACCCGTGCTGATAGAATCTTGAGCACGTCATCGAGATTCTTTTCGTCGTGAATGTAATCGGCGATGCGGTACCAAACGCCGGTCACCTTGGACCATTCATCCCGGTGTTTTTCCAAGCTCTCCGGTGAGACGTAGAGCAAATCATAGATAATTCCAGGTGCGTCTGCGGAGGTGAACACAGGCTTTGATCCGGGAAGCACCTTGAGCGCTTGGCCGGAATTCGGCTGCCAGGCACCAATCGCGTCGACGGCCTTCGATGCCAGAACCTGAGGGGTTTCGTTGGTCGGAGTGTTCACGATGGTGACGTCGTCCGCCGACATTCCGGCCTTTTCAAGACCGGTGAGAAGCAGAAGGTGGGAAACGAATCCTTTCTCCAGCCCGACTTTTTTGCCTTTCAAATCCTTCATCGATTCGATGCCAGGCGCGGCGACAATCATGTCATTGCCGTTTGAAAAGTCATTGAGAATGATCCCCACCGAAGGTTTGCCTGTGGCACCGGTCACGAGAGCATCGCCGTTGGTCATGCAGACTCCATCGACCTTGCCGGAAACATAGGCGTCCATGGACGGCACGTAGTCGAACCATTGGAACTCGACATCGACACCGGCTTCTTTGAACCAGCCCTTCTGCACACCGATCTCCCAAGCAATCCAGCCCGGCCAGTCGGAGTAGGCGATTTTGAGTGGTTCGGCGGCGGCGATTCCGGAGAGAGCGAGGAAGCCTACGGCGGCGGATTTGAGACGAGGAAACAATTTCATTTTGATTGGGAGCAGGAGTGAGGAACGTTTCCGGTATGAATTATTCACCGTTTGTTCATACTGAAATAAGCACGGGCCATACCAAGTTTGCGTGCTCACTCGTAAAGTGTTTTCCGGACGTCAACGCTCGCATTGATTTTCCAGTTCCTACGGGGGCGGAATGCGTCCTAGGGTGTGTCTATGAACAAATCAGCAACCCCGCCCAAGAACATTGTTCTCATCGGCTTCATGGGGAGTGGTAAATCCACCGTGGGGCGCGAGCTCCATCATCGGCTTGGCTATCCATTGGTGGACATGGATCAAGTAATCGAGCAGCGGGCCGGGAAATCGATTGCCGCGATATTCGCCGAAGAGGGTGAGGAGGTGTTTCGCGATATGGAAACAAATCTTCTCGAAGAACTGAACGACCCGAATGCTCCGCGGCGGATCATCTCGTCCGGCGGTGGGGTGGTCGGGCGTGAGCAAAACCGGAAGTTGCTCCGGCATCTTGGTTATGTGGTTTGGCTGAACGCGCCGATCCATGTGATTCTTGATAGAACCGGCAGGAACCGGGATCGCCCGCTGTTGCACACGACTGATCCTGCCGCGCGGATTGAGGCGCTGATGGACGTGCGAAAGCCGCTCTATCAGGATTCCGCTCATCTCAAGGTTGAGACCGCAGGTTTGGATTGCGGTGAGTTGGCGACAGGCATCTTGGAAAGCGCACGCTACTTTTTTACCCATCAACCCTGATGCTGGAGCAGGTGAAAGCTTGGGCGTCGGAGCTGGGCTTCGATGATTGCCGGATCGCGAAGGCGAAGGAGGCGAGTCATGCGGATCTTTTCCGAGAATGGATAGGGGAGGGGAAACACGGCGAAATGGCGTGGTTGGAACGCACGCCAGAAAGGCGCTGCGATCCGCGCGAAGTGTTAGGTGGATGCAAGTCGATCATCTGTCTGGCGCTGAACTACTACCCGGGCAGTAGTCCATTTCCCGAAGGCCATGAAGGCGGCTACCGCTTCGCCCGCTACGCGTGGAACGACGACTACCACGATCTCGTTGAAAAACGCCTCCGCGAGTTCGACGCGAAACTACAAACGATCGGCGGCACGCAGCGTTTTTATGTCGATACCGGACCGGTGCTGGAGCGCGACTTCGCCAGCGATGCCGGTCTCGGCTGGAATGGGAAATCCACCGTGCAGATCCACCGGGACCTCGGGACATGGTTTTTCCTCGCGGAACTGCTGACCACTCTTGATCTAACGCCGGACACACCTTTTGGCGACCATTGCGGGAAATGCACTGCATGTATTACGGCCTGCCCGACGCAGGCGATCACAGCGCCGCGGCGGTTGGATGCGAGGCGCTGTGTTTCGTATCTAACGATCGAGCACAAGGGCTCGATTCCTGAAGAGTTCCGGGTCGCGATGGGCGATCGGATCTACGGTTGCGACGATTGTCTGGATGCTTGCCCGTGGAATCGTTTTGCCGTGGAGTCACGCGAACTCAGCTTCAGCGCGCGTGAGGCAGTTTTCGGGAAGAGGCTGCGGGATTTCCTGGAGCTGGATGACGCGGGCTTCCGCACGCTGTTCGCGAAATCTCCGATCAAGCGCATCAAGCGGCCGCGCTTTCTTCGCAACGTCTGCGTGGCGCTGGGTAACACCGGGACGCTCGACGATCTGCCCGCCTTGCATTGCGCCGCCAACGATATCGACCCGCTGATCGCCGAGCATGCCCGGTGGGCGGTGCGGCGGATCAGCGAACGGATTGAAAGTTAGAGATCGGTGATCGGCTTATAGTGAGGCACCAGTGCATGCATGATGCTCCAGCCGATAAGGTAGGCGACCGCGCAGATGGAGAAGATGATGAAGTATCCGGCTTCCTTGCCGTGGAAGGTCATGAATACCATCTTTGTCTCGGCCGCGTAGTCGAAGAGGCGGCCCGAGCCAAAATTGATGAGGAACGCGCCGATGCCTCCCGCCATGCCGCCAATGCCTGTTACAGTGGCAATCGCTTTTTTCGGGAACATGTCGCCCACCGTCGAGAAGATGTTGGCGGACCAAGCCTGGTGTGCAGCTCCGGAGATGCCGATGATGATGACCGGCAGCCAGTAGGAATAACGGCCAAGCGGTTGGGCGACGAGGGCAAGTAATGGGATGAAGGCGAAAATGAGCATTGCCCGCTTCCGGCTGGCGTAGGGGGTCATGCCCAGTTTGCTAACGAAGAAACTCGGCAACCAGCCGCCGATAATTGAGAGCAGTGTGATGGAGTAGAGCACGAAAATGGCTAGCTTACCGGCCGTGTCGGACGACTTGATGCCGTAAACCGAACTTAGATAGGCGGGCGTCCAGAAAAGGAAAAACCACCAGACCCCGTCAGTCATGAACTTGCCGAGCGCGAAGGCCCACGTCTGGCGGTATTTCAGACAGGTGGAAATGGACACCTTTCTACCGTTCGCCTCGGAGGCTAATTCTGCAGGTGAGTCAGTCAGTTGGTCCTGCTGGATATAGGCGAGTTCCAACTCGTTCACGCTTGGGTTTACGTCGGGCTTGTGATAAAAGAAGAGCCAGAATCCCATCCATAGGAAACCAAGTGCGCCGATGATTAGAAATGCGGCTTCCCAGCCCATGGCCTTGGCGATGGTGGGAATGAGAAGAGG